>DCGT01000039.1:57939-58806 GCA_002315315.1 Faecalibacterium sp. UBA1771
ATGTAACGGATTTCAGTTACATCCACTTTTTTAATTCTGTTCATTTTTTGGGGCTTAGAGTGTGCTATAATGTACTTATTAGAAGGAAACGAGGTGATTTTTTGAACGTAGGAATCCACAAGTCCGTAGAATCCGAGGAATTGTTATCTCACCTTTTAATCATACCGCCGGATTTGTCTGCAATAGAATCTTTGATCAGAAACAAACAATATGATTCTGATGTTGTTTCTCGCGCAGGTTATGATTTTGCTGATCATTGCTTTGAAGAAGATCGTTACTATGAAGAAGAATATCAAAAGCATCAGTACGAAGAACCTCTTCTTGATATGTCAAAAAACAGTGCATATCTACCGCAAATTACAGAGTTACTGCTTAAATTTGGACTTGATCCCAACGCAAACTGTGATGGCGAAAACATTATGTCAGTGACAAAAGATGTTGTCAATGAATACGTTGCGGCGGATACGCTTGCGCTTTTGCTTGAACATGGCGGTAAAATCAATCTCGATGTTGACGGATTTGAACTCGCCGGAGACTTAGATTTTGATGTCATGTTTGATGCTTTCAACCAGCGTGATCGCAGAGCCTATGATTCTCTTATTCACTGTTGGTTTGTTCTACTTGCCCACACAAACAATATGATTCAGAACAAAGACGCAGTAACAGTATTCAGTAAACAGAGATGTGACTGCGAATTAGAGAATTTCAAAATCAGCGATTTGAAGCAGCACAGAAACTACTATTTTGGAATTTCAAATGTTTCCGGTCGTGGGGAAAACTGGTCTCTTCATATTTTTGATAAGCGGACTCGTTGGAAAGTTGCAAGATTATAAAACAATTCCTTATGTACGGAGCAGGTTTACGCCT
>DCGT01000022.1:0-359 GCA_002315315.1 Faecalibacterium sp. UBA1771
GATAAATATATCCGCCTCTGTCAAAGACGACGTTTTCGATTCCGAGAGCGATAGCTCTTTCGGCTATCATTTCGCCGACCTTCTTGGCAGCTTCTGCGTTACCAGTGTAACCCTCAAAGCCCTTTTCGACTGTGGAAGCGGCACAAAGAGTGGTACCCTTTGTATCGTCAATGATCTGAGCGTATATGTGCTTATTGGAGCGGAATACGTCCAGTCTGGGGCAGCTTTCAATGCCGGAAACCTTGCCGCGAACACGGCGATGTCTGAGCAAACGCTGCTGGTTGCTATCTTTCTTAGTTACCATTTATATTCTCACTCCTTCCTTAACCCTTTACGCCCTTACCGGCCTTGCCTTCCTT
>DCGT01000022.1:440-98638 GCA_002315315.1 Faecalibacterium sp. UBA1771
AGGGTTCAGGCGGGCGCTTCTCGCGGACTTCTGCCGCAAACTGACCGACCTTTTGCTTGTCGGTTCCGTTAATAATAATCTTGTTGGGGGCCGGAACATCAATCTTGATATCATCAGTTTCACTTACGATAACCTGATGAGAATATCCAAGATTCATAACAAGATCCGTACCCTGCTTAGCGGCACGGTAACCGACGCCCTGGATTTCAAGCTCTTTCTTAAAACCTTCGGTAACGCCGACAACCATATTGTTGATAAGAGTTCGTGTCATACCATGAAGCGAACGGTATTCCTTATCATCGCAAGGTCTGGTTACTAATATTTCCCCATCCTTAAGTTCAAGACCGAGCAACGGAGAAAAAGAATTAGTAAGTTCACCCTTCGGGCCCTTGACCTTTACTTCTGTGCCGTCAATCTTAACCTCAACTCCGGCGGGGATAACTATCGGTTTTCTACCAATTCTCGACATAATTTATCCCTCTCTTACCACACAAACGCAAGGACTTCGCCGCCAACGTTCTCTTTGCGAGCCTGCTTGTCGGTCATAACGCCCTTCGGTGTGGAAACTATAGCGATTCCGAGACCCTTGAGAACCTTGGGCATCTTCTCGCAGCTTGTGTAAATACGAAGTCCCGGCTTGCTGACTCTGCGAAGTCCGGTAATTGCGGATGTTTTATCTTCGCCGTATTTGAGCGTCAGTCTGATAACGCCCTGCTTATCGTCGTCGATTACCTGCATACTCTTGACATAACCTTCGTCGACGAGGATCTGCGCTACCGACTTCTTCATATTGGAAGCGGGGATGTCGACGGTATCATGCTTGGCGCTGCTGGCATTGCGGATTCTTGTAAGCAAATCGGCGATGGGGTCTGTAATGTTCATTGTTAACCTCCTATTACCAACTGGCTTTTCTTACGCCGGGGATTTGACCTTTATAAGCGAGCTCTCTGAAGCAGATACGGCAAATACCGTATTTACGCAGATAAGCATGAGGTCTGCCGCAGAGCTTACATCTGTTGTAAGCACGAGTCGAGAATTTCGGCTCAGCATGCTGCTTGTTAATCATAGATTTCTTAGCCATTATTTACAGTCCTCCTCAGCTCGCGAACGGAGCGCCGAAAGCTTTAAGCAGCTCTTTGGCCTCTTCATCGGTCTTCGCGGTTGTTACGAATACGATATCCATACCGCGAACGGCATCAATCTTATCGTAGTCGATTTCGGGGAATATAAGCTGTTCTTTGATACCGACAGCATAGTTTCCTCTGCCGTCGAAGCTGTCACCGTTGATTCCTCTGAAGTCACGTACACGCGGAAGCGCTACGTTGAAGAATCTGTCCATAAACTCGTACATACGCTCTCCGCGCAGAGTTACCTTAGCGCCGATGGGCATACCTTCACGAACCTTAAAGTTAGCGACTGACTTCTTAGCCTTGCAGACAATGGGATGCTGACCGGTAATCTTGGTCAGGTCGCCGATAACGGCTTCCATAATCTTTTCGTTATCTCTCGCGTCGCCGCAACCTACGTTGACGACGATCTTGTCGAGACGGGGAATCTGCATAACGCTCTTGTAGGAGAATTTCTTCATAAGAGCGGGAGCGATTTCCTGGACATACATATCTTTGAGTCTTGCCATTCTCTTGCTCTCCTCCTATTTAAAACTCAGCGCCGCAGTCTTTATGCTTGCAGACGCGGACTTTCTTTCCATCCTTGTCAATAGCATGACCGACCCTGGTGGGCTTGCCGCACTTGGGGCAAACTGGCATTACCTTGCAGGCATAGATGGCGGCTTCGGCCTGTACCAGACCGCCGACCTCACCCTGTCTTCTGGGCTTAACGTGCTTGGTTACGAAATTCTGACCTTCTACGATGACTTTCTTTTCATCGACGGAAACTTGCAGAACCTTTCCTTTGTTTCCGCGGTCACGGCCGGACATAATCATAACGGTATCTCCGGTTTTGACATGAAGCTTACTCATTAATCCGACCTCCCATTACAGAACTTCAGGTGCGAGAGAGAGGATCTTGAGGTATTCCTTTTCACGAAGCTCTCTTGCGACCGGTCCAAAAATACGTGTACCAACGGGGTTCTTATCTTCCTTAATAATAACCGCTGCGTTCTCATCGAATCTGATATAAGACCCGTCATCACGACGAACGGCGTTCTTGGTTCTTACTACGACAGCCTTGACGACATCACCCTTTTTGACGGAACCGCCGGGCGTGACTTTCTTGACCGACGCAACAATAACATCGCCAATGCTGGCGTACCTTCTGCGGCTACCGCCGAGAACTCTGATGCACATGAGCTCCTTTGCTCCTGTGTTATCGGCTACCTTCAGATAGGTTTGCATCTGTATCACAGAGGTTTCCTCCTTTCGGGCTGAAGTCTATTACTTCGCCTTCTCCAGTATTTTTACGAGACGCCACCGCTTATCCTTAGAAAGCGGTCTTGTTTCCATAATCATAACCCTGTCGCCGATTCCGCACTCGTTGTTCTCATCATGAGCCTTGAACTTCGTAGTGCTTTTGACGAACTTTTTGTAAAGGGGGTGCTGTACACGGGTCTCGATGGCAACAACGATGGTCTTGTCCATCTTATCGCTTACGACAATACCGGTGCGTGTCTTTCTCAGATTGCGCTCTTCCATGCTTTTCCCTCCTCTTACTGTTCATCGGCAAGCTCGTTGACACGAAGCTGAGTCTTAACTCTGGCTATGTCACGCTTGACCTCTTTAATGCGACCCGGATTATCGAGCTGGTTGATCGCATGCTGGAAGCGAAGGTTGAACAGCTCTGCTTTGAGGTCATTCAGCTTATCCTGAAGCTCTGCATTGCTGAGTTTGCGGAATTCTGTCGCTTTCATTATTGCTCACCACCCAATACTTCTTTTTTTACAAACTTGCACTTAATAGGCAGCTTGTTGCCTGCAAGACGAATAGCCTCACGGGCGTCTTCTTCGGTAACTCCACCGATTTCAAACATTACACGACCGGGCTTGACAACGGCGACCCAGTACTCAGGGCTACCTTTACCGGAACCCATTCGAGTCTCAGCCGGCTTCTGTGTTACGGGCTTATCCGGGAAAATCTTTATCCAAACCTGACCGCCGCGCTTGATATAGCGGGTCATGGCAATACGGGCAGCTTCGATTTGATTCGATTTAATCCAACCCGGTTCGAGGGCTACTAAGCCGTAATCACCGTAGGTGACAGTGTTTCCGCGAAGGGCTTTACCCTTTGTACGGCCTCTCTGTACACGGCGATACTTTACACGTTTCGGTAACAGCATTTTACTTAGCTCCTCCTTCCACGGGAGTCTTTTTAGCGGTCGAGAGGATTTCGCCTCTGTAAATCCAAACCTTTACACCGACCTTACCGTATGTGGTGTTCGCTTCGGCAAAACCGTAGTCGATGTCGGCACGAAGGGTCTGCAGAGGAATCGTACCCTCATGGTAGGACTCGCTTCTGGCGATATCGGCGCCGTTCAGACGACCGGAAACGGTAGTCTTGATACCCTTGGCACCGAGTCTCATAGCACGCTGAATGCACTGCTTCATAGCACGGCGGAACGCTATTCTGCGTTCAAGCTGAGAAGCAATGTTCTCGGCTACCAGCTGAGCGTCAACGTCGGCGTTCTTGATAGCCTCGATGTTGACTGTAACTGTCTTGCCGGTCATCTTTTCAAGGTCGGCGCGAAGCTTGTCAACACCTGCGCCGTTGCGTCCGATAACCATACCGGGCTTAGCGCAATAAACGGTAACCTTTACCTTGCTGGCGTCACGTTCAATGTCAATCTTGGGAACGCCTGCGGCATAAAGTTCCTTTTTAACAAATTTGCGAAGATTAAAGTCTTCAACGAGAAGATCGCCGAAATCCTTTTTATTGGCATACCAACGGGAATCCCAATCCTTGATGACTCCGACTCTCAATCCGTGCGGATTAACTTTCTGTCCCATCTTTATCCCCCTTCCTTAGCTTTCGTACTCTTTAAGGACGACTGTGATGTGGGACGTCCTCTTGAGAACTCTGAACGCTCTGCCCTGAGCTCTGGGTCTAATTCTCTTAAGAGTCGGACCGGGAGTGACGAAGCACTCTGCGACATAGAGATTATTCTTGTCCATGTTGAAGTTGTTCTCGGCATTGGCAGCCGCGGAATTAACAAGCTTCAGCAGGGGCTCACACGCGGACTTGCCGGTGTATTTCAGTATCGCAACAGCTTTGTCAAGGGGCTGGTTACGGATGAGGTCAAGCACTATCTGCACTTTTCTGGGCGAGATTCTGCAATATCTCAATATAGCCTTAGCTTCCATTATTTCTCTCTCCCTTACTTCGTTGTGGCCGTCTTGGAACCCGAATGTCCGCGGAAGGTGCGGGTAGGAGCAAACTCACCGAGCTTGTGTCCGACCATATCTTCGGTAACATAAACGGGAACATGCTTGCGACCGTCGTGAACCGCGAAGGTGTGTCCTACGAAATCGGGGAAAATAACCGATGAACGGCTCCATGTCTTGAGAACTCGCTTTTCACCCGTCTTGTTCATTTCTTGAACTCTGGCGAGCAACTTCGGCTGGATATAAGGTCCTTTTCTAACACTTCTGCTCATCTTTGTTCCTCCCCTTATCCGCGGCGTCTGACTATAAGCTTGTCAGAACGATTGTGTTTTGCTCTTGTCTTATAACCGAGTGTCGGCTTGCCCCACGGGGTAACAGGTCCGGGACGACCGACGGGGGACTTACCTTCACCACCGCCGTGCGGGTGATCGACCGGGTTCATAACCGAGCCGCGTACCGCAGGACGGACACCCATGTGACGCTTACGTCCGGCCTTGCCGAGCATTACGTTGGCATAATCAACGTTGCCGACCTGTCCGATGGACGCCATGCATCCGATGGGAACATTGCGAAGCTCTCCGGAGGGCAGACGGACGAGTGCGTAGGCACCTTCCTTAGCCATCAGCTGAGCCATATTGCCGGCGCTTCTTACAAGCTGAGCACCCTTACCGGGATAAATCTCAATATTGTGAATGAATGTACCGACGGGAATGTTGGTAAACGGAAGCGCGTTGCCCGGCTTGATATCGGCGTTGGGACCGCTCATAACTACGTCGCCGACCTTCAGCTCTGCGGGGGCGATAATGTAGGACTTTTCGCCGTCCTCATACTGAATAAGAGCGATATGCGAGCTTCTGTTAGGATCGTACTCGAGCGCGATAACGGTTGCGGGAGCATCGATTTTAGCGCGCTTGAAGTCGATTATACGATACTTCTGACGGTTGCCGCCGCCCTTATGACGAACGGTGATTCGGCCTGTATCGTTGCGGCCGGAATACTTTTTCTTGGTTTCCAACAAGCTCTTTTCCGGTGCCTTCTTGGTCAGTACGGAGTAATCCGTTACTGTCATTTGGCGATGACCGGGAGTTGTCGGATTGTATTTCTTGATTGCCATCTTGAATAACTCTCCTTATCAGCTTAGCGGGACTGATTTCCCATACGATTTTGGCTTACGCCATCGACTCGAAGAACTCAATGCCCTTGGAGTCAGCGGTCAGAGTAACGATCGCTTTTTTCCAACTCGGAGTAAATCCGCTGTTGTAACCCTGACGTCTCTTTCTGCCGAGAACGTGCATGGTGTTGACCTTCTGTACCTTTACGCTGAAAAGCTCTTCAACCGCCTTGGCGATTTCGATCTTCTCGGCATTCGGAGCTACCTTGAAGGTATATTTCTTTTGTCCGACACCGGTCATGCTCTTTTCGGTGATGACCGGAGCGAGGATGATGTCCTGAGCAGATTTCATTGTGCGTAGACCTCCTCAATTTTCTTTGCGGCGTCTACTGTCATTACGAACTTGTCGCAGTTCAGAATATCATAGACGTTAATTGTGTTGCAAAGAGCGGTACGAACACCGGCAATATTGCTGGCACTCTTGATGAGGAACTCGTTCTTTTCCGGCATAACCAGCAGAACCTTCTTGTTCGCATCGAGGGCGTTGAGCATATTTACAACGGTCTTAGTTTTGTAGCTGTCCATGTTGATTGAATCGACAAGGATGAGCTCTTTGCTCTGAACCTTGGCGGACAGAGCCGACAGCATCGCCAGCTTGTGAGCCTTGCGGTTCATCGACTTACTGTAATCGCGGGGCTTGGGTCCGAGAGCAACACCGCCGTGATACCACTGCGGAGCGCGGGTGGAGCCCTGTCTTGCGTGACCGGTACCCTTCTGTCTCCACGGCTTCTTTCCGCCGCCGGAAACCTCGGCTCTGGTCTTGGTGGACTGTGTACCCTGACGCTGATTGGCGAGATAGGTTACAACTGCCTCATGCAGAACAGCCTCGTTCGGTGTGATTCCGAATACTGCGTCGTTCAGCTCAAATTCGGATACCACTTCGCCTGCCATATTATAAACATTAAGCTTAGCCATTTAAATATCCTCCTCTTATGCCTTCTTGACGCTGTCATGCAGGCAAACTATTCCGCCCTTCGGGCCGGGGATAGCGCCCTTGATGGCTATCAGATTGTTCTCGGCATCGACCTTGACAACGGTCAGATTCTGAACGGTGATTTTCTCGGCGCCGAGATGTCCGGGCATCTTCTTGTTCTTCATAACTCTTGACGGGTCGGAAGTCGAACCGAGAGAGCCCTGATGACGGTGAACAGGTCCGGAACCGTGGGTATCCTTCAAGCTGTGGGAGTTCCAACGCTTGATGGCACCGGCGTAGCCCTTACCTTTGCTTGTTCCGACGACATCAATGATGTCTCCGGCGGCGAAGGTGTCGGCCTTGATGATGTCGCCGACAGAGTAACTGCTGATGTCTGCGAGTCTGAATTCACGCAGGAACTTCTTGACGCCGACGTCAGCCTTGTCGAAATGTCCCTTCAACGGCTTGTTGGTTCCCTTGAGAGAAGCCTCGCCGAATCCGAGCTGAACCGCCTCGTAGCCATCGGTCTCGACCGTCTTCTTCTGAACGACGACGCAAGGACCCGCTTCGACTATCGTGACGGGGACGACAGAGCCGTTATCATCGAACAGCTGAGTCATACCGACTTTTTTTGCGATAATTCCTTTTTGCACTTTCTTTTATCCTCCTGAAAGGTTATTGGTCGGTCTTGAAACCGACTTGACCCTTGCCGACTTGGCCTCGACTTAAAGTTTGATTTCGATGTCGACGCCGGCAGGGAGCTGGAGACTTGTCAGAGCCTCGACCGTCTTGTTGGACGGCTTAAGGATGTCGATAAGTCTCTTGTGGGTACGCATCTCAAACTGCTCACGGCTGTCCTTATACTTATGAACAGCGCGCAGGATGGTTACGACCTCCTTGTCAGTCGGAAGGGGGATAGGCCCCGAAACACGAGCGCCCGTGCGCTTCGCTGTCTCGACGATCTTTTCCGCTGCGCTGTCAACCAGCTGAGGATCAAAACCCTTGATACGTATCCGGATCATTGTCTTGACTGCCATTTCTTTGCCTCCTGTTATTACTTTTCAGGCAATTTAACACTGTACCGGGTGTGTCTTGATGTCTCATTTTAAAAGCCGGTATACCTTCCCCTGAAAGTATCTCCGGTGCAGCCGCATAAAGTGGCCGAAAGACTGTACAAAACGACATTGGATGAGCGTACCCATCATATCCACAGTATCAATATTAACTTTTCGCCCGGTTCTTTGATCGGACATACTCGGCGGAAATTACCCGTGATGTTCACGGCAACCTCCCGCTTCTACGCATATCGTCGCAGTCACCATATTATAATAGCAAAAACCCCCTGCAAATGCAAGGGGTTTTGAGAAATTTTCCGAAAAATTTTACGAAATTTCGTTTTATATATAATATACATAAATTCGGAAATCATTACAGAAAGTATTTGTATAATCAGGATAAATAATACAATCCGTAAAGCACAGCTAACACGATATTACACTATTAATAAGCTTTGCCCCATGTAACCATATGATGTGCAGGACGTCCGCAAACTACGCAACGGTCGGACAGCTCCTTCTGCTCAAAGGGGATGCAACGGGAGGATATGTCAAGCTTTTCTTTAAGCCGTGCCTCGCACTCGGCATCTCCGCACCACATTGCATTATAGAATCCGAGATCCTTTGCAACTGCCGCTTCAAGAGCATCAAAATCGGGACAGTCCTTTGTGCGGCGTTCACGGTTCTCGAGAGCACGCTGATAGATGTTGGCGGCGAGAGCATCGAGCTGTTCTTCAATCGACTCCTCAAGGTTGTCGAGAGAAACTGTGACCTTGTCACCTGTATCGCGACGAACAAGAACACAGTTGCCTGCTTCGATGTCGCGGGGACCGATTTCAAGACGAATAGGTACGCCCCTCATCTCGTGCTGAGCATATTTCCAGCCAGGTGAGTTGTCGGAATCGTCAAGCTCTACACGGAACTTATCCTCAAGTCGGGTCTTAAACTCGTTTGCCTTTTCAAGGACACCCTCTTTATGCTGTGCTACCGGCACGATTACGACCTGTGTCGGAGCTATGGCGGGGGGAAGAATAAGTCCGTTGTCATCGCCGTGAGTCATTATAATTGCACCGACTATGCGTGTGGACATACCCCACGATGTCTGGAACGGCGTCTGAAGCTCGTTCGTTCTGCCGAGGAACTGGATTCCGAATGCCTTGGCGAAGCCGTCTCCGAAATAGTGTGAAGTACCGCTCTGCAGAGCCTTACCGTCATGCATAAGAGCCTCAATGGTATAGGTAGCTTCGGCACCGGCAAATTTCTCGGTCTCGGTCTTGCGACCGGCGAGCACGGGAATCATGAGGTACTTTTCACAGAACTCGCGGTATACATTCAGCATTCTCTCGGTTTCTGCGACAGCCTCATCGGCGGTTTCGTGCATTGTATGACCCTCCTGCCACAGGAACTCGCGGGAACGCAGGAACGGACGGGTTGTCTTTTCCCAGCGAACTACCGAGCACCACTGATTGTACAGCTTGGGTAAATCGCGATAGGAATGGATAATGTGCGCATAATGGTCGCAGAACAGCGTCTCGGATGTCGGACGAACACAGAATCGTTCGGCAAGCTCCTCGGTGCCTCCGTGTGTTACCCATGCTACCTCGGGAGCAAAGCCCTCGACGTGGTCCTTTTCTTTTTGCAGAAGGCTCTCGGGAATAAAGATAGGCATACAGACATTCTGATGACCTGTTTTCTTGAACATACCGTCAAGAATTTTCTGAATATTCTCCCAGATAGCATAGCCGTAAGGTCGCAGAATAACGCAGCCTTTTACGCTCGAATAGTCGATAAGCTCTGCGTTTATGACGATGTCGGTGTACCATCTTGCAAAATCCTCGTTGATAGGCGTTATGGCCTCAACCTTGTTTTTTTCCTTGCTCATTTTATTTCTGCCTTTCTTACGGTTATAAGAATATAATTATACGCTTTTTTCGTCAAAAAACAAGACCCTGAATTTACTATTGACAATTTACACAAAACGAGGTCGCATTGCAAAGAAACACTCCCCACAATACGACCTCATATTTGATATTAAACAATCAGGTGTTGGATTCTATATATTTTACAAGGTCTCCGATGGACTTGATGCTCTCGATTTCCTCATCGGGGATTTCAAGGTCGAACTCCTCCTCAAGCGACATCAGCAGGTCGACTACATCGAGAGAATCGGCGCCGAGGTCATCAACGATGCTTGAATCCATCGTAATCTTATCTTCGTCAATATCGAGCTGCTCGCTCACAAGTCTGCAGACTTTTTCAAAAATCATAATTCTAATTTCCCTTTCGTGACAACTTAATGTTCGATATTATTTTTATACAAGTTTTATTATCCGTTGTCAATATGTTTTGACGGATATTTTGTTAAAAATTTTTAAGCATTTTGTTTTTCAGCAGATATCCTTCGTCGCATAGGCATTTTGAGAATATGAAGCGCGACTTCCGGAAATGAATTCGTAGTATCCCGCCGACGCAATCATGGCGGCATTGTCTCCGCAAAGCTTGGGCTCGGGCCAGTAAATTTTTATCCCACGCTCGGCGCAAAGCTCGGAACAACGGCGCTCAAGCTCCTTATTTATCGCAACCCCTCCGCATAGCGAAGCCGGCATATTTCTCTCGGCGGCAAGCGTTGCAAGGCGCGTGGCGAGCATTTCAACAACCCTCGACTGGAACGAAGCGGCGATATCTGCAGTATTGAGCGTTTCTCCCCTCATTTTTGCCTGATTGCAAAGATTTATAACAGCGGTTTTAAGTCCCGAAAAGCTCACATCGAGCGGATTGTCTGTGTGCGGAACTGGGAGTCTGATTGCATTCTGATTGCCCTGCAGTGCAAGACGTGCGATTTCCGGTCCTCCCGGATACGGCAGACCGAGTGTTCTCGCCACCTTATCGAACGCTTCACCGGCAGCATCGTCAACCGCTCTTCCCACAACCTCAAATTCCGTATAATCGTGGACGATAACGAGATGACTGTGACCACCCGAAGCTACAAGCGTAACAAAAGGCGGCTTTAACTCGTGGTGCGTGAGATAGAGAGCGGCAATGTGTCCTCTCAAATGATGTACGGGGACGAGCGGACGATTGAGCGAATAACTCAAGCCTTTGGCAAAACCAAGTCCCGACAGCAGTGCTCCGATAAGCCCGGGAGCATAGGTCACGGCAACGGCGTCGATGTCGTTTTTGGATATTCTCGCTTCGGTTATTGCCTGCTCTGTCACGGCAACGATGTTTTCTATATGTCGTCTGGAAGCTATTTCAGGCACTACTCCGCCGTACATTCGATGCTCCATTGCCTGCGAATTGACCGCCGAGGACAACAGCATCCGTCCGTCCTCGACTATTGAAGCAGCAGTTTCGTCACAGGAGCTTTCTATTCCGAGTATTTTCATATTTTTCCCTCGCTGATTTCAAGCTTCATCACCAGTGCATCCTCTTCGGGATTGGTGTAAAAGCGTTTTCTTTTGCCCGCTGTTTCAAATCCGAACGAGCGGTATAATCCTATTGCCGGCATATTTGACTCTCTTACCTCAAGCGTCATGCTTTCACAGCCCCGCTCGGCAGACAGCTTTGCAGCATATCCGAGCAAAAGTCTGCCGGCGCCAATACGGCGATACTCTTCGTCTACGGCAATCTCATTTAGATGTGCGTTATCGTAGGTTATGTGAATGTCACACCAACCGATTATAACACCGTTATGGCGAACAACAAGCACTTTTGCAAAATCGTAGCCGAATTCCTCCTCTATCTGCTCTCTGCTCCAGCTGTCTGTCTGTGCAGCGGCAATTTCGACTATGCGGTCAAGGTCGGAAATGTCCGTCGTTTCTGTCGTCATCATTTTGCATCGTACCATGTATTTCCTTCTCCGACGTTGACAACAAGCGGTGCTTTCAGCTCTACTACATTCTGCATCTCACGTACCAGAACCTCTTTGGCTCGAGCGGCATCGGACTCGCTTGCCTCAACAATAAGCTCATCGTGAACCTGCAGAATGAGTCTTGCGTCAAGCCCCTCAAAGGCAAGACTGTCGCTAACGCGAATCATTGCAAGCTTGATAATATCGGCGGCAGAGCCTTGAATCGGCGTATTCATGGCAAGACGCTTACCGAGTGCCTGAATATTGCGGTTGGACGCGGACAACTCCGGCAGCATACGTCGGCGACCGTACATAGTAGTGACATAGCCGTCCTTTTTTGCTTTCTCGACCGTTTCATCGAGATATTTCTTTACATCGGAATATGTTTCCATATATCCTCCGATATAATGACTCGCCTCGGTCATGGTAACACCGACGTCCTTAGCAAGCGAAAAAGCCCCTATACCGTAGACTATTCCGAAATTAACCGCTTTTGCCCTGCGTCTGAGCTCGGGAGTAATCATATTTCTCGGCAGCTTAAATATCTCACTTGCGGTTTCAGTATGGATATCTCTGCCATCGCGGAACGCGGAAATCATCTTTTCATCGTTGCTTATGTGAGCAAGAACTCTCAACTCTATCTGCGAATAGTCGGCATCTAAAAGAACATAACCCGGCTTCGCTGCAAAGAAGCTTCTCAGCTTACTGCCGATTTCAGTGCGAACGGGAATATTCTGCAAATTCGGATTGGTGGAGCTTATTCTGCCCGTTCTCGTCTCTGTCTGCTGAAACCGAGTGTGTATTCTTCCCTCACGGTCGGCGGCTCTCAAAAGACCCTCGACATAGGTTGAGCTGAGCTTTTGATAGGTTCTGAAAAGCAAAATATGGTCGATTACGGGATGAACTCCGCGCAAACCGTCCAATACCTCGGCATTGGTTGAATAACCGCTCTTGGTCTTTTTGCCTGACGGCAGACCGAGGTCGACAAACAGTGCGTCACCGAGCTGCTTTGGACTGTTGATGTTGAACCTTCTGCCTACAAGGTCATAGATGTGCTGTTCTTCGGTTTGTATTTCCATACTCAGCTGCTCACCGAATCGACGTATTCCCTCGGTATCGACAAGAAAACCGTCACCCTGCATTTCTGCAAGCACTCGGCTCAAAGGAAGCTCGATATCATTCAGCAGTACAGACATATCCGTCTGCTCGATTAATGCCTTCAGCTTATCGGCAAGACTTTTCAACATACCCGTATCGTGTGCCTGTTCACATATAAAAGAAGCCTTTGCGGAATACTCAGCGCAAAGCCGTGAGAATCCGTAATCACTTGCCGACGGATTGAGTAGATATGCCGCAAGCGAAATATCAAAAGCTATATTTCGCGGCATTTCACCAAGCTCAATCGACAGCTCATAGAGCTGTTTGGCAGAATAGACATATTTCGTTATGCTTTCGTCCGCACCTATCCGCACAAGCTGCTGAGGAGTCAGCGAAAACACTCTTGCACCATCGGTGGCATAATATGCTTCATTTTCGTTGAGAATGTATAAATTGCCTTTATAATCGTCTTCAAGCTCACATATTTCGACATATTCCGGTTCTCGTTCGAGGGCCTTTTCTTCCTTGACCTCAGGCATTGCCGCAGTCGCCTCATTCAGTCCGAGCTTTTTAATCATTGAAAACATCTCAAGAGATGTGAGCATAGACGAAGCCTTTGCCGAATCGCACACCGCCGGCAGACATTCATCAAGCGATAATCCGAGCGGAACCGCACGGTTGATTGTCGCAAGGGTGTAGGACATATATGCATTTTCTTTATCGTCAATCAGTTTTTTGCGTACTCCCAGCTTTATATCGGGCGAATCAATGTTTTCATAAACACCGTCAAGCGTTCCGAACTGTCGAATAAGGGCAAGCGCGGTTTTCTCTCCGACTCCGCTTACGCCCGGAATATTGTCCGAGCTGTCACCCATCAGCGATTTAATATCAATAAGTCTGACAGGCTCCGTCCCGTATTGCTCGGCAAACCTCTCCCTTGTCATTTCCTCCGTCTCACCTCTGCCGAAATGGGTCGTAGTCAGCAGGACGTGAGTATGCTCGGAAATAAGCTGAAGACTGTCACGGTCGCCCGTGGCAATAAAGCAGTCCCAGTCCGTATCGTCGCACATTGCAGACAGCGTACCGAGAATATCGTCCGCTTCGTATCCCGGGGCGGTTATTACAGCATATCCGAGTGCTTTTAGCAATTCTTGAAGCGTCGGAAGCTGTTCGGCAAGCTCGGCAGGCATACCCTTTCTGGTTGCCTTATAGCCGTCGTACATCTTGTGACGAAATGTCTTTTCTCTGACGTCAAATGCAACCGCAACGGCGTCG
The DNA here is from genome assembly GCA_002315315.1 of Faecalibacterium sp. UBA1771. Classification (GTDB taxonomy): domain Bacteria; phylum Bacillota; class Clostridia; order Oscillospirales; family Ruminococcaceae; genus UBA1771. The sequence goes on from DCGT01000022.1 coordinate 14,136, forward strand.
GGCTTATACGAATCAAGGAGCCTTGTAAAGATATTCATAAATCCGAAAATCGCATTTGTAAAATGTCCGTCCTTGGTAGTCAACAGCTTAATTGCATAAAACGCTCTGTTCAGCACGCTGTTTCCGTCTATACAAAGAAGTTTCATCGTATGTGCCTTTCTGTTGAAATAATTCATATTTTTTAAAATATTATAACACAAAACTGACGCTTTACGTAATTTGTGATATAATCGAATAAAAATAACCGACTGACGACAATAATCGGCAGTCGAGTATCGGCAGGTCAATTTTGAAATTCGATTTTATTAAACAGGATGCCTGTGCGCTCGCGCCTATGGCAGGCGTTACCGACAGCTCTTTTCGCAAGCTCTGTATGAGTCTTGGCGCTTCATACTGTATCAGCGAAATGGTCAGTGCCAAGGCTTTGACTATGGGTGACAAAAAAACGGAGCGTCTGCTCACCTTCTCTGAAGCGGAGCGACCCTTCGGAATACAGCTTTTCGGCCACGAGCCGGAAATAATCGGTCAAGCCGCCAAGATTGTTGCAGAACGTTATTCACCAGATTTTATAGACATTAATATGGGATGTCCCACTCCAAAAATCGTCTGTTCCGGTGCGGGGAGCGCGCTAATGTCAACACCGGAAACAGCGGTTAGAGCGGTTGAATGTTCGGTCTCATCGGTTAATATTCCGGTTACGGTAAAAATTCGGGCAGGCTATCACTCTCAGAACTGCGAAACACTCGCGCCGCTTCTTGAAAAATCCGGCGCAGCGGCAATCACGGTACACGGTAGACTTGCCGATGATATGTACCGTCCTCCCGTCAGACTTGATGCCATAGCCGCGGTGAAACGCTCCGTTTCAATTCCCGTAATAGGCAACGGTGACGTTAAAAGTCTCGATGATGCCGAAGAAATGAAGCGCGTAACCGGCTGTGACGGCGTTATGATAGGGCGTGCATCCTATGGAAACCCTTTCGTATTCTCGCGTTCGGAGCAGTACCGCAATCCCGATATGCAGACCAAAATGCAGGTCCTTATCCGTCAGGCGGAGGACGCCTGCAATGCAAAGGGCGAATATATCGCCATACACGAACTGCGCAAACACGCCGCATGGTATATCAAGGGCTTCAGAGGAGCCGCGACATTCCGCGACCGTGCACTGCGCCTTGATTCGCTGGACGAGCTGAAAAGATTTGCCGATGAGGTGCTGGAATGCTGCAGTTCAAATGATTCTTAATAATTTCAGAGCGGGAATGATTCCCGCTTTTTTCTTTTTTATCCGAGCAGCTCGTCAAGTGTCAGGCTGTACGCGGGTATAAATTTTTCGCGGTAAAATTTCAGCTCAGGCAAATCCGTTTCATCGAGGGCTTTTTCTATTGTCCGCCTTGCGCTTACAAATTCACTGTTGCCGCTTGACTGCTCCTCTATGCACTTTATCAGTGCCGACAGCTTATCGGCAGCTTTTACTATTTTCGACTCTCGCTCATTTAAGTCATCCGCGGTAATCGGTGCCGTCATCATACTGCGAAGCGGCTCGGGCAGTGTATCGAGCAACCGTTGTTGTGCCTCTGCCTCTAACTTTTTATACTCCGTTTTTATCATATCATTGCGATATTTAACGGGCGTAGGCAAATCACCGGTCATTATTTCGCAGGCATCATGATACATGGCACGGCACGCAACACGGTCGGGATTAACGTCTGCATTGAACAAGGAAACTGCTATCGTCGACAGAATATGCGCTATCTCGGCAGTCATAAGCGAATGTTCTGACAGCGATTCTCTCCTTGCATTGCGCATTAGTCCCCAACGGTCGATATAATTCATTCTTGCAAGAACAGCACCGAATCCGTATTCCATAATTCCACTCCGTTAAATTTTTTCTTACATTATATTTCAAAACGGCAAATCAAACAATAGTTTCCATATTTTATCTATTTTGTCGAATTATGTCACATTGTGCGGATATCACGATGTGTTTTTTTACGTCAAATTTACAATTTTTTATTATGAAATCCGATAAACATCATAAACAACCGTCAATTAACCGTAAAAAGATGTTTATTTCTATATTATTCTCCGAATGTCAGCAAAAGCCGAGAATTAAGCCGGATGAAAAATTATTAATTAAGAATTTTTATTATATATTATTCACAACATTATACATCAAAAATCAACGATTTGTACGAATATATCCTATTGCGGCGTAAAGTGTTGAAAGTCGTAAAATCTGCTGTTAGTATAAATATAAGGGGCAGAAAAACGGAGGATTGAAAAATGAAGGTTATTATTGGCGACAGAGCTTCCGACTATGTAAAGCCGGCTTACGACGCTCTGTCAGAACGTGGATTTGAAGTTACATTATGCGAAAAGGACGGTATGCGCCTTGTAGACTGCATTAACAATGTCAATCCCGATGTTGTGGTAATGGATATGTTTATGCCAAACATCGATGCATTCGGCGTACTGTCTGAATTTAACGATAATGACAACAGACCGATTTTCATTGTCGTTTCCAATTTCGACAATGACACAATGCAGCGTGATATTCTAACCAGCGGTGCATCATTCTATATGCTCAAACCGTTCCTTGCTCAGAATCTTGTCGAACGAATCGTTTCGCTCGTCAAATACAAACCGTTGGGAAGCTCTATCAAGAAATACAGCAGTACAGATTTAGAGGTTATGATAACCGGTCTGCTTCATCAAATCGGCGTACCGCCTCATGTAAAGGGCTATTCGTTTGTCAGAACCGCAATACTTATGAGCATAGAGAAGCCGTCTGTCATCAACGCTATCACCAAAGAGCTTTATCCGTCGATAGCAAAAGAGCACGGTACCACCGCATCCCGCGTCGAAAGAGCGATCCGACACGCGATTGAGGTATCGTTCACGAGAGGCGATATTGATGTTTTAGATGACTTGTTCGGTTACACGATAAACAATGAACGCGGCAAACCTACCAACAGCGAATTCATAGCAATGATTGCAGATAAAATCACACTTGACCTAAAAAGTGTCGGCATCAAAATAGGATAATATTATAAGGCGGAATTGTCATACCCATACAATTCCGCCTTATGTTTTTCAAATTCAATAATCACAGGATTCATAATGTTTAAAACAAAGAGGAAGCCGAAATCATTCGGCTTCCTCTTTGTTTTTTTTGTTTCTTTTTTCTTGTCTTTTCTCTTGTATTTTTTCTTTTACAGTCTTTTTTATCTTTTCCTTTTTCGGCAAATCCTTGCGGATATACTTAACAGGCAGACGGGATTCCATTTTTCTCAATGCTAAGAAAAGAAACAGCTGTGAAAACAAAGTACGTGCGGTAAATACCGTCAAATCAAGTGTCTTTCCGTTGACGGTAGCCGTGTAGACCTTCATATTCGACCAGGTATTGCGGCGAAACGACGCTTGGGTATCGGGAGTCATTTCCAGCTTAAGCACACGTCCTAAGGATTTAACCAGATTTTGAGCATCTGTTTTTGGATTGGAATGTTCAGGAACAGTATATAATCGCGTCTGTTTAGAAACGCCAAACAAGGTCGCATACCCACTGCCGTTGACGGTGGAATAAAATACGTGCTGTCCGTTTGGGGCAACTTGATTTACGCCGTTTTCGGTTATAATCCTTCCCATCAACGCTCTTCTTATTTCTTTTGTTCTGTCCATTTATACTCCGTAAATTATGCCGTCATTTTGGAAAGCAGATACACGAGGTCATCAAGATTGATATCCATAACCATCTCTCCGTTGTCCTTCATTGTATCGAGACAGGTCGGCTGGCTTTCTTCGACATTTTCAAGACTGCTTGCAAGCAGTGCAGCAAAATCAAATGTATTGCTGTCGTTTGAAGAACTTGAAGAAGGTGCACCGAACTGCTCAAGCTCTTCACTTGTCAAGTCGAAAATATCGGCAAGAATATTATCTCCGAAGTTGAGATCCTCGTCGTCTATGTCATCGGAATCGGTAAAATCGGATTCGTTATCACTGCCGCTCGATGAAGTATTATCATCAAGCAACCCTCCGAGCAGTGTGCCGAGCGAGAAGTCAGAATCATCGCTGAGTGTATCGTCTTCGCTGTTAGTATTGGTACTATCTCCCTGACTGAGGAATGCATCGGAGAACAACGAAGCCAATGTGGCGGAATCATCGTCATCACTGTCATCACTGCTTGCAGAACCGAAAAGGTCATCCAGCGAGAAGTCAGACGAATCGTCATTCTCTTCCGATTCCGTAGTTTGAACGACGGGAGCAGGCACTGCAGCGAGAATGTCGGATACTGCAGGAGCAACCGGAGCTGCGGGTGCGACCGACTGGACGGGAACATATATCGGAGCAGGTGCAGATGAAGAAGCCATCCTTGATGAAACAAGGGTTTCAACCTTATCTACAATAGCCTGATAGTTGAAATTCTGCATTGTGGAAATAACGTTGGAAAACTCTGAAACGAGCCTTTCGATATCAGCCGAGTAGTTGGGTACAGGTATGACCGGCTGCTCGACATCCTCACGCTCGGGTTCAGTCTCCTCGTCCTTGAAGATTCCGAGTCTCTTTGCCTGTTCTTCAAGCTCCTGTTCGGTAACCTCGAAGAACTCAACGTTGTTCCTGCGAACCGAGATGCCGTCCATTGTATCAGCGGAAACACGGTCGATGGCGGAATCTTTTCTCACTAAAGCCTCAGACAAAATATCATTCCAATACTTCTCGCCGCTTCTGCCCTTGAAATAATGGCTTTCGTAGCCGTTTTCCTGGAACATTTTGACTGTGTTCTTGGGAACGGTCACCTGGAAGGTTGTGCGGCTCGACGGAGACATAATGCTGAAAACCTGACCTCTCGGAGCGGTTACGATCTTTTCCTGCTCACGCTCGTTTATACCGCCCGCCTTCTCATAGAGAGTGCAAAGGTCGTTCATATCGTTGGGAGCAAGCGAGAAAATAAAGCTGTACTGGCAGGCATTGATGATAGCGGTCGATTTGCGGGCTATTTCTTCACTGCCGACAAAGTCCTTGATGTTCTGTGTAATTACAATCTGCATACCGTTGTATTTACGGATACGCTTGGCAAGCTGATACATAAAGTCGAGAGCAGCGGGATACTTGGCATCAATAAAGACATGAGCCTCGTCTATTACTACGACTATCTTGCGGTCGGCGCCATATTTGAGATTGTAATCACGGTTTTTAATAATTTCATTGTCAATGTATTTGAGAACCAACAGCATCTGAGCATTGGCTACCGAGCTGTTGCGGTTGGAAAGGAGACTCTGGAAATTAAATACCGTAAAGTTCTCATCGGTGGTAATGGTAGACGGACCATTCCATATATTCGCGTTTCTTCCGCCTGATGCAAACTTCGAGATATAGTTCATCAGCGTACGAAGCATATTGCGTATATATGTGTTGTCGGTCTTTTGGAACTCCTGCAGAATCGTATCGTACAAATCGTCGAATACCGGGTAATCCTCCGGCTTTAATGTACGCAGATCCGTCTCGGCTGTAATTCCCATATTGGCATACAGACGATCTATTACAGTGTTGAGATATTCGAGGGCATCCTTTTCGCATTCCGACAGTACCTGACGGAAGAATTCCTCGAGGAACTGCAGATGTGTGGCATAGCTTCCGGAAACGGTTGTTTCGTTATCGTCATCATCGTCAAGAGCCGTCATAATATGGAACGGATTCAAACGACCGTACTGAGCATTGCCTACGTTTATAAACTTTCCGTGCAGATTGTTTGCAAGCTCAGAGTATTCATTTTCGGGGTCAAGAATGAATATTTTGCTGTTGTCGGCGGCGAGGTTGGTGAGGAAGCTCTTGGTCGCATAGGATTTACCGGAGCCGGATTTACCTACGATAACCATATTGGAGTTTACACGCTCGTCATCGCGTTTAAAGAAATCGAGGAAAACGGGAACACCCTGAGCGCGTCCCACCTTTACGCCGTCCTCATCACAGATATGAGCATAAATCCACGGGAACATAGCGGCAAGAGTATTGCTCGGCATAGCTCTCGCAGTCTTAATCAACGGGTCGAATCCGTTGATCTGAGAAGCAACAAATGCCTCGGTCTGAGTGAAATCCATACGGTTTAGGCGTATACCGGACTCACGATAAAATCTGCGTGTATTTTTCTTTGCATTGTTGACCTTGACGAGCGGAGAATCGTCCGGCACATCAAGGTTCATATTGCGGGATGTGACAACATCGTAAACGGTTACGCAAACGCTGACATTCATCAGCATTTCGTTTTCCTTTTGGAGCATCGAGAGTATTTCGTCGAGCGAGTCAATATGACGCTTCAGCTCAATACGTCGTGAATCAATACCCGTAGTACGGTACTGACCTCTGAGCTCCTGAAGGCTGAAGTCAATTGTTTTGACAGCCTTGGATCTGTCCATCGGCGAAGCCTTGACAACAACCTTTGTACCGGGCAGTGACATAACGCCGGCAATCCACGAATCTCCGACCGATTGCGGATAATCGCTTATACGGAAATTATGCGTAATGATATTGTCGATTTCAACCGTTCTCGGATTAATATCGACATTTTCGGGCATCGCCCATATCGCATAATCCTCATGTCGGATACTGTCTATCTCGCGTTCGTCAAAGTTAATGGAGTTGGAATATTTAAGGAATACAGCCAATTCTTTATCGTCGAGACGGTGCGGAGACATTTCACCGGCACGCAGGTCGCGAACGGAATCGGTAATTCTGTTGTTGAGAACACCGATATCGGAATCGAAAAGAACGATATAATAGAACGGTGTAACGATTTTCCCGCCCTTGTTCATACGCTCAAGGTCGTCCATACGTTCCAGCACGACTGCAACGCGGCTCTTGTATTCCTCTTCGGTAAAGATGCCGTCCTCGTATGACTTGCGGAGAATATCAAGCTTACCCTTTTCCTTTTCGTAATAGGAATCAAAGTATACTGGACGTTCCAGCTTTACGATATTCATCGCGTATTCACCGCTACTGCTGTTGCGTATAACGGCACCGAATGAATTTTCAATAGAGTTCTTGCGGCGATAGTTGGAGAAAAATCTGAATTCTATCGGGTCAATTTCGAGTACCGCACCGTAATATCCCCTGCCGTATACAATGAAACCGTCTTTTATATCGGTAAAACCGATAATATCGTCCATACTGCTGCTCTTGCGCGAGCCCTCTATAGCAAGCTTTCTCCTACGCTTGAGCTCGGCGTTGCGATGAGCCTGATCCTTCAGAATTTCCCTTTTCTGCTCCTCGGTAATATCATCGCTATTCAGCAGCTTTTCATCGTTTTTGTCTTCTTTTTCAATTAGCTTTTTAAGCTTCTTGTAATCTTTTTTTGCTTTTTTTTGTTTTACATGGTCGGCTTCTCCGAAAAGCTGTTCGATAGCCACTGCATCATATCCGCGTGATTTAATTGCGCGCAGAGTTTTATCGTCGACATCTCTGATAAAATGACGACGATAAGACAGATGAAGAATGATGTGAATGACATCCATATAAATCGGTTCATCATCAACTCTTGCAAGCAAAGTCAACGTAACTATGATATCAAGCGCCAAAACAACATATTTGGCGGGCAATGTCGACATAACTATAAGCGCAGCAAGACCTATACCGATAGTTCCTATAATCATATCGGCAAAAGTGATACCACGGAAAAGCTCTATTCCGACCTTTGTTTTCCCGGGAATAATACGCACGCCGATTGTTCCTCCTATAAACAGATATGGGTTATTCCCCGCCGTTTTTCAGGCAGGGAATAACTTTGTTAATTTAAGCGAATGTATGATGAGTCAGCCTATTATTCATCATTATTGTCATTATCTCCGTTGTTAGCATTTTCCGGCAATTCGGCGTCCTGTTCGCCGGTGTCCTCACCGTCACCATCTCCGCCTTCTCCTTCGCTGCCTCCGCCTCCACCTTGGTTCATAACACCTTGAACATCACCGACAACACCCATAGCCTGGCCGCCGAGCCAAGAAGCAGCACCGAGAATCTTGTCCTTGACGCCGCTGACGAGCTCTCCTGCCTCGCTCTCGAGGTCGCCGGAATGGATAGCTTCCATACCCGCGTTGTCGGCAAGAATACCAGTAACCATATTGTTTGCCTTCTGTACCACAAACGCGGTAGCGAGAATGAATATGACCTGTGCATACATATTCAGCTTAGACGAGCTGAAGAAGGTTACGTTGCTGTTGACCACTATCGGAACTATGATAGTGAACAATCTCATTGCAAGCACGGTACCGAACAAAGAGAAGGTCTGTATCAGGAAAGCTGTCGTCCACTGTTTGGTTTTGCCTCCGTCATCGAGCGGTGTAACCGCGAGGAACGGCGGTGCAATCAGATAGAGGAACGTCATATTAAACACACGCGCTGCGGCATTGAAGCACATACCCATATAGTGCTTAATGAACAAGAACAGTACATATATGCAGAGAAGGTGCTTGTACTTGAATATGAAGTAGTTAAAGTCCTTATCAAACACTGCGTGAGTATAGATATCCTTCCAGCCATAGTAATAAGCCTGACGCAGACTGTCGGTAAAGCCCATATTCTGATTATATCTGCCCTTATAGGCGGCGCCCATTGTACCGAGCAGCATACAAATCCTGTCTACCGGAGCCATTGCAACCGAGTCATCCGCAACAAGGGTTATGGTGTAATGATCGAGAGGCTGCAGATTCTGGTCTGTCTTGATTACTTCCATCGCGTAGGATATCGAATCGGCAATAGTCTCGTTATTCGCGTCGAGATAAACATCGGTCGTGGTATCGGCGGCGGCAATATCGTAGAGAATCGACTGCCACGTATCCTCGCCCGACAGCTTAGTCACCTGCTCTCCCGATTTCGGGTCTGTTGTCGTATATTCAAGCCTATAGGGGTAATCGAACTTTCCCCCCTCCTCGAGATACAGCAAATCCTTTCGTATCGCGTTAAAACACGAATTTAAGTTGAATCTGCTGTTATACGATTTATTTAACCCGTAGTTTGCGATGGTGTTAATACATCGCGCCATCGCCGCGTAATCCTCTTCCGAATACTTTATCGTATATACCGCGTCGGCATTACCGGCGTTATCAAATACATATACAAACTGGTTAAGAAGAGTCTGTGAAGCCGTTAACGCTACATTCACGATAAGATTTAGCGACAGGATGAGGATAATTCCCTTTAGCGTACCGCCTATGATGTTGCCCATCGTGGTTTTCATCTTTTCCTCATGGTCAAACATCTTTTTCATAATCGCGAAGATTGCGAAGCCAAAACACATAACACAGCCGATAAGCGCCATGCCCCAATAAATCTTATTGATTGTGGAGTTGCCGAAAACAATTTCCAAAAGGGTAGTTTCCTTTGCGCCCTCCAAACCGCCGCTTACGATTTTCATACCGCCGGTTGCAGCGTCATAAACATACTTTTTTGCCGTTTTGCTGAACATTACCGGCTTTACTCCGGCAAATATTTCAAAAGTCTTTTCCAGAAATTGAAGTAATTCGCCCAGCCTTTGCTCAATACCGTATAGAATGTCGGAAATCGAAGCGATAAATGCGGCAATAATTATTCCTTTAATCGCAAGTGTAATCACTTAATTGTTTCCCCCTCTCTCAGTTTGATCTGAATTTTTTGCGTTTGAATATCGAATAGAAAAGAATTATCGCAAATATTGCCGTAACAGCCAAAATGAGAATCCATGTAATATTGCTCAGGTACTGCCTTATTGTAAAATCGTAATTCGTGTAGTTGCCCGCTCTGTCGGTTACTTTGAGCTTGTAATGACCCGCCCTTGCGAGCACATCGCTGTAGACGGATTCGTAACCGTCTATCGTCATATAAACTTCCTCACCCTCGCCCAAACCGGTTACCGTTACCGGACCCTGCGCGTATCGGTTGTTGATAAGTCCCTCAAACTCGAGTGCGGGAGCGGTACGGTCGCTGTAAAAGTTAATGCTGAAGCTCTGACCCGTACTCGGACATGAATAAACTATGTTGTATCTGCCGTCCTCCGTAATATAGACTCCCGACGATGTGTAATCAATATAGCTTCCGTCTAACGTTGCATAGGTTATTTCAAAATCATCGGGAGGCACAAAGCTCGAGAACAGCGAGGTGTAATCATCGAGAATTCGAAAGGTAAAGAAAGGTGAATTGACATCACTGCCGTCGTCTACCATCAGTGTATATCCGCCCGGCTCGGTAATACAGCTGAAATCAGGCTCCTCAACCAGTTCACCGTCGCAGTAGAGCTGAGGCATAACCTCATTGGGTACATCAAGTATCACCGTCTGCTGCACCGTTGCGCCGTCCGGCACCGTCGAGTAGACGTAAGAGCCGAGCTTATTGTTCACCTTGTAGCGGTACAAGCCTGTATCATGGTCGTATGTAGTGTCACCGGAGAGCGCGTAGACTCCCTCGGTAACACCTCCGATTTCCTCGCCGGTAAAGTTGTCGATTCTCACACCCTCTATGAGTGCGAATGACTGAACCGACAGCGACATAAGCAGCACCGTGGCAGATGCGGCAGATATTATTTTTCTCAATGTGTTAGTCATACTGTCCGTCCGTTTCGGTTATCAGCATCCGTCGTCGGACTTCGGCTTCGGGTCGTTATACTGAACAACTGTTCGATAGGTATTTTTCCATGTGTTATAATCCATCGTATTCAGCTTACCCGCGGCATTTGCGTCCTGCGCAGTCTGGTATCCTATTAATACATAAGGGTTGTTACTGAATATGTCGAAACCTCTTACGGTATTGTTGTAATAGTTCTCGTCAAGCGTTTGATCGAAATCCTTGAAGGTCTTGCTGTCCATAATATTCTTTGTGACATAGTTATACGAGTCAGAGGTACCGTCGTTATACAGTGCAAGGTCGGAGTAAAACAGCGGGCGGTTGTTGCCGAGGAACATACTCTGAAGTGTCACCGAATCCTCTTTGTATTGGTCAAATACCATACCGCTGAAATTATAGTACATTCCGTTATTTCTGAATATAGAACCCACCAATACCGGCAATAAATAGCACGTATAGAAATCAGTTGGCGAAGCGGCTACCGGATAATCTGTACTATTATATATATAGTTACCGTTATAGCAGATCATACCGTTGTCTACAATTGCCTTGCGCTCTTTTGCCGAGGGCAGCCCGCGCACAAATTTATATGCGGTAGTGATTGTATTGGCTGCATTCCTCAATCCTCCTCCGGTCATTACAACACCCGAGGAGCAGTTGTCAAAAATCGAGAGATACATATAGAAACCGTGATGGCATATAAATATTCCGTTGTTCTGAATATTTGTACCATACGTGAAGCATACGTTGTCGGAACGCTGATTCCTGCGGGTGTAAAATGTACCGTTTTTAGCAATAATAAGGCTTGCACCGGAGAAATAATAATTTCCGTAGCCGGAATCCTTCCTTCCGCCTAAATCAGCGTCGCATACAATTCCGCCATCCTCTATTATCAGCGTTCCGTAGCAAGTGAGATTCCCGGCAACCGCGATTTTTCCCTTGACGCGTACGGTACCGCCCTGATCTATAAGCAGAGTTTGACCATTGCTGATATTAAGAGTTTCACCCTGTACAACAAGTGTGCTGCCGTCTCCGACATATATAATGGAAGACTCTGTTTTCTCAAAGCCAATCATATAATACAAACCGACATTTAGCTTTAATCTTGTTTCATTCAATCTCGAGAACAGTACATGGGAGCTGTTTACAAGTCCGGACCAACCCTCTTCGGCAGAACCAATCCATGCAATAGCTCCGGCGCCATCAATATACGTACCGACTTTGCAGGTGGTCGGTGCGGTTTTTATTTTTGCAATACAGGCGTCGGCATACGCGGTTATCGAGCTGTCGATATTTTCTTTGTTCGCTTGATACCACTTCATAATCTGAGTATTGTTAAAGGTATTCTCGTTGTAGTCATAAACCGTATCGTTGGAAAAATAGTATAAATAATTGCTGTCTGCTGCCAGTGACCATTTGATGTTGCTGTTATCACTTACGGGGACCTCAAAGCACTCATCATTTGTTTCTACACCGTGCCATTTCGTTACGGTTACCGACTTGTCGCCGACCTTCCACTGACCGGTATAGTTTCCGACGGAATCCGTGTCCTCGGTGGGCCAGGCGTAGCGCTTCTGAAACATCTCAGGGTATTTCTTGTATTCGCTTGCGGTTACAAAGACCTGATTGTCGTATTCTGCACCGTTACCTACAATGTAATTTATATTGCACATAAGATGAAGCTGACCGTCATTGCCTCTGAATGCCACATAGTAGAGCGGATTTTTACTGCTGTCAACACCGGCATATTTTAAGAAGATACAGTCTATGTTATCGTTTGTATAACCAGTCCCACCAAAGGCAAATAAACTTGTAGGGGCACCTTCATAAAATGTTCCGGTATATGCTCTGGTTAATGTCGTTAAGACCTGTGGCTTGACATAATCCGAACCGAGAATCCCCGAGAGATTTTTATTCCCGTCGTGGTCTATCATGGCATTCTTAAGCAGATAGTGCGGGTGAGCAAAACACTGCAGATATTCTGAATAACCGTTATCACTCACCTTGCCGCCTACTATACAAGCAAATCCATCTACATCCAAAATTGTGCTTGTTGCACCGGTTTGAAGATGCTCGGTATCATTAGGCATACAGTTACTCATATTACTACCACTTGTCAAAATCAACCTAACCCAGCCCGTGTCGGTGTCATATCTCAAATCCGATGTTACTTTGTCGCAATCATCAAAAACATTGTAGGTTGCGGAGCCGATTCTGTTAAGCCGATCAGAGCCTGTTCTGTCGGTCCATTTAATTCTTTTATTACTGAGAGTATTCCCCTCTATCAAGTCGGTTTGAACCGTAGACACCGCAGCGGAAACCTCTGCCACAGGAGCTATGGCAAGGATTGAAAATATAGACGCAATCGACAATGTGACGCCGATTATGCGCCGAATATGTATTTTGAATTTGCGGAATATTTTTTTCATCAAAAAACTCCTTTGCTCTTTGGATTTTTTTCAAATCCGCTCAACCCCCGCGGCTGAAACGGCTTTCAGACTTCTCCGCTGATATTCTTCTTATGGTCTTATTATATATTATTACAAATCATAAGATGTGAAGAAACTGTTACGGAGCAGTAAAATATCTATTACAAAAAGGTTGTAGGAGAATTATTCGCCGCTGTCCTGCGACTCATCCGCGTGTTCTTCTCCACCGCTAATGGGGACCGGCACCGGCTCGACATAATCGGGTGAATAGACTATGCGGTAAACTCCTTCCTCCTCATCGTAAACAATTTCATTTCCGGCATATACGGGGACATCGCCTTTGTATTTGCCGACTGTGCAGGATTTGACCGTGACAACACCGTCGCTGTCTCTGTAAACCGAGAAGCGATAGGTCAAATTCGCCTTGTAGCTCGAAACGGTTAAAACGCCACTCTGCGTAGTATGGTACTCCTCTACTAATGCGTCACGTTCGTCGAGCTGTTCCTCTGCTGCTGTTTCTTCTTCGGATTCCTCGCCCTCCGTCTCGGACTGCTCCGAATCCTCCGTTTCCCATTCCGAGGGGTCATAAAGTGTGGGGACGTCTTGAAGAACAGCCTCTCGCTGCTTCGCAGTTTCAGCCAGATATTCCTCATCACTCCATACATCGAGCACTGCTTCGATATCGTCAGAGTACAATGCATCTATCTTTGATTGAACGTCCTCGGCAAAAACCGTAAACACGCCTGTTTCGTCACTATATTCAATTCCCGATGTCAGGAATATATTATTGTCGCACTCGACAACCCAGTCGTTTGCGGTACCCTCGTTTGTTACATAAATCAGAACATCCCTACCGCTGCTAATCCAGCTGATAGGATAATCTGTATCCCTGCCCAAAGTATTATATTCATCTCCGGTTTTACCGGTAAATGATTTGAACAGTAAATTTGCAAGTCTGTCGACTTCAAAATCACACAAAATGGTATATTCCGTATGATTTACGCCCTTTTCGCTCACCAGAGCAAAGCTGACGGTATCTTCTCCGTTCATTTCCGCTGTGATTTTAAAGCTCGGTTTACAGTCTTTATCAATGACAGGACCCTCTATAGCGCATATTCCGCTGCGCGAGGAAGCCTGCCAGCTGTAACCGTCCGGTATATCGTCTGTCAAAGTAATCAGATAGCTACCGTTGTGTTTGTATTTCCATTCTATCGGATAGGTCAGCATCTGCGAAGTACCGGTGGTATTCGACTTGTCGCAGCCTGTCAAAACCGTCATGGAAAAAATAAGTATAAAAATTGTAATTATGCCGAAAAACCTTTTCATTATTCCTCCGGCTGACTACCGATATTTACCGGATAGCAAACTTTGTAATACTTGTGTTTATTCCCGACCGGCTCTTAACCGAGCCGGTCGGGATAATTTGATTTACGAGCCCGAAGAGGGTGAAGTAACCTCGATTTCGAGCTTGACCGCGAGTGAACGGAGCGCATTCTTATCAGCTTCCGTTATCGCTGTCTTGGCGCGCGGGTAAATTGTAATAATGTATCTGCCGGTCGATGTGAGCGTGATAACCTTGGTGTTCGTATCAGCTCCGGACGCATTCTCAAGAACTTCTTCAAAGCTTGTGTTGCCGCTATCGGTAATTGTCTTCTTGGTATAGACCCACTCAATTCCGTTAATCGAAATATCGTTCATCTTGACAACTACGTTGACTTCGTTTTCAAAGTCCGTGATAGCCCAACCGTAGTTTCCGTTGTTATTAAGCTTCTCAGAGTTCGGGAATATCTCGCTGTGAGTACCGTACTCAAGTGTACCGCCGATTGCGAAGCCCGCAGATCCGCCGCCGAAGTTGACCATTAGCGGATTGCCCGTGGTGGTCAAGCCTGTATCACCGACGTATGTCTTTGCGTCGGGGCTTACCGTTGTCGCATCTACACCGACAGTGGTGGTGTACTTGCAAGAAGCAAGCTTCCAAGAGCCGAGTGCATCGCCCGACTTCTGAGGCTCGAACATTATCTGGTTGATTGCCTTGACCGACGTGAGCAACAGTGTAAGCTTTGCGGTAGCTCCGTTATCGAGCGAGCCTTCGTTGAGGAAGTTCGCTATATTGGACACATAGTAAGTTCTTAACTCATCGTTGTTGTCGGTGTAGCAGACTACCATATCAACTGCGGAGGTTGCCTTGCCATCGGGAGCCGTAACGATCTCCAAATCAAGACCGCTCAGACGGCTGATATCCGCCAAGCCCTCTTCCGCAGAGCCGTTCTTGGAGGTGATGTACTGCATCTTAGTTGACAGAGTGACCGAATTGATACTCGAGCCGTTAAACCAGCCCTTTGTTTCGTTTTTGGTCTCGGCATCCTTCTTAATCTGCTCAACGGCGGATTTCTCAATGGAAACCTTCATAGCCTTGTTGGTAACCAATCCGCCGATGCTGTCGATGTAGTCGACCTTATCTGCTTCGAACGGAATCTTTACGGTCATTCCGGCGTAAATCTCATTTATTCCGAGACTGCTGAGATAGACCGTACCTGCAGAGTAGAAGAATGTACTGGTATCGTCGACCATGTGATAGCGGAATGTAATTCCGACATCGTTGGTAGCATCAATGGCAACCTTATTCCAAGTCGTGCTTGTGGAAACGACGTTTCCGTCATCATCCTTATTTTCGGTTACGACCTTACCGGTTTCTTCACCGAAGTAGATGTAGGCGTACTGATGGTAGTAATCCTCGTATTCAACGTCTACCGTATCGTATTTGATTGAGGTTTCTTCTCCGGCTTTAATTAATGATCCTTCGTCCTCAATGTCAAAGCTGGTAAAGGTACCGTTCTGAATTACCTCACCGTCGCGTACCTGGTTGAGCTGAATGTTGAGAATCTTGAGATCGACGCTCGAATTAATGTTGACCTCTGTCGGCAGACAGAACTTAGGTGTACTGAACCGAGTCGTGAATACACGGTTTGCAGACGAATAGTAGAGTCTGACCTTACCTGTCGTGGTGTCGTTGGGGTCATTCTGCAAAGTCTTGTAGCTCGGTCCGGGAACCTGGTTATTGTTGGCGTAAATATCATAGTATCTGACATTTACGTCAATGTACGAGCCGACGTTGAGAGTATCGGTGTTTCCGGGAACGATGGTCAGAACAAGCTCGTCATGCTCACTGACGTGAACAGGCTGTTCAATGACTATCTTACCGTCGTTGGCAATAGCATTAATCTTGTTGCCATCGGCGAAGCGAAGAACAACGGACGAATCGGAGGTGCTGCCTACCGACACGCTCTTGGGCATCGTCTCGGATGTACTCTGTGTACACAGCTCAAGAACATTTCCGTTTCCGTAGTCGCGTTCGTACTCACCGAAGGTGTCGCCGGCAGAGCTGTTCTTTTTAAGTCTAAGCGTACCGTCAGTCGCAACCTGTCTTACCGACAGATTCTGTATATTCCAAACTCCTGCATCGGTTTCTGACTCTGCCTTGCATCTGAATGTAATATCAATCAGCGAGGAAATGTTATTGAACGAAATCTTAAAGCGGTTTACATGGTTCGCTACAAACATATAGCTGGGATCACTGACCACCATGCCCTCTGAGTTTCCGCTCGAACGATTTGCGTAAGCCTCGATTTCCACAACGAGGTCGTTAATGTTTTTCTGTCTGATAAGACCCGAAGAATCGCGGTATCTGATGACGGCGGAATAGGTACCCTTAGGTGCCGCCTTGCTACCTGTCATTAGAGCAAATTCAAGGTCAATGGTATATGTGCTGTCGGTCACGGGGAATGTTCGTACAATCTGCGACTCCGGTCTGCCGACATAGTCGTCCTCGGCGTCATTGTATTCAATGTCAATCCAACCGACATCACCGATGATATACGAATAACTCAATCCGCCCTGCGATGACTTCTTAACGATAATCTCTTTGATTTTCAGTTTATCGAACGATGTTTCCTGGTTGGAAATATCATCGGGCAGAATGTTTATTGCCGTCAGCTCGCCGTAGTCACCGTTCATATAGATGTAGAAGCTTTCCTCCTGTCCGCTTCGGAATCCGTCGGACAACATCTGCTGATTGGCGTTTACATAAGAGCTGGTGTACTTCTTGCCGTCCTTATCAAAGACAAGCTGGAAGTAGAATTGGTTGGTGGAACCGGTATCACCCATGGTCAGCGAGCTGTAAGCCTCTGAATCAACCTGAACCATAACATTATAGGTTACTCTGACCTTTGTAAGACCGTAGTTTACCTTAGCCTCGTCATAAGTCAGCTTGCGAACCTCAATAATCTTGTTTTCGTCAACCTTGATTGTAGGCTCGGTTTCGGTGCCTTCACTGGTGTTGAACGAGAGCGAAACAGTATTGCCGGGCTGTACAAGGTAGCCCTTGGTATCGTCACCGAATGTAAACTTGGAGCTCTCATCAAACTCCATATTTACACGCTCGATGTATCTGTCAAGATAGCTGGCATTGGTACCTTCTCCCACTTTGATCCAGTCATTGCTGTTGCAGGAATAGTAGGTTTTCAGATCACCCATATCGGTAATCCTTTTAATCTCAACCTTTGTGAACTGATACTCGTCGTTGTTAAGAGCATCCTCCATGTGTATTTCCATACCGGTGAATTTTTTAACATCGGCAGCTGAGATTATAAAACTGATTGTCAGACCGCTTCTTGCGTACCAACGAAGTCCGCCGTAATACAGAGGACTGAGAGCAAGCTCGGACTCGGTCAAATACACACTGGCGGCAAGCTGAGACCCTGCGGGAACATCCTCTTCACCGAGTTTCGACACTGTGATCTTATACGGATCAATTCCAAATAACTTGTAAAACGGGTCGAGGGTCTTAAGAGCGGTAAAATAAGCTGCAGTTTCGGGAGATACCTGCAATCCATTTATATATGTTGACGTAACTACTTCAGGATCGTTATAGTCAAAGGTCTGACGAATCTTGGAAACATAGTCGCTATCGTCAAAAAGAAGATTCTCATCACGACCTGTATAGAATATCTCTTCATAAAGCTCTTTATATTTAAACGCAACATTACTTGCAAATTTGGTCTTATACCACTCGGCACGGTGAGCGTCGATCGAAGGCCAATAACCGTAGTTTTCGATAAGAGCCTCAATAAGATCTATTTTACCGGTTTCTACAATATATCCGTTGTTGTTTTCATAAGAAATGTTAACATCCATTCTATTGACAGTACCTGCCTGGTCAATGGAATCGGTAGTAATTGAGACCAAATAGCTGTTTTCATCGCAGTCGGGGAGCAAATCCGCACTGCCGTTAGCGGGGTATTGTCTTATCTGGTCACTTCCCACCAAGTCAATTTGGTTATCAACCGAAAGAACCGTACCGTCGAAGGACTCCGATTTGTAGTAATAAAGCGGCGTGGTCGATGCATTTACTACTATTTCACGATTATAACCATCTACACTTACCGTCACACTACTCGGATCGTCTATTTTGCTTATGCTTATTCCGGCGATTGAAATTGAGTCGCTGGTTCCCTCCGAGACATTGACTCTGTCAGTTACCGTTCCCAAACCGTTGAAGGTCGTCTGGCTGCTTTTTACACGCTTGGTCTTAGCACTCACTCCGAAGCCGTTCTCCACTGTATTCATAATGACCGTGTTGCCATACATAACGAGAATCTCGGCAACCGAAACGAAATTCGGAAGGTTTACCGGGAATTTCAAGCTGTCTCCGCGCTGAGCAACCCAGGCAACAGAGTCCAAAATACTCTTGCCTGACGCTGCATCATCATATTTTTCCATCGCCCACGAGATATAACTCGTCGTGACGGGAATTAATACTCGCCGGTAAATTCCTTCGGTGTCTAAATATACCAGTACTGCGGCAAGCGACTCGGTATAATCATTGCCGGTCAGTGAAGCACTGAGGAATGGATAAGAACCGAACAATGTGGTCATTGTCTCGATACCGCCGCCCAAAACATCGGCAATATCAAGCTCGAACATATAGTTCTCTTCGGAGTTATTTGAAGAATAATTTACCGCATTGTTATAATCCGTTTCATTCTTATAACGCTTATAGGTAATATATCCGTCTGTATGGTCGGAACCCCATCTGGCATTGTAGTTTGAACTATTGGGGTAAACTATGAGCATCTGTCTGTCTGAGGTACCACCCTGCGGTATTTTTTGATTTGTATTACCGAACGGGTTACCGAAGGTAATTACCGTTCCGGCGCCTTCAAGACTGAGAGTGATAAAACCCGTCACCGGAGCCGACTCGGCAATCTTGGTACCTTCAAAATCAAGATAGGTGCTCGGAGATATGTAGCCGTACATTCCGCTTCCGTTAATTTTGGAAACCTTGTAGAGTCTGAACGACTTCAAATCCCAGTTACCGGTACTAGTGGCACCGTGCATCTGTATAGACTGTATCTGACCGATTTCATAGAACAGGTTCAAAACATAGGTATCGGTACTCATTGAAGTCAAGGCATCCGAAGAAAGCTTCCACGAAGAAACGTCGAATCCGAGCTTTTTTGCATTTTGAACCTTCACATTATTTGTACTTACAACTGTGTATCTTGTCGAAAGGTTTAACTGTTCCTGCGGGAACACTGCCTGTGTTCTCGGTCTGCCGTCCACATCGTAATAGTCTATTGTAATAAAGGAAACGATGTTTGAGCCGTTGTTGCTGCCGGTAGTAACCTCGAGAACGTATGTTTGATTAAACGCACTCTCCTGTTTGGTGGTATTAAGGATATTCGTAAATCCGTTTCTGATGTTACCGACAGCGTTTTTCACCGCAGGCACAACCTCTGCCGCCGCCGTGAAAACGCCGCACTGCGAAATAATCAGCAACGCAAACATCAGCGACAGAAGCTTTTTTGCTATTCTGTTCTTTTTTTCAGAGCGATGGAACATTGATATTCTCCTTGGTGCAGAATTTCGGTTGTGTCTTAAATCGAACTTATAACCGATAAATTATGCTATGTCCTCGTCGTTATCCTCCGAATCGCCGAGCACGATGGCATTTCTTGCCTCGATATCGTAATACGATTCCTCGGCGTTGAACACGTTGCTTGAAATATCATCCATGTTCATCTTACCGAATTGGTAGAAAGGACATTTGTAGGAAGGCGTATATTTTGTCTTTAGCGGGAAGTTACCGAATGTAACGATAATTGCGTTTCCGGTAGATTCCTTGTTGTTCAGCTTCTGCAGCTCACTCGGATAGATAAGCGGGCGCGTCTGGACCTGTGACGACATACTCAAATCGCCTTCCTTACTGCCGACCTGAGTAGATGTGGATGTTGTGCGGACCGATTTATTGCCGCACAGCTCACTGAATTCCTTGCAGGTACCTATATCGTTAGAGCCGATGAACATTTTCATACCGCAGTTGGACTTTACGATATCTGCAACGGTTTCACCGTAAACGTTGTTGAGCTGCGAATAGCTCTGTACAACCATATTGAACCAAATTTTTCTGGAACGTCCGACTGTAATCATCTGACCGAACTTTTCAATTCGCGGCATATTGCCGAACTCGTCCATAATAAAGTAGACGTTTCTGGGCAGCGACAAATCCTCACGAGCGGACGCAACCTTGATAAGAGCCTTGTATATGCTCAGTATAAACAGAGCTGCAAGTCCGTGACGGGTATCCTTTTCATCCGGAATCTTGAGGAACATCGCCGTAGGACGCTCTGCAAACTGCGAAGCGTGAATATCGGTCGCACTGGTCAGACCGCAAAGACCGCGGTCGTTGAACAGCGAGAGCTTGTCGAAGGTAATCGACATATAAGACGACATTGTCTGCTCGGCGGCGGCGAGAACCTGTCTCGACATAGAGACCGCCTGCGACAGCTTGTCACGTCCCTTAAAGAAGTCTTTAAGCACGGCGTAGTCATTGTCACTGTTGGTGAGTATTTTATTTAAACTGAAGAAATTGAACTTTTCCTTCGTCATATTAAGCTCGGGATTGGCACTATCCTCAAGCATGGCGAGGCACGTTGCCATGACGATGGAGCGGGCACCCTTTTCCCACAGCGGGTCTTTATCGTTAGTAATAGGACAAATTCCCGCGATAAGGTCGTTCAAGTCTTCGTACATTTCATCGTAAATCTTTTGCTTTGCAACACTTATGTCGCTTTTACATTTCGGCAGGTCGGCATAAGCCTTGCCGCCCCATTCAACCCACGGATCGCCGAATCCTGCAGGCTCACCCATTACCTTTAATTCGGGGTAATCGGACATATTGTCTCGGTGAATTTTCATTCCCTTATCGGCGGCGAGATATTCCTGATAGGCATCCCAAATACCGTCGAGGGGATTCCAGCGCGACGACTGGTAGGTATCTCTCAAGTCGAGAACGAGTACATCGTATCCGCGCGACTTTAAGAAAGCGGAGTGAAGGTCGAAAAGCTCGCCCTTCGGGTCGGTGCATATCATAGAGCTTCCGCAGTTGGTAGCACCGAGTAGCTGAATCATCGGATTAATAAAAGTGGTCGTTTTACCGGAGCCGGTAGCACCGATTATGAGTGAATGCGCTCCCGAAAGGAAGTTTACATCGAGCTTGCCCTTTTTGTCCAAGACGGCACGGACCGGAACTCCGTCATTCTTACATTCGGTCAAGGTCTCATAATATGCGTGCGGGAAATATTTTTCTCTTTCCTTATCGGTAAGGAATCGACTGTTCTCAAGCACACTGTCAACGTCGTCGTCTTTTCCGCCCTTGAGAAGCTCAAAGCCGTTTGTTTTGAACAGACCGTTGCCAAGTCCGAAGACAAGCGCGAATACCACGAAAAAGATGCCGCCGATAATCAACGTCATGGGATCGATAACCGAGTGCCAGTCAAATTTTACCTTTTCGTTCAGAATAAACGCGTCGGCATTGTCTATGAGAAATGTCAGCAACGTTCCCACAATCCATGATGCAACGAGTGCAAACGTAACGAATATCAATACTTTTTTTGTTTTTTTGTTCATAACAGCCGTTCCCCCATTTGAATTATTCGGTCTGCCCTAAGCTTTTTCGGCGGAATCCCGAATTAAACCGTCATATTCGGCAATTCGGGATTCCGAAAATTTTAATCGGGTCTCACTGACAAACCGTCCGATACATCAAAGCCGGAATCAGGTTGTGGCGTTGGTTACCACGTACTTGTTTACCCACTCATTGAGGATAGGCATAAGCATCTTAAGGGCGAGCATAAGAACGAAGATAAGTACAAATCCGATGATGGCACTCTTGAGGTGCTGCTTTGCTTTTTCGCGTTCCTGCGGTTCCTCTGCTTTTGCATACTTTACGCCGAGAATGATGCAGAACAGCGAGCCGAGTGCGCCGACAATGGCAAGCGCCGGAGTGACAAGGCTGTTGATAAGATCAACAATAGGCTTATACATTTTCTCGAAATTGACTGAACCGCTGTCGGCTGTAAGGATCCTCGATGCGGAAGCAACCATAGTGCTGATGGTCGTGAATTTCATATTTTCCTCCTGAATTACTTTTGCTTTTTTATTAGTACCGATTCCCGCAGCGTCCGTGTACCGCGTCAATCGGGACAATACATTTTGGCAATTGAATCTTATGTGTATTATAATATCACATTGTCGTTGTCATTTCCACAGTTTTTACAAATTAAATTGTTAATATTTGTTCATATTTTATCAAACTATGAACAAGCTTTGCCAAGACTCGGAAAAACATAACATATTGAATTTTTTACACTTATTTTGTAGTATTTTATCACATCTCAGCGGATATTTCTACATCGTTTTTATATAATAATTCACAAAAACATATACAAAATTCGATATACGATATAATATGGTAAAATTCAAAAGCTCATGTTATAATATTCGTATATCTCTTAAAGGTCGGTGATTTATACTGAAAGAGTTAATTGCGGGACTGTTCGATAAGTCCGATATTTCAACGCTCTCTGCGACCCTTGTTTGGTGTATAATTAAAGACATCTGCAATTTCAAGCTGTTCCCTAAGGCGGGAGAAAAAGGCTGGAAGGCGTTTGTTCCGCTTTACAATGTTTATACGCAGTTCATCCTTGTTTGGCGCGAGCTTTGGTTTTGGACAGTAGTGGGAGCGGCAATTGCTTCTCTGCTGATTGTAACAATCGGCAAATCGGGATATTCGCTCTTTTTCGTATTGATGATAGGGTATTGCGTTGTTATAGACTGTATGTGCCAATATCGGCTTGCGAGATGCTTCGGAAAAGACGCTGTTTTCGGATACGCAATGTTCATCATTAATCCCATTATGATGCCGGTGCTTGCCTTCTTCTCCGAACGTTATGACGGTCCGTGGATAAACGGCAAACCTGCAAAAGGTTTGCTTCGCCGTTCGTTTACCGTTACCTCTCTTACGAAAAAATCCAAAAATAAGCGCGAGACAACCGAAAAAACACCAAAAAAGAAGAAATAAGGAATACATAATAAATTCATATTCGGAGGATAACCATAATGCAAATCAAACTTATCGACCGTGAGAACGAAGGAGAGCTGCTCATAATAGGCAGAATAGACCCCAATACCGTTGATGAAACCGAGAAAATTCTGATACAGATGGCTGAGCGCTTTAACACGATTATCCTCAACCTCTACGAAATGGACTATATTTCTTCGGCGGGCTTGAAGGTGCTGAGAGATTTGAACACAATTCTGACACGCAAGGGCGGAATGCTCAAAATAAAGGGCACAAACAAAAACGTCATGGAGGTATTCGAAATGACGGGATTTGCCGGAACAGTAACATTTATCTGACTTGTGTGATATTTCAAAATAAGCTGTCATTCGCAGTCGCGAATGACAGCTTAAAATTTATCTGGTCATAACAGGCGCGCTCCTTACGGGAGACTTCGCTTTCTGCTTTTGTTTGTCTTCTTTTTCTTTTTCCTTGGCTGTACCGCCGTTGATTTCGGCTTTTGATTTTTTGGTTGCACTCGGCAGCTTAGGCTGATTTACGCCGTCATATCTGCCGCCGGAATCGAGCAGCATACGCTCTTTAAGTGCAGGCAGCTTTTCGCGGTCGATAATTCTCGACGCTCTCAGCTCCCATGCGGTCATGGCAATAGCTTTTTCATCGCCGTCCTTTACCATCTGTTCGAGATTTTTACCCTCTATAACATAGCGGCTCGCTTTTTTCATTTCGGGGTCGGTCATCAACTCCTTGGCAAATTCGTCGAATCTGTCTTTGTCAAACTGACCGTTCACGAAAACCTTTTTTTCCGCTTCCGTCTCCTCTCCCTTTGCAAGTCTGCCAACCACAAGTGTCTCTGCGGCAACCATACGGTTGAAGTCCTGCATTTTTTCCTCGTTGGTGTAGTTGGGATTTTGCGAGGGATATGTGGAATCATTGCCGAGCTTTATTCTGCTCTCACCCGAAACCTCAAGTGCCGAACGAAGCGGGTCTGGGTCGCCCTCCTGATTCTCAGCGTAGATCAAAACGGTTCTGTCGATAAAATCCATATCGACAAGTCCGTTATATTTTTTGTCATTGGGATTTTCGGCGCCCTTTTGCTTGCTCTCCAAATCCTTAAGCTCATTGTTTACAACGGGGTCACTGTTTTTCAGGTCATCATTAATTTCCTGATTATCCTGATTGGTGGTAGTGACTTTAATATCCTCAACCTTTTTTTCACGCTCACGTCCCTGTTCTATTCCTCTTTGACCGACAGAAGCGCCGTTGGCAATATCGTCTTCTCTGCTCGCCATATAACCGTTACCCCTTTCCGATAAACCGACTGTGATTCGGCATCTCCGACCTTTTGAAACTATTATAACAGATGAATTTCTTTAATTCATTACAAAATTGAAAACAATTACGCATATATTTTTTAACAGCACTATATTTAAAAAGGAGTATGCCGATGTTTTCACAGATTATTTCATTACTGTCGAGAAACCTGCTGCTTTTGGCTCTGCACATCGAGAACGGAAAATTTCCGAAGCCGCTAAGCGCCGCCGAAGAAGCAAGGTGCATAGAGCAAATGCTTTCGGGAGATGCCTCTGCCCGTGAAAAGCTTATCGTCCGCAATCTTCGCCTCGTTGCTCACATTGCCAAAAAATACTACTCATCCACCGGTGATTCCGACGACCTTATTTCGATAGGCACTCTCGGTCTGATTAAAGCTACCGATACGTTCCGACAGAACAAAAAAGCGCGCTTTTCAACCTATGCGGCGAGATGCATCGAAAATGAAATACTTATGGAACTGAGAAGCGGAAAGCGGCGCCGCTCGGATGTATCGGTAAACGAACCTCTCGAAACCGACAAAAGCGGAAACGAACTGTATATTTCCGATATATTATCGAGCGACGGCAATATCGGAGATGAGATTGAAAATGCCGAGCAGATTGAAAAGCTCAAATTACTGATAGGCAACACCGTTACCGGTCGCGAGAGCAGGATAATTAAGCTTCGATACGGAATTGGCGGCGGCAAGCCACACACACAGCAACAGACAGCGCGTCTGCTCGGAATTTCCCGTTCGTATGTTTCGCGCATAGAAAACGATATTCTGAAGCGTCTTCGCAGAGATATCGAAAAGTAGCACCTGCATCCGCCTCGCTCGTTCGGATTTTATTTTACCAGCTTGGCGGCAATGACAAATCTGACATTCTCGTCCGAAGTACAGGTAGAAAGAATGAGAATCTGATCGTCTGTCGAGACATCTACACCGCAATTGACATAGCTGTTTTTTACAAGATAGTTGAGGGTGTCGGCATAGGTGCTGTCATCAGGTCTCGGATTGATGTAGTCGATGGTAATCGGCATATCGGTAACGGCAAAAATCTCAAACTCGTGCTCTTCGTAAAGAAGCGAAAACTCAATGGTGGGGTTACTTTCAAGGAAGCTTGCTTTTTTATAGCGCTTGAGCTTGGAGAATTTTTCACTCTCACTGAAATCATCAAGACTGTGACCGTAGATTATCGTAACACGGTCGAATAGCGTATTTTCGTCGATGATATTGATATAATCGAGGAAATAGCAACCCCATACATCGTAATCGGAGCTGAAAACGGTACGGCGCAGATACTGGTCGTTGTCATATCCCTGAACAACAGGATCGTTTATTTCACAGCATTCCAGCTTAAGCCAGCCGACAACATCATTGTTTTTGTCGTATGCATCCTTCATTTCGGCACTTACATACGGTGCAAAGGAGTCCTCGACTTCAATCGGCTCAACTACCGGATCGGGTTCAACGACTTCAACCGCAGGCTCGACAACCGCAGGCTCGACAACCTCAGGCCTGGCAAAGATACAAACGGCAATCCAAGCCACTACTATCGCTCCGACACCTATATAAATCCACCTTGCGTATTTTGAAGCGTTAATCCTGACAAATAATGTCTTGACGGCAGAAATGATTTTTTGGATAAAGCTGATGATTTTCTGTCCTATTGTTGCTAACTTCACCTTTGCAAACAATCCGTTATGCTTTAACTTCAAATCGGTGAAAAAAGATTTCTTTTTTTTGTATTCCTCGGACGATGTGTCGGAATTGTATATTCTTTCCGACTGTGTCTCGTTGTTTTCTTCTGCCGAGGGAGCATCGACTTCGACGTCGGTTGTTTCTTCCACTTCTGGAGCACTGACTTCGGCGTCGGTTGTTTCTTCGACTGATTCAGTGATTGATTCCCCGACAGCAGTCTCCCCCGTCTGATTTATGACTTCTTCAGCCTTTTTTTCGGACTCTGTAACGGTATCTTCGAGCTTTTCCCCATTATTTATGATATTTTCGGTTTTATTTTCTTTACCGTATTCTTCTGACATAATAACCTCCGGAACGGTATTACTCAATATATTGAGTGCTATTTTATTTTATTAAAAAACCTTCCTTTTTTCAAGTGGGAGATTGTGACATTTTCGTAAACAAATAATACGAACTTTGATAATTAGTGCAGATAAGAGTATAATAGGTTAAAATATTGCCGTACAAATCGGCTCATAGTGCGGAGGGTAAATGTTCGAGGGATTTACAAAGGACAGCATAGACTTTCTTTTCGAGTTGGGACTGAACAACAACCGTGAATGGTTTATGCAAAACAAGGAACGGTTTATTGTTTCGGTTAATAAACCGATGAAGGAGCTTGCCGATGAGCTTTACGGTAAATTTTGCACCGAATTTCCCCAATATGATTTAAATCTGCATATAAGCCGTATATACAGAGATGCACGTCGACTTCACGGCGGTGCTCCGTATCGTGATTTTATATGGCTTGATATTCGCCCTCAGCCGATTGATTGGCATGAGCACCCGTCGTTTTGGTTTGAAATAGGGCACGAGACATGGTCGTACGGTCTCGGCTTTCACAGTGCAAAGCCCGCTACAATGGCAAATCTAAGACGTGATATCGACGCAGAGTCTCCCAAATTCGTCGAGCTTGCCGAGTGCTTTTCCAAGCAAGTCGAATTTATACTCGACGGCGAAAGGTACAAGCGTGAAAAACGCACCTGCGGTGAACCGTACTCCGAGTGGTACAATCTGAAAAACTATTCCCTCATTCACGAGGAATCGGTCGGACGGATTCTTACCTCACACAAGCTTGTTGACAGAATTTACGACGGTTTTGTGTTTTTGGAACCGTTTTTCAACTATTTCCTGTCGATTGAAGCACGCGACGAGCCGGCGGTGAAGTAAAATTTGCTTTTCTTTTTCAATATGTTATAATTACTTCGGTAATTAATGACCGATATCAATATAAAGGAGAACACCATGAGCGAACAATGTGATCACAACTGTGAAGGCTGCAGCCAGAATTGCTCGGAAAATCAGAGTATGCAGGCTGCGCTGATGGATGGTTGCAGTGTTAAAAAGGTTATCGGCGTTGTCAGCGGTAAGGGCGGCGTAGGCAAATCTCTCGTCACCTCTCTTATGTCGGTGCTTATGCAGCGCAAAGGCTTCAAAACCGCTATACTTGACGCAGATATGACGGGTCCCTCTATCCCCAAGGCATTCGGAGTAAAAGAAAAAGCGCAGGGAGACGAATTCGGAATTATGCCCCAGCGCAGTAAGACCGGCATTGAGATGATGTCCATCAACCTGCTTCTCCCCAACGACACCGACCCTGTAGTTTGGAGAGGTCCCATCATCGCCGGCACCGTTACCCAGTTTTGGTCTCAGGTAGTGTGGAAGGACGTCGACTTTATGTTCGTCGATATGCCTCCGGGAACCGGAGACGTGCCCCTTACCGTATTTCAATCATTGCCCGTTGACGGAATCATCGTTGTCACCTCTCCGCAGGACCTTGTCTCCATGATAGTCACCAAGGCAGTCAAGATGGCGGAGATGATGAATATTCCCGTTCTCGCGCTCGTTGAGAATATGTCCTATTTCGAGTGCCCCGACTGCGGCAAGCAGCACCGTATTTTCGGTGACAGCAATGTCGAGGAAATCGCCAAAGAGCACAATATCGACCTGACTGCTTCCCTGCCCATCAATCCTAAGCTCGCCGCCGCCTGTGACGCCGGTATGATAGAGCTGTTTGAAGGTGATTGGCTGAACGGTATTGCCGACAAGCTCGAAAAAATCATCGACGAGAAGTAATTATTTCAATATATGTATCACAACGGCAGGCTGTTGATTCGGACTTAAATGCTCCGGTTGCAGCTTGTCGTTTCTTTATTTTTTGCCGCATTTCAAATATTGATATACGATGCACGGAAGCAAAAACAATACGGTGTTTGCATTGTACGCCGAAATGCTGTAAAATACCGTAAAGACATTTTTATTGCTGAACGGAGTACCGTATGTTCGGATATGTTGTACCGCACAAGCCCGAAATGAAAATACGGGAATACGATATTTACAAATCCGTCTACTGCTCACTCTGCCGCGAGCTGGAGCGGGAATTCGGGTTGTTTGCCAAGTTTGTCGTAAACTACGATTTCGTATTTCTGTATATGCTTCGTTCGGGACTTAAAAACGACTGTATAGAGCTTGAGAACGGACGCTGTACCGTGAATCCTCTCAAAAAGCAGAGCCTCGTCAGGTCAAACGATGATATGAAATATGCCGCCGCCTGCCTGCTTGTTCTGTGCAGATACAAGCTGTCGGATGATAAAAGCGACGAGGGATTTTTCAAAAAAATACTGTCACAAATCGCTCTGACAGCACTGGGGAGACCCATAAAAAAAGCAGAGAAGCTGACCGGCACGCTCGGAGAATTTATCAAAGTAAAAATGTTGCAGCAGAAGTCTGTCGAGAAAAGCGGCTGTAAAAGTCTCGACCTTGCAAGCGATGCGACCGCAAAATGTCTCGAACGAATATTCTCGGATATTTCTCACGACAAAACGGAGCACAGAATTCTGTCGCGGCTCGGATACCTTGTCGGTCGTTTTGTCTATATTGCCGATGCCGCCGATGACCTCGCCGACGACATAAAAAAACATCGCTATAACCCGCTTGCCGAAAGCGGAAATACCGACTGCGAACAAACAGTCAAGGCACTCAAGCCGGAATTCAACTTTATTGCTTCCGAAATCGCCGACTGTTACCGTCTACTCGAAATCAAAAGCTATAAGCCCATATTAGACAACATAATATATCTCGGTTTGCCAAACACGGCAAATCGAATTCTGATAAAAAAGAAAGGTAAAAAACAATAATGTCAGACCCTTATGTCATTCTCGGCGTAAGCCGTTCAAGCTCAGATGATGAAATTCGCATTGCTTATCGTGAGCTTGCACAAAAGTACAGCTCAGAAAGCTATGAGGGCAATCCTCTGTCCGACATCGCACAACAGAAAATGCAGGAAATAAATGACGCCTACGACCAAATCATGGCGGACAGACGTCTCTCAGACCGCCAAAACACTCAGAGAAGCAGTTCGGGCGGCAATCCCTCCGGCAGATATACCGATATTCGCAGAATGATAAACAGCGGAGATATTACCGGAGCCGAGAATCGTCTGCAATCGATAGAACCTTCGATGAGGACAGCCGAATGGAATTTCCTTATGGGTACCGTCTGTTACTCCAAGGGATGGCTCGACGAAGCCGAGCGCTATTACAGCGCCGCATCATCAATGGACCCGTCCAACTCGGAATACTCCGCCGCTCTGGGTAGAATCAACACCCGCAAAAGTGGTCAGAGCTACAATCCGTACAGTCAGAACAGAGGATGGTATAACACATCCGGCAACAATGACTGCTGTGGTATGTCCGGCTGTGATTTGTGCTCAAGTCTTATTTGTGCCGACTGCTGCTGTGAATGTATGGGCGGCGACCTGATTCGTTGCTGCTGATATGAGAGAAAAAAACTATAGGACATCACTCGGAGGTCTGCTTGCCGCCGCCGCAGTTGCGAGTATGTTCTTCGGCTCTGTAATCCCCTTTGCAACATTTACCGCGCCCGCAATAGCGTCGCTGAGCGTTCTGTTCTTTACGATAGAATACGGCAGAAGGTATTCTGTAATCATTTATGCCGCAATCTCAATTTTGTCTGCACTGCTCGCTCCCGACAAGGAAATCGCTCTGCTGTTTGTCTGCTTTTTCGGATATTATCCGATTCTAAAAGGCATATTTGAGAGCAAACTGAAAAAGAATATTTGTTGTGTATGCAAAATCGCCGTATTTAACGCAGGTATTCTGCTTGTCTATCTCGCGCTGTCAAGACTGCTTATACTTCAGTCCGTTCGGGAGGAGCTTGCCGAATACTCGACCGCAATGAAGGCAGGAATACTTCTTCTCGGTAATTTTACATTTATTGTATTCGACATTGCCCTTACCAAGCTGATAACGGAATATCTCCGCCGATGGCGTGTAAAGCTCATTTCAAAGTAATCAAATAAAAAGTCGAAACGAAAAGTTTCGACTTTTTGTTTTTTTATTTTGTTTCGGACTCGGTCGGATTCAGATGTATCATAATATGCTTAACATCGGGGAAGTTCTTTTCCACTGCATCGTGTACCCGCTCGGCTACGGAATGAGATTCACGCAGAGTCTTGTCGCCGTCGACGCATATTTCAAGGTCAATGTAGCTCTTACTTCCGAACATTCTCGTATGCAGCAGATCAACTCGGACAACATCATCCTGCTTTTCTATAAATTCACGAAGCTGTTGCTCCTTTGCCTTGTCAATCGAGGTATCAAGCAGACTGCGAAGCGCAATTCTCATAATATCGTATGAAACCTTGAGAATAAACAGACAAATGACAACGCTTGCAATGCTGTCCATAACGGGATATCCGAGCATAGCACCGCCGATACCTATAAGCGAGCCGATAGACGACAGTGCATCGGAGCGATGATGCCACGCATCTGCCATAAAAGCATTAGACCCGATTTTCTCGGCATAGTACCTTGTGTACCAGTACATACCCTCCTTACCGACTATCGATGCCACGGCGGCAATAAGCGCAATAAAACCGGGAACGGCAACCTCCGTATTGCGTAAAAGGATATGCTCTACCCCCGCCTTTCCTATTCCGAGACCGGTTACGGCAAGAATAAGTCCGAGCAGTAACGAAGCGGCACTCTCTATGCGTTCATGTCCGTAAGGGTGGTCGGCGTCAGCCTCCTTCTGTGAAATTTTTGTGCCGAAAAATGCAATTACCGTGGTTATAACGTCGGACAAAGAATGTACGGCGTCAGACAGCATTGCGCCTGAATTGCCTGCGATTCCCGCAAACAGCTTAAAGCCTGAAAGCACTACATTTCCGACAATGCTCATAAGCGACAGCTTGCGTATTATTTTTCTCTCTTCTTTTGCGTAATCCATAAAAATCTCCGAAAATATATAAAAACAAGCATCTGTGGTCGTTACCACAGATGCTATCTGCTGCCTTTCGGCTGACAATTACTTATTATATTTTGAGTATATCATAATACTTTTCGTATGTCAAACTATTCTTTATAAAAAACGAACAAGGCACTTCCGATTGCTGAAGTTCATCGGAAATGCCTTGTTGACTTATTACAGACGCGGTCAAAATCGGCTTCGGAATTTACCGCATAATCAGTACTGCTGTTCCTTTTCACGCTTTTTGGCGCGGAAAACAAGAATGAGAATGGAAGCAAACACCGCAACAATCATAAACGCGGGCATAATCCACTCATTAGGGCTTTCGTTGTAGCTGAGAACATCGGTCCACAGCGACGACATAATGGTATTTGTCTCCTCGGGCAACGTATTGAAAACCTCTGTGTTAGCGATAATCTCATCATCGGGATAGGAAATCGCACGGGTTTCGTCATCGAGATCGAGCATATCATACGCCTTGTCAATCGGTGTCGAATAACCGATATATTCTGCATTGGCGGCGGAAATCTCCGGCTCGCACATAAAGTTGATAAACAGCTCAGCCGCAGCCTTATTTTCACATCCCTTGGGAATTACAAACGGGTCGACAAAAAAGTTGCAGCCCTCCTTGGGAAATACGAATGCAAGGTCGGGATTCTCTGAAATCATAGTCAGAGCGTCGCCGGCATAATAAGGTGCAACAGCCGCTTCTCCGCCCTCCATCTTGTTGAAAATTTCATCCATAACATAGGCTTGAACGAGCATTTTCTGATTTTTCAGCTCCTCGGCAGCCTCGGCAAGCTCCTCCTCGTCGGTGGTGTTAAGTGAATAGCCGAGCCTAAGCTCCGATATACCGAAGGCATCCCGCGGATTGTTAAACATAAGTATGCTTCCGAGGTATTTGGTATCCCACAGTGCATTCCACGAGTCGATTTCATCATCGACCATAGTTGTGTTATAAACTATGCCGACCGTTCCCCACATATACGGAACCGAATATTCGTTGTTCGGGTCATATTCGAGTGACTTGTATTTATCATTTACAAGCGCGAAGTTTGGAATATTGTCATAGTCGAGCTTTTCGAGCATATCCTCGTTTGCCATCTTGCCCACCATATAGTCGGAGGGTATTATGACGTCGTACTGAGCGCCGCCGTTCTTGATTTTGGCATACATATCCTCGTTGCTCGCAAAGGTTGTATAATGAACGGATATTCCGGTAAGCTTCTCAAACTCGCGGATAACGTCTAACGAGTCATCTGAGCCGTCCGAGATATATTCACCCCAATTATAGACATTGAGCGTAATGTTGTCGTTTTCAAATCGCTTATAAAAGCTCTCGTCGGTTTCAAGCTCAAGAGCCGAGCTGACAGGCAAAATAAAGGCAAATAAAACGGCAAACGCAAGAATGGTTACAGCTACCTTTTTCATCATCTTTCCTCCCTGCCGTGGCTGATTGCGTGTATATCCCTCGCGTTCATAATAACGAGAATGGTCATTACAACGACGAAAATGATGCAGGAAAGTGCGTTAATCTCAGGGCTTACCTTACGGCGTGTCATGGAATAAATCGCAAGTGACAGCGTTTGAGAGGTGCCCGAGGTGAAATAGCTGATTACGAAGTCGTCAATCGAGTATGTCAGAGCCATCAAAAATCCCGTTACGATGCCGGGCATTATTTCGGGCACCACAACCTTGAAAAAAGCCTGTGTGCGGTTACAGCCGAGGTCAAGTGCCGCCTCGTACATATTCTGCGACATCTGACGAAGCTTGGGGTTGACCGACAGAATAACATACGGAATGTCAAATGTTATGTGTGACAGAATCAGTGTTCCTACACCAAGCTCAAACTGCGCACCGACATTTGACAGAATAGTTCTGAAAACGATGAACAGAAGCAGCATCGAGATACCGGTTACTATTTCGGGATTGATGACCGGCATATATGTGATGTTCATAATTACGAACTTCGGCCATTTTCTCATACTGTATATTCCGACCGATGCGAGCGTGCCGAGAATTGTGGAAACGACCGACGCCACCAGCGCGACAATGAGCGAAACACCCAAAGCCTTGAGTATCATTTCGTTGTGGAAAAGCTGACGGTACCAATCGAGCGTAAATCCTGTGAATATGTTGCGGCTCTTTGATTTATTGAACGAGAAGAAAATCAAAACGAAAATCGGCAGATAGAGAAACAGAAAGATAAATGCAATATACCATTTTGAGGACCTTTTAAGCCGTGAATTCATACCAGCATATCCCCCATTTCTTCATCATCAATACTACCGGCAATGCTCATACACAGCAGAACAATTACCATAAGCACGAGCGACATCGCCGAGCCGAGATGCGGGTTATAGGACGAACCGAGGAACTGCATCTCAATAAGGTCACCGATAAGCAGATTTCCGCCTCCGCCGAGCATTCTTGAAATGATAAATGTACTGATTGACGGCACAAAAACCATTGTGATGCCGGTTGAAATACCGGGCACCGACAGCGGTATAAGCACTCTTGTAACGATATTTGCCGAATTTGCGCCCAAATCCTGCGCCGCTTCGACAAGCGAATTGTCGATTTTGGTCATAACGGAATAAAGCGGCAGAATCATAAACGGAAGGTAGTTATAGACCATTCCGAGCACAACGGCGCCCTGCGTATTGATAAGCTGAAACGGTCCGATACCGATGAGTCCCAAAAGCTTGTTGATAAGACCGTTATTTTCAAGCAGCGACATCCATGCGTAGGTGCGAAGCAAAAAGTTCATCCACATCGGGAGCATTACGAGCATAAGCATAAAAGACTGAACCTGCTCATGCATACGGGAAATAATATATGCAATGGGGAATGCCAGAACAAGGCAGATGACGGTTGCTATCATAGCAAGCCATATCGAGCGGGCAAAGACAGGTGCGTACTGTCCCATACCGGAAAGGTTTGCAATGGTGAAGTGCCCCTCGGCATCGGTAAGTGCATAATAGCCTACCAGTATAAGAGGTACAACGATAAATATTACCATCCATACAAGATAAGGGACGGCGGCAACCTTAGTCTTGAACAATGTCGGCACCCCTTTTCATGATATGTATCTCGTTGGGACCTATTGTCATACCGACAACCGTGCCGAGCGGCTCAAACGATGTCGAGCGCACACGCCATTCATAGCCTGCCTGCTCAACTACCATTTCATAGTGAACACCCTTAAAAACAACATTTTTAACAACACCCGTAAGCTGTCCGTTAACGGCAGGAACGAGCTTGATATCCTCGGGGCGCACAACAACGTCGACAAACTCATCCTTATCAAAGCCTGAGTCGACACAGGTAAACTTCTCGCCGGCAAACTCGACATAAAAATCGGAATGCATTATGCCCTTGATTAAATTGCTCTCGCCGATAAAATCTGCGACAAATGCGTTGCTCGGCTCGTTGTAGATATCCTGAGGCGTACCTATCTGCTGAATCTGGCCCTTGTTCATTACCACGACGGTGTCCGACATGGTGAGGGCTTCCTCCTGGTCATGTGTTACATAGATAAATGTGATGTTAAGGCGCTGTTGAATCGCTTTTAACTCGGTCTGCATCTCCTTACGAAGCTTGAGGTCAAGCGCTCCGAGCGGCTCATCGAGCAAGAGAACGCGGGGCTTGTTGACAAGCGCCCTCGCAATGGCGACACGCTGCTGCTGTCCGCCCGACATACGGGCAACCTTTCTCGACTCAAAGCCCTCGAGGTTGACCAGCTTGAGCATCTCGTTTACGCTGTCCTTTATTTCGTTTTCGGGAAGCTTTTTGATTCTCAGCCCGAACGCAATGTTGTCAAAAACATTCAAGTGCGGGAAAAGTGCATAGCGCTGAAATACGGTGTTTACTTCTCGCTTGTAGGGAGGCAGTGCCGTAATATCTTTTCCACCAAAAAAGACCCTGCCGCCATCAGGATATAAAAATCCTCCGATGACACGTAGAGTTGTGGTTTTTCCGCATCCCGACGGTCCGAGCAGAGTAACGAATTCTCTGTCGTGAATGTCGAGGCAGAAGTTGTTGAGCACCTCCTCTCCTTCAAATGCTACATTGATGTTCTCGAGGCGCACAATAACATTATTTTCCATTTTTACCCCTTTGCGGTCGC
This sequence comes from Faecalibacterium sp. UBA1771, assembly GCA_002315315.1. GTDB lineage: Bacteria > Bacillota > Clostridia > Oscillospirales > Ruminococcaceae > UBA1771. The sequence goes on from DCGT01000022.1 coordinate 50,015, forward strand.
GGTGTTCCTTTTCACCGCTTTAAAATAAATTCCGCCTTATGACGGTCGACATCGGGCGGATACCCCGCAAAAGGTTTGTTACACCGCCGTATTCGGCGGTTACAGCGTCCGTTCCGGTGTCGGGTTTCTTACTGTCGTAATATGTATAATATAAAATAATGCACGATTTATGTCAACAACAATAAACCGTGCAATTTTCGATATTTTTTGTTCAATATTTTAATAGAATACCTATCGCGGCACCTGCGGCGATATATACAATGGGGTGAAGCTTGAATTTTTTTATTGCAAAATATGCGACAACAAACAATATTAAATATTTCAGATCACTTGTGAGCGAAACTGCGGTACCGCTGAGCGAAACATTTGACAAAAAAACCTTGTATGAAAGCTGAATACACGCCGCGGCAATCAATCCGGTAACAGCGGGACGCAAACCGTAAAATGCATTCTGAACAAGCGGCTTTTTGTAATAAATCTGAAGCAGCTTGCTGACTGCGAGTATTATGAGCAGCGACGGGAACATAAAACCGAGCGTAGCCAAAATTCCACCCGGTATTCCGGCAGCATTGTATCCGGCAAAGGTCGCGGCATTGACGGCTATCGGACCCGGGGTGCTCTCGGCAACGGCTATCATATCGGTGATTTGGTCGGTGGTAAACCAATCGTATTTACCGCACAGCTCATAAAGGTACGGTAGCGAAGCAAGACCGCCGCCGATTGTGAAAAAACCGATTTTACAGAATTCGAGGAAAAGCTTCAGATAAATCATTTGTTTTCCTCCTTTGCTTTATCGGACGGTTTATTTGCAATTTTAGCCTTGATAAGTCCCGATGCTATTCCTATACAGGCAGCAACAATAATATAGATAAACGGTGTAATGTCGAGCACGACGCACATAACGGTGACGGCGACAAAGATTATTTTCGTCATCGTATCAATCGCACTCGACTTGTAAAATTTAACTACCGAGCTGAGTATAAGCGCACAAACAACAACCGAAATCCCGGCAAATGCCGACTCGATTATCGCATTGCCCCATACTGCCTGCAAAAGAGCTGCAATGACCGAAATAATGATAACCGACGGTGTTACCGCTCCAAGCGCGGCACATATACCGCCGAACGCTCCCTTTTTGCGAAAACCGACCTGAGCCGCGGTATTGATGGCGATAGCGCCCGGCAGACATTGTGAAACGGCATAGATATCCAAAACCTCCGGCATCGTACACCAGCCGCGGCGATTAACTATTTCTCGCTCTATCATCGGCATCATGGCATACCCGCCGCCGAAGGTCAAAGCGCCGACTTTAAAAAATGAGACAAAGAGTTGAAACAACATTTTAAAACCTTCAATCAAATTTAAATCAAATAATAAATTAATAACATTATTGTATTTTATGCATCATAGCTTACGGCATTCTCACCGAAATTGCGGCTGTAAAACGGGTCACATCCGTCGGGAGGATAATACTTCTTCCACTTTTCCACAAGAATTGCCTTCTCGCGTTCCATTCGTTCCTTCTTTTCACCCTTATTGTCGTAGCCTCTCGACAGCGATTCGTGGTGGTAACATTCACAGACGGGATTGAAAACGATATAATAACCTTTTTCTCGTAGCTTTAAGCATAAATCGACATCGTTGAACGAAACTGCGAGCGTTTCATCAAATCCGCCCACCTCCTCAAAGGTATCACGGCGCACCATAAGACAGGCGGCGGTACAGGCGGACATATCGGAAACAATGGCAAGTCGGTCGAGGTATCCGTCATTGTCTCTCGGGAACAGCGGGCACAGATTGGCGGCAGAGCCTCCGACACCGACCGCGATTCCTCCATGCTGAACGGTATCGTTAGGGTAAAGAAGCTTAACTCCGCAGGCGGCGACATCACTCCGCTGAGTGAACATAACCATTTCTTCAAGCCAATTGGGAGTAATAACCTCGATATCATTGTTGAGGAACAAAAGCTGCTCTCCGTGAGCGAATTTTACGGCATAATTGTTGATTGCCGAGAAATTGAAAGCGCCGTCCCAAAAAACGATGCTTATCTTTTCATCGCTTTTGAGTGTTTCATAGTAGTCAAAGGTTTCCTTCTGCCTGCTGTTGTTCTCGACTACCAGAATTTCGTAGTTCCCGTATGTAGTTTTCTCTTTTATAGAATCAATGCACCTTTTCAGCACATCGGCGTGGTCACAGGTTGGAATAATTATCGAAATAAGAGGATTGTTCTCTATTTCATATTCGACATGGAGCATAGGAACGGCTCTTGAAAACTCTACCCGTCCCTTTAAGCCGACGCGTTCAAGATGAGCCTCGACCGAACGCTTGGCGGCATCAAGTGCATAGGGCTTGGCACCGATACCCGAGGCAACCGAGCCGGCGTGTACGCGCCAGAAATACAGCGGAATATCGATATGCTCGATTCTCTCCGCCTGTTCTGTTACACGCAAAGTAAAGTCATAGTCCTGACTGCCGTCGTACTCATGACGATAAAGACCAACCTTATCGAGAAGCGTGCGTTTAATAACCGACAGGTGACATATATAGTTACAGCATCTTAAAAAGTCGGGTGAAAAACAAGGCTTAAAATGTATCGAATTGCTGTCACTCGGAGTATTATTGAAAATTGCCTCATCGGAATAGAGGAAATCGGCACCCGTTTCGTTTATTCGCTCAACAACGGTATACAGTGCGCGGTGACTGAGCAGATCGTCGTGATCGACAAGCGCAATATAGTTTCCACTCGAAAGTAATATTGCCGCGTTTGTGTTCTCGGCTATACCCTTGTTCTCGTCCAGCTTTTTGTAGATAATCCTGCTGTCCGACGCCGCCAATCCTCTGACATACTCACCGACATCGGTATGAGCACCGTCACTCCCATCAGCAAGGCAAACCTCATAGTTCCCGTAGGACTGCTTTGCAATCGAGTTAAACAGTTCTTTAAGGAAACGCATCGGAGTATTATAAAGCGGAATAATAATGCTGATTTTCGGCGAATAATCAAAGACGCGGCTTGACTGCTGCTGTCTTTCCTCATCGGTAAGATAAAAACCTTTTCGAAGCTTGGAATATATTTTATAGCGCCGAATGACATATTTTATCGCAAACAGCGTCTTATCAAGTCCCTCATCACGGAGCATTCTGAAAGTTTTATAGGTCATCTCAAACAGCTTGTTCGACATAGCCCAGCTTGGTATAGGGTTAGAGCCCTGCATCGTCATCATCCTTTCATTGTCAGTTGTATATTACCATATTTTACGAAGCAAGACAACCCGAACGAATATAAAATACCGCCCCGCTCGGCTTTCATTCCGTTTGAGGCGGTATATTTTACAGAATCAGACAAAGCAGACCGTTACAGCCGTCGTTGATAATTCTCTCAAGCGTCTGCTGCAGCTTCGTTCGTGCTTCCGGAGGCATAAGGTATAGCTTATTCTGCAAGCCCTCATTTACCAAATCGTTGAGCGACTTACCGAAAATATCAGATTGCCACAGCTTAACGGGGTCATCTTCAAATTCCTTCATCAGATAATCCATTAGCTCACGGGACTGACGCTCTGAGCCGACTATGGGATTCACGGTAGTAGTGATATCGGCGCGCATAAGATGTATTGACGGTGCCGATGCTCTGAGCTTTACTCCGAATCTTCCGCCCTGCCGTATAATTTCAGGTTCCTCAAGAGTAAGCTCATCGCCGGTCGGCATTACTATTCCGTATCCTGTCGCATCGACCTCGTCAAGTGCCTTTTTTATACGGCGATACTCGTTGCGAATTTTGACCAGCTCGGCTACGCACGGCAATAGCGACGATTCATCGACAAAATCAAGTCCCGTCACCTCTCCTATCACCTTGAAGAACAGCTCGGGCAACAGCGCAACCGATACCGATGCCGTTCCGCTGCCGAGATCGGCATTTTTTCTTTCCGCCGACTGTACAAATTCGTTTGCGGAAATACGGTCAAGTTCTCCTGACGTATCACTCACCCTCTTAACCGAAGCGGCATATTCCGCAAGTGAAGCATATACGGATTCCTTCAGACCGTGACCGTCAGGAAGCGTATTAATCCATTTCGGAAGCTCGATATATATTTTTGAAATCGGAAACTCCTCGGTAACTGCGGTGAGAATGTCTGCTATTTGGCTTTCATCCATCGTGAGACAGTTTACCGGCAGAACGGGTACCTCATATCGCAGCGACAGCTCCTTTGCCAGTGCCTTGCTGTCCTTGCTGTCGGAGTTTACACAGTTAAGCAGTACCGCGAACGGCTTACCGAGCGCCTTCAGCTCGTCTATTACCCTCTTTTCCGCTTGCTCGTACTGTCGACGCGGTATGTTGCTTATTGAGCCGTCGGTCGTTACAACGATACCCACGGTAGAGTGCTCCTCAATAACCTTTTTAGTACCCGTTTCGGCGGCAACATCAAAAGCAACCGGTTCCTCATACCACGGCGATACAACCATTCTCGGCTGTTCGTCCTCGATATGACCGAGTGCACCGTCCACTATATATCCCACGCAGTCGATAAGCCGCACCCTCATTCCGACTCCGTCCTCGGTCACTATGTTCACAGCCTGCTCCGGAATAAATTTAGGCTCGTTTGTCATTATCGTTTTGCCCGATGCCGATTGCGGAAGCTCATCGGTGGCACGCTCACGACGAAGTTCCTCCTTGATGTTGGGCAGAACAAGTGACTGCATAAATCGCTTGATAAACGTTGATTTACCAGTTCTGACCGGACCGACAACTCCGATATAAATTTCACCCGATGTGCGTGCGGCAATGTCCTTGTAAATGTTACTCATAGTTCACCTCTTTATATCAACGGAATAATCAGCGGAGCGCCGTCGACCGCGGTAATACCACGCTCCGACAGCATACGATATGAAGCGCGACAGCTTTTGGCAATCTCAAATAAATCCTCTCCCTCATCGGGGTAGTAAATCACTATCGAATGACCCTCGTTCGGCAGTGCTCTGCTCTCATCCGTTTTGATATCGGTAACCGCAACTGCGGTAGCAGCTCTTATTAAGGTGCCCGACGCTCTGCCGGTTATGTTCACTACACTGCCGATATTCTCGACCGTATCGACAAATACATTTGCTCTGACAATATCATTTTGTCCCGCCGAAAGGTCTATCGGTACGTTTATATCGACTTCATTACAAGAAATATCATCATCGCAGGCGGTAACGGTGCAAAGCAACGCGCTGACCGAAGAATTATCCGACCAATTCGCGACAATCGACCCTGCAAAGCAGTCGATAATATTTCCGCTCTCCGATTGAATGGTATACGCAAACGGAACATTGAAGTTTTCGACAGACGAAATTACCGACATCTCACGCTTTTCGATTTCGGTTTCATACGCCGTTCCGTATGCATCGGACATTACGGTATACTGACTCTTACCGTAAAAATCCACCGTTAACATACATGATGCTTCAACCTCTATCGAGCCGTCATCATCGGGAGTTACGGTACAGGAAACAAGAGATGCATCAGCCGAGGCAACATCAAAATCATCATCCGAATCAATCATGCGTCTGAACGGAAGTGTGAAGCCTCTGCGTGTCACAGCGTCATCGGAATCACCCGCCAAGACAGTCGATACAAAAATATTTCCCTGCACCACAACACCGTCCTGCGAAATCTCGACCGAGTCGACCGCAGGTGCGGCATTGATTCTTAAAATCTCTGCGTTTTTCCCGAAAGGGAAAGCGTCGTTTATAGTAAATCTTGTCTGCTTATGCACCGACGATCCGAGCATATCCGATGTAACAGTGCGATATTCTATTCCCGTTTCCGCTTGCTCTGCCGAAAACGTTTCGGCTTCACCGAAAGACGTGACGGAAATATTAAAAGTTATTTCGCCCGAAGCTTCTATTCGTCGCTTACCGACAACCCTGCAGTTGAGATAATCAGTCACAGAGTCACAACTGATAATGTATCGTTCTCCGACCGGTTCCTTCAGCTCAAGTTGTTTGGAAAAGGGTATTCTGCCCGAAATACCGCAGTATTCGCCGTTGCCCGACAGATACAGTACCGTTATCTTTAACAGCCCCTCAACCGTCGCCTTGTTCTTCATAGCAAGCGTTTGCACTATTATCGGTTCGCCGTATGCTTTAACTATCTTGAAAAGCTCCGGTTTATAGTCGGGAACAGGTACATCGCCCTCTACCGTATGCCGAACCGATGAATCAAATACCCTGTTCAGCACCGGTATTCCCGTTTTTTTATTTGTATCCATAACAATCCTCCTCACTGACATATAATGTCATTGCTTTTCTGTTTGGTTTCGTTGCCTGCGCAATGCTTTATACGAAACTATATTCAATTTCAAATATTGATATTCCGATTGAAAAAAATAAGCGGATACCCTTACGGTATTTGTACCGCAGGGGTATCCCGCTTTTTATACTGCTTTTCCGCGCGAATCTTACACCAGAATTACCGATTTTCGGTTTTTCTTATGCCGAAAACAAGCCGAAGCAGACCGCTGATTATCTTCGGACTTTTGACCACCACTATCTGCATTGTCAAGCCTCCTTACCTGTTAAGACAAATCGCCAGCACGAAAAGTGAAACAGCTGTCAGCAGGAGCACCTTTACCGGTAAAATGAAACAGATTATTATCCCGCTTCCGAATGCGCCCGCCACCGCCGACAGCATATTACGGTTATTTTTCATTTTCTCCCCTCCCGCCGTCAGCCTTATATCACAGTATATACACTGCTCCGAAATTGGTTACAAACGGTCTGAATGCAAAAAGTCACGGTCGACAATATCTATCGACCGTGACATTGTTATTATTGCAGTATTATTCTTCGGAAATAACCGCATCGGCAGTAACGGGTTCAAGCTCCTGCTCTGCTTCTTCAAGCTCCTGCACTTCTGCGATTTCTTCCTCGGCATCGACATAGCTCGGCTCTGCGATGACCGCTTCTTCTTCGGTCAATTCCTCAAGTGGGCAGAAAGCCTTTCCGAGCTCGGTGTATCTAATGCTGAGATCTGACAGCTCCTTTTCGGCGTCATCTCTGTGAGCGGAAACAGCGGTACGGTGAGCATCAAATGCAACGCGAATTTTCTGCTCATAATCATTCAGAGCATCCTCTGGGTCGGCATTATCGGAGCCGACGGAAATCTCATATTCCATCATAAGCTGCTTTAAAGTGTCCTCATAATGAGAATACGCGATGTTTATTTCATCGGAAAACGCGTCAATAACGCCCTTTGACTGCTTTTTATAGCGTTCAAACAGCTTACGTGCTTCCTTTCCGTACCCATCCAGTGATTCCTTGAGAATAACCTTTTCGGTGCCGTAGAGATTTTTTAATACCTTAATATCGTCTGCCTCTGCCTTTGCTTCGATCTCTTCGTAATCAAGATATATTCTGCCGAGCTGACGCTGTGTTTCTTCACTTACGCCAAAGCGTTCGCTGAAGTTCTCAAACACACTCTTTTTCAATATCTTACGGAACTTTTTCTCAGATAATGCCATACGGTCGCTCTTAAGCGCAATACCTACGGCGGTAGCTGAGGGTTTGACCTTCAAGTCCGGCTCGTCCTTTTCCGGCTCGGCAAGCTCTATGCCCTCATTCATAAGCATTTCGCGGTAGCTCACCAAACGCTGCTTTTCCTCATCGCTGAGGACAGGCCACTGCGGGTCCATAGCACGAAGCTCGTCAAGAACTATACGGGAGATAATAAGTCTTGCATACCACTTGTGGTCGGCAGGTACAACGTACCACGGGGTACTTTTGCGAGCCGTGCGGTTAATGCAGATCTCGTATGCCTCCATATAATCGTCCCAATATGCACGCTCGTCAATATCGCTCGATGAGAACTTCCAATTCTTTTTCTGCGTATCAATGCGGGAAATAAAGCGGTTTGCCTGTTCATTTTTACTTACATTGAGGAAAATTTTGATAACGCGGATACTGTTATCATACAGATACTTTTCGAAATTGCGAATTTCCTCATACCGTTTGTCGATCATGGTGTCGAGGTCGATTCTGTCGGCATATCTGTTCTTTTCGTAATACTTGTGCACCCTCTGTACCAAAACATCCTCATAATAGCTGCGGTTAAGAATGCTGATACTGCCCTTTTCGGGAATGGAACTCCAGAATCTCCACAGATAATCGTGGCGGTTTTCTTCCGCACTCGGAACCTTGAAGCTGTGCTCCGAAACACCCTGAGGACTAAGACAGCTGAGTACGGCACGAACAGCACCATCTTTGCCGGCAGCATCCATTGCCTGAAATACGAAAATAATTCCTTCCTTTTGATCGGCGAAAAGACGCTGTTGATATTCATTTATCTTTTCGAGATTTTCGGTGAATTCACGTATAGCTTCATGACGCTCGTTCAGATTTCCCGTATCTGCACAATCAAAGGTCTTGATATTGAATTTCTTAGAACCGTCATATTTATAGCTCTGCATATAATAACCTCCCGTGTGACACAAGTTTTTTTACAGAAAACCGTTATTATTAATCATATTATCACAGTGCTTTGCATAAGTAAATAAATTTCTGTGACATTCGACAACATAATTTGCATTTATGTCTGTTTTATTAATACGAATTGAGAATTACAATTTCACGCGGAAAAAGTTTGTAACAAAAAATACCGCAATAACTGCGGTATTTCGGATTGTTATTTTCGGATTTCCCACTCGTTAAGCTCCTTTGCCGCTTCATACAGTGCAACATAGTCCTCGTGTCGCGAAGCAGCTATCCTTCCGCTTTTGACAGCTTCGATAACAGCACACCCGCGCTCTACGGTATGCGAGCAGTCACGAAACTCACAGCAGTCAATATACGGTGCAAAATCAGTAAAAAGCGATGCAAGCTCGTCCTTCATAATAGGTTCGGAGCGTTCAAGGTCAAGCGACGAAAACCCCGGAGTGTCGGCAACATAACCGCCGAAAATCTCATAGATTTCGACACTTCGCGTCGTATGCTTGCCGCGCCCGAGCTTTTTGCTTGTCTGCTGAGTTTCAAGGCCCTCTATCCCAAGCGATGTGAGTAACGTAGACTTGCCAACACCGCTGTTGCCCGAAAAGACGGAGAGGCTTCCGTTTATTTCGTCTTTTATCTTGTCAAGCGAATTCGGCTCACCGTGCAGGTCAATTACATCAAAACCGCTCTTTCGGTAATCGGCAATCAACTCATTGCAGTGCTTGATATCCGTTTTTGTTATCACGATAACCGGCTTTGCCGACTTTTTCTCGGCTACAGCCAACAGTTTGTCGATAACGAGCAAATTCGGGTCGGGGTCGACTGAGGAGACAACGAGAAACAGCTTGTCAACATTCGCCGCAGGCGGGCGTACAAAATAATTGCTTCGCTCGTAGATATGCGAAACAACATAGTCTCCGTTGGATTCCTCTATTTCAACCCTATCGCCGGCAAGAGGAGTTATCCCCATCTTTCGGAATATACCCTTTGCCCTTGTCTCGACAATGCCGTCGGCGGTTCTTACATAGTAAAAACCGCCGATGCCTTTTAGAATAATTTTTTCGTCTTTATTGAACATATCACATTATGGCAACGGTTTACGTTCGCCGGCAAACTTGTCTATCGCAACTTGCAGAGCACTCGAAGCGGCATCTATATCAGATTGTGACGCGGAAGGATTAGCTGAAACACCGTTCGCCGCATCCCTTGTGTTTTTCAATGCGTCTATTTCTGCCTGTTTTGCAACATATTGTCCCGAAACCAGTCCCGCTGTTCCCTCAGCATATGTGTTGTTCAGATAGTCGTTAGCTGTCGCAATCCTTGAATTGAGTCCCGACTTATCGGCAGGAGCCACATAATCATCAACATAATTGCTTACGAGCAGTGTCTGTGTCTGTTCGGCATAGTTTATCTGGAACGAATACATCAGAACATTTGCACAGTAAATATTGAGAACACCGGGTGTCGTACCCTCGGTGGTTATCGACCAGTCAACGGGACCGCTCGATACCGTTACGGGACTGCCTACCTGTCCACCTTCAAGTGTAGCGCTCACATTGTAAGTGGTGCTGCCGTTTACACTTCTCGGAAGCTTGACGGTAACGGTATAGGTTTTCTTCGGCTTGCCGGTGCTGAGCACGATATCAATGCGTTCGCCCTGATTAACCAATGCGCCCTCAACCTTGCTTTGACCTATAATAATTCCCTTGTCATAGGTTTCGCTCTCACCCTCGGTTATATCACCGAGTACAAGACCGTTTACGGCAAGCGTTGTCTTAGCCTCGCTGTATGTCAAGCCAACAAGCTTGGGAACATAGGTTGTCGTGGTGGATGTGAGAGAGTTTATATAAACGATTACAACTGTACCGGTCTTGACCTCTTCACCCTGTGCAGGCTCGGTCTTGACGACCTTATTATCGCCCTGCGTCTCATCGCTCGTTGTTTCGAGCATTACGACAAGTCCCATATCCTGAAGCATTGTTACCGCTTCACCGTTGGACAGACCAACAACCGGAGGAATCTGAATTATTTCGGTGCCCTTGCTGACATAAAGCGTAACTTCTCCGTCCTCTTTTATCTGCTTGCCGTCTACGGGACTCTGGCTGTAAATCACGCCCACATCGTAATTGATGTTGTAATCCTCGATAACGGTGAACTTAAAATCGGAACCACTGTTGACAACATCATTTACATTTTCTCCGACGAAATTCGGCAAATCTACATCGACCTTCTGAGCAAACAGAGAATTGCCGCCGAGGTTGAAAACCATATAAATGAGCACACCTGCGCCAATTACGCAGGCAAGCGTAATGCCCATCATAAGCCATATTGAGAAGCCGCCGCCTTTTTTTCCGCCGTTTGAACGGCGCACCGAGCCGGAATTGCCCGAAGTACCCTTAACCTGCTCAATCGTGTCGATATACTTGGTCGGGGCATTATCGGAAAAATATTTATACTCAAATTTTATACTCGGATTTTTCTTGAATTCCTCGATATCATCGAGCATACGCTGTGCCGACTGATAGCGGTCGGAGGGGTTCTTAGCCATTGCCTTAAAGGTAATTTCTTCAAGTCCCTCGGGAATATTGGGGTCAATCTCACGCAGGCCTGTCGGCTGGTCGGAAATCTGCTTGATAGCGACCGACACGGGACTGTCCGATTCAAACGGAAGTCTGCCGGTCAGCATTTCATACAGCATTACGCCGGTCGAGTAGATATCCGCTTTGGCGTCGGTTACGTCTCCCTTTGCCTGTTCAGGGCTGATATAGTGTACCGAGCCGATAGCCTTATCGGTTATCGTTCTCGTTTCACTGCGGGAGAATCTCGCAATGCCGAAATCCATTACCTTTATCGAGCCGTCGGGAAGCAGCATAATGTTCTGCGGCTTAATATCGCGGTGAACAATTCCTCTGCTGTGAGCGTGCTGTAAAGCCTTGAGAACCTGAGTGGTGAAATGGACTGCGTCCTTCCACGTCAGCTTCTTCTGACGCTCAATGTATTCCTTGAGCGTAATACCGTCAATATATTCCATAACAATACATTGAATATTATCGGAAAAATTGACGTCGTAAACCTTTACGATATTTGGGTGCGAAAGCATACTGATAGCCTTCGATTCGTTCTTAAAGCGCCGCACGAATTCTTCGTTTGTCAAAAACTCCTCACGGAGAATCTTGACAGCGACAATGGAATCCTCCAGCCTGTCGTATGCCTTGTAAACATTGGCCATTCCGCCGACACCGATAAGCTCGAGAATCTCATACCTTCCGTCGAGTCGTTTGCCGAGAAAATTATCCATCTTTTCCTCCTAAAGAGTCTATTCAAGCAACAAAATTGCGGTTATGTTGTCAAAGCCGCCCTCATCGACAGCGCGCTTTATAAGTGCATCGGCACTGCGGTAAAAGTCGTTTTCTTTGACTATATTAACAATATCCTCCTCCGAGACCATATTATACAGTCCGTCGGTACAGATAAGGAGTATGTCGCCTTTTCTTATTCTGAACTCGTTGAAGTCGGTCTTTAGCTTTTCCTCGACTCCGAGCGCACTTGTAATAATATTCTTGTTGGGGTGATTTTTCGCCTGCTGAGGCGTAATCTTGCCGCTGTCAAGCAGCTCCTGAACCACCGAGTGATCACGTGTAATCTGTTTTATTACCCGTTTGGATATGGAATATGCCCTGCTGTCGCCTGCGTGCACGATCTGCACGACACCGTTGCGAACTATGGCAAGAACTATGGTAGTACCCATCGTGATTCTGTTGTTTTCGTCTCTGCTGAGGGTATAAACGACGCTGTTGCAGCGCTGAACGGTATCTATCATAAAATCCTTAACATCGCTGGATGAGGTGATTTCGGTCAACGACTCGGTAATCGCATCCTCGATGTAATTAACGGCGACGAAGCTTGCCTCGCCTCCTGCCGATACGCCGCCCATACCGTCGCACAGTACAGCCCAATAGGTATCGTCCGACAATCTGCCCGCCTTGTAGCAATCCTGATTCTGCTTGCTTCTGCAGCCGACATCGGTTGCGGCGGTTATTTTCAAATCGTTCACCCTCTTTCGCACTTGATATGGAGAAATCCTTTACTGCTTCTCCGAAACGGTATCGCGCCGCAGCTGACCGCAGGCGGCGGAAATATCGTTGCCGAGTGTTCTTCTTATCGTGGCATTTATTCCCTTTGCCGTGAGCTTGTCGCAAAAGCTCTGCGCCTGCTCTCTTGTGGCGGTAAAATTCCTGTTTGCGGCAGGGTTAACGGGTATAAGGTTAACGTGTGCCGTCATTCCCTTTAAAAGCCCGTAAATCTCGTCGGCATCCTGCTGAGAATCATTGACTCCCGAAATTACGGCGTATTCAAAAGAAATTCTTCTGCCCGTTTCGGCAAAATATTTTTTACAGCTGTCCATAAGCCGCTCGATGCTATACCGCTTGTTTATCGGCATTATCTCGGAACGCTTTTCATCGGTAGCGGCGTGAAGTGATATCGAAAGCGTGAGCGGCAGTTTAAGCTCGGCAAGCTCGTCGATACGGTCACAAAGACCGCAGGTAGACAGCGAAACCGAACGGCGGCTCAGCGCATAACCCCTACTATCGGTAATAATATCATAAAAGTCACATACATTGCAATAATTGTCGAGCGGTTCTCCGATACCCATAAGCACGAGTGAATCCGCACGCTCGCCTATCTGTCGCTCAGTTTCGTAAACCTCGAGCAATATTTCGGATGCGGAAAGATTGCGGACCAGACCGTTTTGCGTGGAAGCGCAGAACCTGCAACCCATTCGACACCCGACCTGAGAGGATACACAGACCGACATTCCGTGCTTGTAAAACATAGCTACGGTTTCGATACAGTTGCCGTCGGCAAAGGCGTAGAGGAACTTCACGGTGCCGTCCGACGATTTCTGACGTTTCATAACCGAAATTGACGGTATGAACGCGGCTTCGTCCAGCTTAACCCTCAGTGCCTTGGATAGGTTGGTCATTTCGTCAAACGATTTTACACGTTTATTGTGAAGCCAGTCGAAAATCTGTGTCGAGCGGAATTTCGGCTCGCCAATTGACTGCACAAACTCCGAAAGCTTATCGGCAGTAAGTGACAATATATCTATCTTTCCCATTATTTTAACACATTCTTTCGAAAGTTGCTATAAAAAAGCCTTCACTTCCGGTCAAACCCGGCATAAAAATTCGATAATTTCCGTCCGAAATGCCGGTTGTGAGACCTGAAAGCGATTTCGGCTTAAAATCCGTGTGATCTTTAAGGAATTTTTCCGCAACCTCGGCGTTCTCACAACGGTCTATCGAGCAGGTACAGTAAACAAGCGTTCCTCCGGATTTGACAAACGAAGCGGCATTGTTCAAAATTTCAAGCTGCTTTTCGGACAGCTTGCCGTCAGGCTTGCGCAGACGAAGCTCCGGTTTGGAAGAAATCTCGCCGAGATTGGAGCAGGGAACATCACACAGCACCCTGTCCGCCTGTACAAACGCTATGTCTGCCGAGGCGTCGAAAACCTTGGTTTCTATGCATAAAGCGCCCTCGGAAGCCGAGGAAGAAGCGACGAGCGAAAGTCTGCTTTCACTTATATCGCAGGCATAGATTTTACCCTGTGCGCTCATAAGCTGTGCGGCGGTCAATGCCTTGCCGCCCGGAGCCGAGCAAAGGTCGACTACGGTATCTCCCTTTTGAGGGTCGAGCGCCTTAACAGCCGTCTGCGCCGCAAGGCTTTGTATTCTGACTGCGCCGTTTTTAAACGGCTTTGTACCTATTACATTTCCCTTCGTCACCTCAAGACAACCGTCAAGCTCGGTTTTTTGAACAGTTATATTTTCCGCTGCGAGCGCAGTTATTGCCTCATCTGCCGTCATTTTCAGCGTATTTACACGAATGTACTGTGTTTTATGCTCAAAATACCCGTTCATAATTCTGTCGGCATCATCGGGATATTCCCCTTTAATCAATGAAACTATTTCGGGGCAAAGAGAATATTTCACGCTGTCTCTCTCGGACTCGTCCTCGATTTTGCCGATAAGTCCGAGGTCAAAATTCCTTGCTTTTCGCAGTACGGCGTTGACAAGTGATGAGGCAGAGCTTTTTTTGAAGACTCGGCACAGCGACACGCTCTCGTTGACGGCGGCGTGAGCCGGAACGGAATCGAGATACAATATCTGATACAATCCGCTTCTTAGTATCGCCCTGACCTCTCTGTCCAGCTTTTTGGAGCCGACAAAGTGAGCAAGAATCCAATCGAGAGTGATGAGCCGCTCAAGTGTGCCGTAAAATATTGCGGCGGCAAAGGAGATTTCCTGCGAACCAAGTCCCGTCCTCTCCGTTCTCTGCTTGAACGAAAGGTTGGAAAATGCGCCCATATCGCAGTCAACAAGGCATTTTACCGCAAGTGCTCTTGCAGTGTCAGTCATTTTTTCTGCGGCCTCCGAATATGGAAATAAGTCTGAGCAGTTGGGCAATCGAGGTGAACAGAGCCGCAACATAGGTCATCGCGGCGGCACGAAGCATATGCTTTGCTCCGATAAGCTCGTCATCGTTGAGCATCTCACAGTTTTCCAATGCTTTCACCGCACGGCGGCTTGCATTGAACTCGACGGGGAGTGTAACAAGCTGAAAGACAACGGCAAGGGAAAACAGAGCTATTCCGACCGTGACAAGCTGCGAAATACTGAGAAAATAGCCGGCAACAACCAGTGGTAAAGCAATTTTAGAGCCTAAATTGGTAGCGGGAATGATTGCCGCGCGAAGCTTGATCGGAAAATAATTCTGAGCATACTGAACAGCGTGACCCGCCTCGTGAGCCGCTACGCCCGCCGCCGCTATGCTTGTTCCCGCGTAAACATCGTGCGACAGCACGATTTCATTATTTCTCGGGTCAAAATGGTCAGTCAGCTCTCCCTGTGTTGCGGTAACAACAACATCGTAAACACCGTTTTCATTCAGTACTCTGCGAGCTGTCTCCGCTCCGGTAAGTCCCGCCGCATTCGCTCTTTTGATGTATTTCGCATAAGTGAGTTTTACCCTTATCTGCGCAATATATGTTATGAGCATTGCAAGAGCAAGAATAATAAGGTCGGAATATTCATTTATATAGTAGGATAAATTGTAATAGTTCATCTTTTCCCCTGTTAGGCATTTATTGTTCAGCGGCAAGAATATTGTCGCCCTTTTTAAGTCTTGCACCTGCGGAGTATGCCGCGCCTGTCATACGCTTGCGTCCGGCTGGCATCATCTCTTTTATTTCGACTGCTCCGTTATTTGCCGCAATAACGAGCGGGTTTGTCGAAACAACAGTCCCCGCCTCGGCGTTTGATTCCGAGTATGCCGCTTTGAAAACCTTTATATTCACACCGTTCAGCTCAAAAAAAGCATTAGGCCAAACACTGAAGGCGCGAACCTTGTTGACAATGCTCTTTGCATCGTCGGCGAAGGAAAACAGTGCCATACTCTTGTCTATAATAGGTGCATAGGTCGCCTCGTCGTTGTTTTGCGGAACACGCACGGCAGTGCCGCTTTCAAGCTTTTTTAATGTATCGCAGAGAAGCTGTGCTCCGACAGGCGCAAGCTTTTCAAACATCGACTGCTCATCGTCTTCGGGCAAAATATCAACCGATATGCTTCCCATCATATCACCGGTATCCATTCCCTCGTCCATCAGCATGGCGGTTACTCCCGTCACCGTTTCACCGCACAGAATGGCGTGCTGTATAGGCGATGCACCTCTGTATTTCGGCAAAAGAGATGCGTGAGCATTTATGCAACCGAATTTCGGAGTTTCCAAAACCTCCTTCGGCAACAGCTTGCCGTAGGCTTTAAGACAAATTACATCTGGATTAAGGTCCTTAATAAGCTGTTTTGAAGCGTCGGTACGCAGTGACTTCGGCTGAAAAACCGGTATACCGAGCTTTTCTGCAGCAAGCTTGACAGGCGGAGGGGTCATAATCATCTTTCTGCCCTGCGGCTTGTCCGGCTGACAAAACGCACCTATTACCTCGTGTTCCGCTGCAAGTGCTTCGAGTGCCGCCACTGCGATTTCGGGCGTACCCATAAACAATACTCTCATATAATCGCTCCCTTCTACGGCGAAAAACCATCAAAGACGTCGATTCCGAACAAAACGAAACGACTTTATTACGGCTTCATCGGCTGACGGTTGTTTGTGCGTATGCGCCGTTTATTCTTCACCGTCCTCCTCATCCTCGTAATGCAGGACGGAGGCAATGTCTATAAACAGCGTACCGTCAAGGTGGTCAAGCTCATGGCAAGCGGCGCGTGCCGCCATATCGGTACACTCAATGGAGAATTTCTCTCCGTGGCGGTCATAGGCTTCTACCGTAACCTTGCGCGGACGGGTAACCTCGCCGCTTACTCCGGGGCAGGAAAGGCATGCCTCCTCCAGCGTGACCTCGCCGCTTTTCTCGACAATGTTCGGGTTGATAAGCTCTACTATTTCATCGTCGCGCACGATTACGACGGCTCTGCGGAGAATACCGACCTGCGGTGCGGCGAGTCCGAGACCGTTTGCGTCGATAAGTGTCTCGCGAAGATCGTCCATAAGAGCGGCTGTTTTGTCCGAAAAATCGGTTACCTCACGGCATTTTTTGCGAAGCTGAGGGTCTCCCTCTATAAGTATATTGCGAAGTGCCATAGCTGATTATCTCCTTTTATTGTTCACTGTCGCCGACCAAATCGACAAACAGCGTTATATCCCTGAATCTTTTATCGTTGCCAAACTTATATACCGCATCTGACAGAATTTCCTTAAATTCTCTGCCTCCGTTATATTTTACAGTCAGCTTATAACGGTACATATCGTTGGCAAAAGCTATTCGCATAGGTACCGGTCCAAGCACGCGTACGGCTATTTTCTTGCCCTCCACGCCGCTTTTGAGCAGCTCTACAAACTGCTGTGCCGCCGCAAGAGCATCCTGCTCCTTTGCCGCAACAAACCCCACGGTGCCTACTGCACAGTACGGCGGATAAAGGTGTACCTTACGGCTGACGATTTCGTCATTATAAAATGCATTGTAGTCCTGCTTTGCGGCGAGACGGATTATGGGATTGTCGGGGTCAACTGTCTGAATGACAGCCTCGCCCTCCTTGTCGCCTCTTCCCGCTCGCCCGATAACCTGTGTGAGCATAGAAAAGGTATGCTCGTTTGCTCTGAAGCTCGGCATAAGCATAAGCCGGTCTATGCCGAGAACCCCCACCAGCGTAACATTGCCGAAATCCAGACCTTTGGCAATCATCTGCGTACCGATTATTATATCGTATTCGCCCCTCGAAAAAGCTCCGAGAAGCTGTTCTATACTGTGTTTGCCTCCGGTGGAATCAAGGTCGATTCTGAGTACCCTTGCCGTCGGAAAAAGTGCGGTAAGCTCCTCCTCGACCCGTTGTGTACCTATACCCGTCCTGCGTATCTGTCCGCCGCAGTCGGGGCATTCATCGCTTATCGGATAAACCGCTCCGCAGCAGTGGCAGATATATCGGTTGATGTTTTTATGATAGACAAGCGCCGTGTCGCAGCTTTTGCATTTTAATATTTTTTTGCAGTCAACACATATCGAAACGGTGCGATAACCACGGCGATTGAGCAGAAGTATACTCTGCTCCTTGCGGTCAAGCCTCATCTGTATCTCTCGCCTGAGATGCTCGCTTATGCCGGAGGTATTGCCGGCGAAAAGCTCCTTGCGCATATCGACGACCCTGACCGAAGGAAGCGGCATATCCATATATCTTCTGTCGAGCGTGACAAGATTTATTGAACCGCTGACTGCCTTATAATAACTCTCAACCGACGGCGTAGCGCTGGCAAGCAACAGATGCGCAGAATGTTTTGATGCGCGAAAGGCGGCTATCGGTATAGCGGAATATCTCGGTGTTCTGTCTGAGCAGTAGCTCTGCTCCTGTTCCTCATCTACTATTATAATTCCTATATTCAACAGCGGAGCAAAAACCGCCGAGCGTGTACCGATAACGACATCGTATTCGCCGTCTCGGATTTTGCGCCACTGAAGCTGCCGTTCGGTATCCGACAGAGCGCTGTGAATAACTCCGACCCTCTCGCCGAAGCGCTCCTTAAAGCGATAAATCATCTGTGTGGCAATGGCGATTTCCGGAACGAGCACCATAGCGGAATGACCCTCGGCAAGGGTATCGAGGCAAAGCTGTTCATAGATAACCGTTTTGCCGCTCGACGTGACCCCGTGCAGAAGCGTTGCGGCAGGAGAGCCTTTTTTTATACATTGTCTGATTTCGTCAAGCGCGCTTTGCTGCGGCTCGGTAAGTTCGATTTCATTGCCGGCGATTCGGTAAGAGCTGTACAGCTCAACCTTCTTCTCAATTTCGACCTTTTCAAGTATGTTTTTACCGATAAGACGATTGACTATGTCTCTCGATGCACCGATTTTTTCGTTCAGCTCCGAAAAGCTCATCGGCTCGTTCAAGGCGTCGTAAACCTCACGCTGACGATCGGTAAGCCTCGGAACTACGCCGTCAACACGGCGTATTGCGGTGACAAGATGAGACGTCGAATAATTACCGATAGTCGATTCATCGCCGTTTTTTGCCACAAGACGGCTGTTTTTCGGAAGCACAGTACGAACGGCATCGTAATATGTGCATAACGTCTGGCGCTTTAAATAAAAAATAAGCTCAACCATCTCCGGTGACAATGAAGGTTCACCCTTTTCGCAGTCGATAATCGACCTTAAGCCGTCGGCCGAATCCTGCTCCGAAAACTCAAGCACAACACCCATTCTCGGTGCCGCCGCCCCAAAAGGAACAAGAACGCGACTGCCGACTCTGACTGTACGAGACAGCACATCCGGCACGGTGTAGCTGTAGAGTCTGTCAAATTTAAAAGCGGCGTTGTCTACCGCCACCTGTGCGCAGTAAG
This sequence comes from Faecalibacterium sp. UBA1771, assembly GCA_002315315.1. GTDB lineage: Bacteria > Bacillota > Clostridia > Oscillospirales > Ruminococcaceae > UBA1771. The sequence goes on from DCGT01000022.1 coordinate 69,384, forward strand.
GCATATAACGCCGCCTCCGTAAATGAAGTATTAATGCGCCAATCAGTCCTCGTCGGCGACCTTGACACGCTTGGCACAGAATTCGTCGATGGCGATATTGACCGCCTTATCATCGAGACTGCGCTTTTCCTCAAGCGCTTCCTCGGAAATATCGCGGGAGCGCTTGGCAACCGCAACAACAAGGCGATAGGGACTTTTCGTTTCTTCAAGAAGCTTGGAAATTTCGGGTTTGAGCATCATAATCGGTTACCTCTTTTTAATCTTTCTGCCATTCTTCGATAATATCGGCAAGCATACCTGCACAATGCTCGACGGTATCGTTCTGTATAACCTCGTCGTAGGATGCGAGGTGCTTAAGCTCCTCCTCGGCTATTGCGAGTCGGCGCTCTATCTCCTCTTTGGTTTCGGTATTTCGGTTGAAAAGACGCCTTTCCAGCTCTTCTATGGAGGGCGGAACAATGAAAACAAGCAACGAATTCGGGTATCGCTCCTTGACGTTGCGCGCACCGTTGACCTCTATGACAAGCACAACGGTATTACGGTCGGCAAGCTTATTCTCCAGCTCATCGAGCGGGGTGCCGTACATATTGCCGTTATATTCGGTGTACTCAAGCATTCTGTTGTCGGCAATTCGCTTTTCAAACTGTTCGCGGTTAATGAAGTAGTAATCCTTGCCGTCTATTTCGTAGTCTCGCTTGCTTCTCGTAGTACAGGAAACGGCAAGCGATGCATCGCTCTTTCTTCTCAAAAGCTCCTTAACCACCGTATCCTTGCCGCATCCGGATGGTCCGGACACTACTACAAGATATCGCTCGTCGAAATCAATCATCATCAACCTCCGTAAGCTGTGAAATATTCAGACCCGACACCTTATCGAGCGATACCGCCGAAAGAATCACATGGTCGGAGTCCATAACCAATACCGTTTTGGTTTTGCGTCCGAAGGTCGCATCTATGAGCCTGCCGCTCTGTGAGGCTTCTTTAATTATCCTCTTGACGGGCGCCGACTCGGGTCCTACTGCCGCAATTATCCTGTCCTCGGCAACAAGGTTGCCGAATCCTATACTGATAAGTCTCATATTTACTCTATGTTCTGTATCTGCTCTCTGATTTTCTCAATCTCCGCCTTCATATCGACAAGCGTAGCGGTAGAATTTATATCGTCGGTTTTGGAGGCAATGGTGTTTACCTCTCTGTTCATTTCCTGAACGAGGAAATCAAGCTTTCTGCCCACGGCTCCGCCGCCGTTCACTATCCCTCTGAACTGCGCAAAATGACTGTGCAGACGTACTGTTTCTTCGTCGACCGCCGATTTATCGGCATAAAGAGCCGCTTCAAGCAAAATGCGGCTTTCGTCTATGTTTTTGTCCTCAAGCACCGACTTCATTCTGTTGAAAAGCCGCTCACGATATTTGCTGACGGTGTCGGTTGAGCTTTTCTCTATCACGGCTAACATATTCTCGAGTGAATCTACTCTCGAAAGCACATCGGTCCGCATCTTGTCGCCCTCCGTCGCTCTCATGGCGGCAAAGCCGGCAAGTGCCTTATCCAAAACCTGCGTTACCTCGCTCCAAATCTCAGCCTCGTCCGGCTGTTCGGTAACAACCGAAAAAACGTCGGGGAAACGGGAAATCGCAACCGCACCGACATCATTTTTTATGCCGAGCTCATCGGCAATAGTCTGAAGCGCCGCGGCGTATCCCCTTGCAACCTGAACATTCGGGGTAATCTGCACCGTCTGTCCCGCTGTTTCTCTTATCGTAACGCCGACATCAAGCTTACCTCTTGACACGACATTCTGTATGTACGGTTTAAGGCGATCCTCGACAAATGAATATGCACGGCTTACCCTCGATGAAAACTCGAAATACCGATGATTGACACAGCGAAGCTCAACCGATACCTCGCGGGTACCGAACATCTCACTTGCCCTGCCGAAGCCGGTCATACTGTTTATCATAATTATCGCCCCTTTACACGCACTTTTAAGCCGCAAGACCGTTGATACCGCAATACATAAGCACATACACAGTATCAAAATTATATTTTATATCCTAATGCCGTCTGTGTCAACAATGTGCAGTCGTTACATTTTACCGTGTCAAAAAAATGTCATAAAAGCTTTATTCCGTTAAGCTATGTCCGCAACAACCGGAAAGAATTTTATCTATCTCGGCTTCACTGCCGATAAATTTCCCGGTCAGATTTGCAAAGCAATCAAGCTCGTCACAGCCGTCCGCTATCCTTACACGGTCGACAATGCTTCGGCATCCGTCCAGCACCGTCCTCGCAATTCCGTCGGCGAGCGCAATGTCCCCCGGCTCCGTGTGCAGATATTGAAGCGTCACCGTTCCGACTCCGAGCGTAAACAGACAATATCCGAGCAGTTTACCGTCCTGTACCGCCGAGAATGCAAACATTTCTCTTTGCTCATCAGTGAGCGGCAGCGATGATTTATCCTCGACAAAGCTTATTTTTACCATATTTATTTCCTCGCGGTGCCTACGGCGCGCAGAGCCGAGATTTCCTGTTTTGTCAGCTCGCGGTACTGACCGGCGGGGAGATTTCCGAGCTTCACGGGACCGTATGATGTACGTTTAAGACGAGTTACGGTCAGACCCACCGCCTCGCACATACGGCGAATTTCGCGGTTTCTGCCCTCACGCATCACCATCTCCATAACAGTTTTGTCGCTGTCATCGCTTGTAACCCGCAAGCTTGCCGGACGAGCAAAGCCGTCCTCCAGCTGCACACCGCCCGCAAGCTCGGTGATCTGCCGTTCGCTTGCCTTTGGCGATACCGACACGCGGTAAACCTTGGCGATTCCTTTTGACGGGTGAGTCAGATTATTGGCAAGCGCACCGTCATTGGTCATAATGAGCAGACCCTCTGAGTCCTTATCAAGACGACCGACGGGAAAAAGCCTCACACCGATATCCTCCATCAGCTCCACAACCGTCTTTTTGGCGTGTTCGTCGCCCATAGTGGTAACAACACCTCTCGGCTTGTTCAAAATATAATAGTATTTTTCGGGTCTTTTCTCCATTCGAACACGACTGCCCTCGACATGAATAACGTCTCTGCCCACCTCCATGGTGTCACCGAGTATTGCACGTCGTCCGTTCAAAAAAACCTTGCCCTGCCTTATAAGCTCCTCTGCGGCACGGCGGGAGCAGTACCCCTGTGCCGACAGCACCTTTTGTATTCTTTCTTTCATAATCAGTCCTTGCTTCCCTGCTCTTTACCTTTTTTTACGCCAAACGATTCGGTCATTGCCATAACCTTGTCTATAACCTCGGGCACAGTGCGAAGAACATTGCCGACACCGGAGCCGGAAATATCCAGCTGAAGCAGCCTGACGCCGTTGCCCGCAGTTACGAGAAAAGCCACCGGAACAATCGACACACCGCCTCCCGCACCGCCGCCGAAGCCGGTTTTCTGCTCCGATTTGGGCAAATCGGCACCACCCGACGCAAAGCCGAAGCTGACCTTGCTTACCGGCACGGCAGTAGCTCCGTTAGGCAAAACTATCGGCTCACCTATTATTGTTTCCGAGCCTACCATATTTTTCAGCTTGTCCATCGCGGTTTCCATTATTGTGTTGATCGGATGTTCATTTGACATATTGCTTGACACCTTTCAATGCATATTTTTTAAAAATACCATTCCCGCAACGGCAAGGAATATTACCCTTGTCTTTACGTCAAAACCGATACGAACGAGATCCTCATCGGAAAGGCTTTGGTCGAAATCGGGTACAATCTCAACTGATTCATACCGTGCGCGGAAAAGATTGTTTACAACCGATGTTACGACACCTGTCACCGCCCACATCTCTCCTACTGCTATTCCTGTTTCGGAGGGGTCGTCTCCGCAGACGATTATACGAACGGAAATATTGCAGACCGTTATTCTCTTAAACAGCTTTACTGCCGCTTTGCCTGCGACACGCGCTGTTTCGACAATATCCGCAAGCGACATTTTTCGGCTTTTTTCGGTTTTGTTATTGCTCTCGGATATTTTCTTTTTTTCTTTTCTCTTTCTGTTTTTTAAACTCTTATCCTTATACAGATTGATTTTTACAAACCAAATCTCAGGATATACGCGCAGCTTCCCGTCGATGTACTCAACTCTTGCCGAAACAGGCGATGCGAGTACAAACAGTAGCAGTACGATAACCGAGCCGATAATAACGGCAATTATTCTGAGAATTGTAAGCATTGCCGCCTCCTGTCGGATAAATACCGTTATATATCCCCTGTCTCATCAGAATCCTCGTCATCACTCCCGCGCTCGATATGAGGCAGGTCGGCAAGCGATGACAGCGCATAGGAGCGCAGAAACAAATCGGTTGTGCCGTAGCCTATCGGTCTGCCCGGCAAATCAAGCCGACCCGTTTCGGAAACCAAGCCCCTCGCAACAAGACTTGACACCGCCGATGCCGAATCGACACCTCTTATCTGGTCAATAAACGAGCGCGTTACCGGCTGATTGTAGGCTATTATGGCAAGCACCTCATTTGCCGCCTGCGACAACGGCTGACTTCGGCGGCTGACAAGAGCGTGCTCTACCGTTTCGGAATAAATTTTGCGAGTTGCGAACTGGTATCTGTCCTCTAACCTCAGCAGCTCTATTCCGCTGTCACGTTCATCTAAACGAGCGGATATTTCATCGAGTATCGACACAATCTCCGTTCTGCCGATACCTGTCAGCTCACTCAGCTTTTGAGCCGAAAGCGGCTGTGCAACGGCAAACAGCACTGCTTCAACGACACCGATTGCCGAATTGACATTGTTCATCAGTTATTCTCCCCGACTTAATACGCCGTTAAACCGCGGCGCGTGCTTTTTCTTCTATGGAGCCGTCTGCGCCGACGCAGACACGCCCTGCCCGTATCAATTCCAAAATACCCAAAAATGTGGCGACAAGCTCGCTTCTGGATTTACATTCCGCTACGAGTCGGTCAACCGATTTAATGCGTCCCTTTCGCAGACCTCTCAAAATTCCGATAACCCTCGACGACACCGATACAACAGGTGCGACAACTATTTCTTCGAGTGCCTCAACCTTGGGATGGGAATTGAAGCGCACTCGCTCAAGCAACCCGGAGTAAGCCTCGGCAAGTCTCACAAGCTCACCGGAACGGTCGATAATCGGCTGCATCTCGAGCTTTTGCGGTTCCCGTACCGCAACGTATATATCCTTTGAAGCCTCGCTCAGTATCACAGCCGCCTGCTTGCACAGACTGTATTCGATAAGCTGACCGACCAGCTCCCGTTGCAGCTTCCGAGACTCCTCTTCGCTTCTCGGCAGCAACGCAAGCGATTTCATTTCCACAAGTCTCGCAGCCATTTCTATAAACTCGCTTGCACCGTCCAGCTCCGATTCACTCAGTTCTCCGATTGTCTCGAGGTATTTGTCGATAAGCTCGTTGATTCTGATATCATAAAGGCTCATTCTGCGTTTTGCGACAAGATGCAGCAACAGATCAAGCGGTCCTTCAAAGTTTGTTATGCTGAAGCTGACATTTTCCATTAAACGATACCTGTTGCTCCGCCAGACGACAGCACTGCTCCCGAAGTAAAGATAAGATCGATAAATGACGTCATTCTGTCAAAAGCCGATTGGGTAACGCGCACCAAAAAATCAAGCGGAAGCGTCAGCAATCCGGTAAGCATCAGTATCCAGACTCCTATCATTATGTAGCGTTCGTAACGCATAAGCTTGAAATAGGTCCTCTCGGGCAGCCACACGAGAAAAATTCTCGACCCGTCAAACGGCGGGAACGGAAGCAGGTTGAAAATTCCGAGGACTATATTTACGGAAGCAATATAATAAAAAAGTATGCAGACCCACTGCGCAGCACAGGTATATGCGGTAATCTTATAAATTACTGTGCAGATATATGCAAGCAGAAGATTCGATGCGGGTCCCGCAAGCGCCGACAGCGCCATTCCGCCCTTACGATCGCGGAAATATCTCGGGTCTACCGGTACCGGCTTTGCCCAGCCGAAACCGGCAAGCAACAGGCACAGCGTTCCGAACAGGTCAAAATGCGCAAAGGGATTGAGCGTCATTCTTCCCGCATATTTGGCAGTGGAATCTCCCAGCTTATCCGACGCCCAAGCGTGAGCACATTCGTGTATGGGAATAGCGGTGAATAAAACGATAAGTCTTGAAACATATTTAAGCAATGTATATAATGTTGTCATAGGTCACACTCTCCTATATAGTATTATACAGTTTGACCACAAAAAATACAACAATAAGACACTTTTGACAAATTGCAAAAAAAGTTGAAATATCACTTGATTTTATCGACAATATCTGTTATTATATCAGTCGTGACTTTAATAGCAAGGAGGTGCAGAAGATGGCAAAATGTGATTTCTGCGGCAAGGAAGTTGCTTTCGGTATTCAGGTTTCTCACTCGCACAGGCGTTCCAACAGGACTTTTAAGCCCAATGTGAGGCGCGTAAAAGCAATGGTGGACGGTACGCCCAAACATGTCTACGCCTGCACCCGCTGCCTGCGCTCGGGTAAGGTTACCCGCGCTATCTGAGCAATAGCAATAATTAACCGACAACCTTTAACGGTTGTCGGTTTTTTGTGTTACATCGGATAAGCAAGTAGATAATCTTACAAATATCTTTCCTTACGGAGTTTAATATGGATATTAATTTTATCACTTGCAAGCGACTATAAAAAATCTCAAATCCGCGTGTTTTGACAGAATCTCGGATTTCAAAAATATGTTCTGTACCAAATGCGAAAATCCGCATATTTCTCATTTTGAAAATAATCGACCCGTTGCCGATTTTTTCTGCCGTGAATGAAAAAATGAATTTGAATTGAAAAGCAAAAACGGTTCTTTTGGCAATAAGATTACAGACGGTGCTTACGATACAACGGTTTCAGGAATAACGAGCAATCAAAACCCCGATTTTTTGTTTATGAGTTATACAATGACTTTTGCCGCAGTTACAAACCTTGTATTTATCCCAAAACACTTTATGACTCCGTCAATTATAGAAAAAAGAAAGCCTTTATCGGAAACGGCACGACGCGCAGGTTGGACAGGCTGCCGATATATTAATTGATAAAATTCCCCGGCAAGGCAGAATTTCAATCATTACAAACGGTATTATCCAAGACAAAAACCATCACTCTTCAATCTGCAGCCCGTTTGGAAAATAACAATCCTGATTTACGCTGTTGGCTACTTGATGGTTTAAACTGTGTAAATAATATTCAGCACAATGAATTTATGCTTGATGAAGTATATCAATATGGAATGAAATTAAAAAATCCACACCAGAGCAATAATAATATTCGTGCAAAAATCAGGCAACAGCTTCAAATACTCAGAGATGCGGGAATAACCGAATTTAAAGGAAGAGGATGCTATAAAAAAGTTCAGACAGCAAAACTCAAATAAGTTTATCGTCTGAACATATTTTATATTTTATTTTCCCTCTCCGCGCTCTCGTATAAGCAGTCGGACGGGGGTTCCTTCCAAGCCGAAGGTTTCTCTTATCTGATTCTCGATATACCTTTGATACGAGAAATGGAACAGCTCGGCGGAATTGCAGAAAAGCACAAACGTCGGCGGGCGGATGGACGGCTGAGTAATATAGTAAATTTTCAGCCTTCTGCCCTTATCGGACGGCGGCTGTACCTTGGCAGTTGCACGCGCGAGCACCTCATTGAGCATACCTGTCGATATCCTCATAGCATTCTGCTCGTCTACAAACTTTATCAGCTCATACAGACGGTCGATACGGATTTTTTCCTTTGCGGAAATAAATATAATCGGTGCATAGGACATAAACGAAAAATCGTTCATATACTTTTTGCGCTGAACATCCATGGTCTTGCCGTCTTTTTCAACGGCATCCCACTTATTCACCGCAATAATACATCCCTTGCCCTGCTCGTGGGCATAACCGGCTATCTTGCTGTCCTGCTCCGCAAAGCCCTCCGCAGCGTCTATCATTATTACGCATACATCGGCTCGGTCGACTGCGGCAAGCGCTCTGACGGCACTGAAACGTTCTATATCGTCCTCTATCTTGCCTCTTTTGCGCAGTCCCGCCGTATCAATAAAGATGAAATGACCGTATTCGTTCTCTATCTCGGCATCTACTGCATCTCTTGTAGTACCGGCTATATTGGAAACTATCATTCGCTGTTCGCCGAGGACACAGTTGATGAGGGTTGATTTTCCCACATTCGGTCTGCCGATAACGGCAACCTTTATGGCATCGTTATCCTCTTCCTCTTGTGCTTTTTCGTCAAAATATGAGCAGACGGTGTCGAGCAAATCACCAGTTCCGTGACCGTGAACCGACGATACCGCTATCGGGTCGCCGATTCCCAAATCGTAGAACTCATAAATATCAACGGGCGTAGCGCCGATGCTGTCACATTTATTTACACAAAGCACTACCGGTCGACCGCTCTTTTGCAGAAGCGATGCAACCTCATGGTCGGCAGCGGTAACTCCGGAGCGTATATCGGTGACAAATATGATGACATCCGCCATATCTATCGCCAGCTTAGCCTGCGCGCGAATATGACTTGTGATGACCTCGTCACTCTCCATTTCGATACCCCCGGTGTCGATGAGCGAAAATCTGTAATTGAGCCATTCGCAGTCACCGAAAAGCCGGTCTCTCGTAACGCCGGGCGTGTCATCGACTATCGCTCTGCGTTCTCCTATCAGCTTGTTGAATAAAGTCGATTTACCCACATTGGGGCGACCGACTATTGCCACTATCGGTTTAGACATTCATTACCTCGAAAAGATACCTGCAAGCAATGCCGACGCATCGTCACACGGCGTAATTTTGGCTTTCAGCTCATATTCTGCCTGAGCGGGGGTTATGTCATCGAGGAAGATATCTCCCTCTCTGCGGAGCATATTGGACGGTATCAGGAGATGCTCGGAGTTTAACTTACCCTTGAGCTGACTTATCAGATCGCGACCGGTGACAAGACCCGATACCGTAATGCGTTCTCCGAAAAATTCATTGCAAATCGTATGCACCGTCACCGTAATATTATGATACTTTTTATTGACTTCATTCGCAAGACGCTCAATCGTCGGAGCGGCGGCGGCACCGGTTGCAATGTCGACACGGTGACGGCGAAGCACTATTCTTCGCGATGCATCAAGCTCTCTGCGGAAATCACTCTCAAACAGCGCCAGCATACCTACTCCGTTTTCAAGCTGCAGCAGCTCACCGTAATAATCAAGCGCGGGAATTCCACGTCCGCTCATAAGGAAAAATTCGTCAGCGGGGTAAAGCATCCGAATACCGTAATTTTTTTCACATTCATCGGCGATTTCGTCTATAATATCTATCGTTTCACCTGCACTGTGTGAATCGAAGGGCTTGAGCTTTTCAAGTCCGTCCCTGTGGTCGGTAAGTCCTACCGGCACAACGGCAACACTTCTGACCGACGGCCACAGCGCGGCAAGATCTTTGAGCGACGAACGAAGCTTTTCGCCGTCGTTCCAATCTCTGCAAAGAACAATCTGACAGTTTATCTCTATACCCGCTTCGGCAAGGCGATAAAGATACTTGAGCTTTTCTCCCGCAAACCGGTTCCGCATCATACGGCACCGAAGCTCGGGGTCGGTTGTGTGTACCGAGATATTGACGGGCGAAATATGCATTTCTATTATGCGTTCAACATCGGCGTCATCGAGATTGGTCAGCGTTATGTAGTTTCCGAAAAGATAGGAAAGTCGCTCATCGTCATCCTTAAAATACAGCGGCTCGCGCAGTCCCTTCGGAAGCTGGTCGATAAAACAGAAAATACAGTTGTTTCGGCAATGATGGCTCTCATCCATCAAAAAGCTGTCAAAGGTCAAGCCGATATCCTCGTACTCGTCGCCCTTATGAACGCTGTATCGACACAGCTCACCGCCATATTCGATATCAAGCACCGTGTCGGTGCCGGCACACAGAAAGCCGTAGTCCAAAAAGTCCTTTACCGGCTTACCGTTTACCGCCAATAGCCTGCCCCCGGCGGAAATTCCCTCTCGCTCGGCAGGTGAGCCGGACGAAACACTCTGAATAATTGCAGACATAATTCACGACCTAAACTTCGGAAAATAGAAAAAAGAGGAGGTTGCGCCTCCTCTTTTGAAGTCATATCTCTTTCTTGATAACTTCTCTGCCGTTGTAATAACCGCAGTTGCCGCATACTCTGTGGGGAACCATCAGCTCGCCGCACTGCGAACACTTTGCAAAAGCAGGAGCGGGAATCTTCCACACCGAGGAGCGCCGCTTGTCTCTTCTTGCTTTTGAAACTCTTCTTTTCGGTACTGCCATCTTTAGCACCTCCTCTTAGATGTTGAAGATAAATTCAAAGTTTTTTGACAAACTTTAATTTCGTTGACGCAATTAAAGATTATAGCATAAATGTCTTGTTTGTCAATACCTTTTGCGAATTGCATCGGATTTTTGCCGAAAAAGTTTCGATATCTATATTACAGATACTTTTTTACGGAATCGGGAAGGTCATCCGTGTCGGCGGAAACGGTTACGGTGAACTTTATTCCGTCGCCGCTGAGCTTATTGAATTTGTCGAGCATATCGCCAAGCAGCTCGGTATCGCGGTTGAGAATACGAAGAATACCGTCGATATAAACATCGGAGATATCGTAGTTGCTGGCAAGAATTCCCGACACGAAGCCGTAGAACATATCCCCTCCCTCGATACCGTACTCGTCAACGTCGATAAGACGAACGGAATGGTCAATATCGTATGTCAGCTTCATCTGCTTTTCGATGCAGATTATATTTCCTCTCGTGTCCTTGACCGAGTTGTTAATCATATCAATCATTGTCTTGGTCTTGCCGGAGCCCTTATGTCCTACAATTAAACGAATCATTTCGGTAATCCTCCCTATTTCGGAAAATATTTTTTAAATCTTTTCAGATAAGTCCCTTTGTTTTTTCACGGAGCATTTCGGTTATCTTCTCATATCCGGGCTTTTCCATAAGCGCGAACATATTGCTCTTATAAAATTCCACGCCCGGCTGATTGAACGGATTTACGCCCAACAGCAGTCCCGAAACGGCGCACGCCTTCTCAAAGAAGTATATCAGCTCTCCGAGACTGTGCTCGTCGATTGTTTCCGCTTCAATAACAAGGTTGGGTACACCGCCCTCAACATGTGCCGCAAGCGTGGCGGCAAAAGCGCTGTCGCACACATAGGATATTTTACGACCAGCTATATAATTCAGTCCGTCGAAATTGTCCGCATCGGATTGAAGCACAAAGTCGGTTACCGGCTTTTTGAACCTTACAATCGTCTCGAACATAAGACGGCTACCGTCCTGAATATACTGTCCCATCGAATGAAGGTCTGTGGTAAAGATGGTGGAAATAGGCAGCAGACCTTTATTCTGCTTGCCCTCACTCTCACCGAACAATTGCTTATACCATTCGCACATCATCACGAAATCCGGCTCATAGCTCGACATAAGCTCGACCGTCTTGCCCTTTTTGTACATAAGATAACGCGCGGCGGCATAGGCTGCGGGAGTATTGACCGTCAAATCCTTGGACGTGAACGCCTCCATTGCGTCTCTCGCTCCCGTCATAAGAGCGTCAATATTAAATCCCGCGGCGGCGATAGGCAGAAGACCCACCGCAGTCAGCACGGAATATCGTCCTCCGACATCATCAGGTACCACAAAGCACTCATAGCCCTCTATGTCGGCAAGCTTTTTGAGACTGCCCTTGGCGCGGTCGGTTGTAGCGTAGATGCGCTTGGCGGCTTCCTCTCTGCCATATCTCTCCTCGAGATAGCTTTTGAAAATTCTGAACGCGAGCGCCGGCTCAAGTGTCGTTCCCGATTTGGAAACCACATTGACCGAAACATTTTTACCCTCGCACATACGCAGAGTTCGCTCGATAGACGATGCGGAAATATTGTTGCCTGCAAAATAAATTTTTAAATCGGAAAGGTCGTTGTAATACCGGCTGCCGAGCAGCTCTATAACCGCTCTCGCTCCGAGATACGAGCCGCCGATTCCGATAACTATGAGGACATCCGAGTCGGAGCGGATTTTTCGTGCCGCCGCCTTGATTCGGTCGAATTCCTCTTTATCGTAATCTCTCGGCAGTGTAAGCCACCCGAGATAATCGGAGCCCTCGCAGGTACCGGTGGACAGTGTTCCCTCAACGAGAGAAACATCATCGGTTATCGACGAAAAGTCATCCGATGTAACAAAGCCGTCAAGATAGTCGGTAATAAGCTTGACAGACATAGCATTTATCCTCCTGGGGTAAAAATACCGTATTGCTGTCGAACAAGGCAAAAAGCACAAAAATCGGCAAGCGAAAATCTTATTTCTAATATAATATATTACCGACTGCACTATGTCAAGGCAAAAAGCCCCTTTGAAAGATTTATTCGATGCCTAAAAGAGCTCGGGCAAGCAAAGTAAAAGCACTGCCGACGGTCAGCTTTTCCACCGTCTCGGCTGCCTTGATTTCATAGCTCCCGAGAATTTCTCCCTCACACATAATATTTATTTCACCTACCGTCTGTCCTTGAATTACGGGAGCGTCGAGCGTTTCACTCAGCACAACATCACAATCAACGGCAGACGCTCTGCCTGCCGAAACGACTATGCTCTCCGGAACATCGAAGTACAGCGGACAATACTGCTTTTCACCGAGCCGCACCGAAACACGGCTGAGGCGATCGCTCGACACGGTTACCGGTGCAAGCTCATAGTTGGCAAAGCCGTAGTCGAGCAGGTCGGTCGCCGCCTGCAAACGCCCTGCCGAGTCGGATGAGCCGAGTACAACGGCTATTATCTCCATATCGTTCCGTATAGCCGAAGCGCTTATACATACACCCGCCTTGCTTGTCGTGCCGGTTTTAAGTCCCGTAATACCGCTGTAGCTCTTGAGCAGCTTATTGGTATTGACAAGCTGTGTTTCACCGCCGCGCAGTTCGTCCGTCCATATAGTGACATATTTTCTTATCAAATTGTGCCTGAGCAGCTCTCTTGACATTACTGCAACGTCACGCGCCGTCGACAGATGACCGTCCTCGTCAAGACCGCAGGCGTTCTTAAAGGTCGTGTCCTTCATACCGAGCTGTTCTGCTTTGTCGTTCATCATACCGACAAATGCCGCTTCACTGCCGCCCACATACTCGCCGAGCAGTACCGCGGCATCGTTTGCCGACGCGACACAGACGGCGCGCAGCAGCTCATCTACCGTCATAATCTCACCCGGTTCGAGCCAAATCTGAGACCCTCCCATAGAATATGCGTGTATGCTCGTTTCCACTCTGTCATCGAGCGAAATATCGCCCCGCTCGATTGCCTCCATAACGAGGATAAGTGTCATCACCTTTGTTATGGATGCTATCGGTCGGCGCTCGTCGGCATTGTCCTCGTACAGCACCGTTCCGGTTGAGCCTTCAACGAGTATCACCGAACCGGCATCGAGTGTCTTGCCTATTTCGGCATAGGTTGCCTCTACCGGCTGTTCAAAGCCGAATCTGCCTGTAATGAGCGCAGTATCGTCGTTTATACCGTATTCAAACGCCGACGATATCGGACAGAGTAAAATCGCAAAAACCGACGCGGCTGACAGCACCGCAGTAATAAACCGTTTCATATTATACCTCCGTAAATAAATGCCGTTCACGGCACACCGCATTATCACTATTAAAAGATATATGCCGGCTATTTTATTTTTTTGACGAATAAAATATTTTGTTTTAAAATGTTATTTTGAAAAAAATTTAAATTCAAGCCGTGAGGATAGTATGAAGGTTTTTTATTATACATTCGGATGCAAGGTCAACAGTTTTGAAACAGCCGCCATGCAGCAGCTTCTCTCACAAAACGGTTATCTGACCGCCGATTCCGCCGCCGATGCAGATATTGCCGTTATCAATTCCTGCTCCGTTACTGCCAACGCCGACCGCAAGGTAAGGCAATATATGCGCCGTCTGCGCCGTGAGAATCCCGATATAATCATTCTGCTTTCCGGCTGTCTGCCTCAGGCTCAGTCGGACAACGCCGAAGTGTTTAACGAGGCGGATATCGTGGTAGGCAACACAAACAGAGGTAAAATTGCCGAAATAATCGACAATTATATGCAGGAACGAGCTCACCGAATAAGCATCGTGCCGCACACGGCGGGAGAAAAGTTCGATGAATTTGACGTCGATTTGATAGAAGGCCACACAAGGGCTTTTTTGAAAATACAGGACGGCTGTGACCGCTACTGTGCCTACTGCATAGTACCGTACTCGAGAGGGCATCTGCGCTCGTCATCGCTCGAATACATCGAACGCTCCGCCGAGAGATTTGCACACAACGGTTACCGCGAAATTGTTCTGAGCGGCATTAATCTTGCATCTTACGGTCACGGCACCGGGCTTGACCTTGCCGACGCGGTAAAGGCGGCGGCTTCGGCAAACGGAATAGAGCGAGTAAGAATAAGCTCGGTCGAGCCGGATTTGATGAGCGGGGCTATTCTCGAAAAGCTTGCAGCAATACCCGAATTCTGTCCGCATTTTCATATGTCGCTGCAAAGCGGATGTGACGCAACACTCGCAAGAATGGGGAGAAAATACAGCACTGCGGAATACTCCGAAACCGCTGAACGCATAAAACGGATTTTCGATTCACCTACGTTCACAACCGACGTTATGGTCGGATTTGTCGGAGAAACCGATGCGGAATTTGCCGAAAGCATGGATTTTATCCGCAATTTCGGATTTATAAAATGTCATATATTCCCGTATTCAAAGCGCCCCGGTACGAGGGCGGCGGCAATGAGCGGACATGTTTCGCGCGAGGTTAAGGACGCGAGGGCGTCGGCAATGGCGCGAGCCGCCGAGCAGTCGAGGGATAAAATCTATGACACTTTTATCGGCAAAAACGTGCGGGTAATAGTCGAACACGGAAAACGCGACGGCTACCTTACCGGCTACACCGACCGATATATTCCCGTTGAATTTCCCTGCCGTGATCTGAATACCGGCGACATTGCCGTTATGACCGTCACAGGTCACTTCGGAGAATACTGCACGGCGGAATAAAGACAGTAAAAGGGCACTCTCATTGTTTTTTTACGATGAGAGTGCCCTGTTTCTTTTATTTGTCGGTCAGCTTATCGAGAAGGTCATTGTTTCTTTTGCGGGTTATCTCGGCATCAAAATCGAACGGGTGCATAACGCCGCCGATTTCCTTTACCATATCTCCTTCTTTTACATCAAATCCGATATCCTCTATTGTGACTATGCTCTCGTCCTCACCTATGAGCCGCACGACATTTTCATAAACCGAATCAACTATATAAAACATATTTCACCTCATATTTTATGCCGCCGCATCAAGATCGTTCGGGCAATAGTAAACATCAACTCCGTCGCTTACGAAAGAAACGTTGCCGCAGATATCGGTGCGCAGGAGCCTCGCCCCGCATTTTTCGACACGCTCCAAATATTCCCTGCGCGGAAAATCGTAGTCGTTTCCGACGCCGCAGGAGCAGACCACATAATCGGGCGAAACGGCATTCAGAAACTCGGTAGAGGTCGATTCGGCAGAGCCGTGATGACCCGACTTGAGAACATTGACGTGACCGAGCATACCGTTTTCCAAAAGGTTATTCTCTGCGTCGAAAACCGCATCACCCATAAACAGAAACGAGGTTTCACCGTAGTCAAGACGAATAACAATCGAGCAGTTGTTCAAATCGTCATATTCTCCGCTTGACAGCACTGTAAACACTGCACCCCCAAACTTAATTTTATCACCTGGCTCGGCAATTTCGATGGTTTTACCCATATCGGAAATCTTTTTAAGAATATTGGCGTATGTCGAGGTTGCCGGCGTAAGGCTGTCCGGAATGTCGGCAAACCATATCTCACCCACATCACAGCTGTCAAGCACCGCACACATACTGCCTATATGGTCAGCATGAGGGTGAGTTATGAAAAGACCCGTTATGCTGTCAATTTCATTTCTTTCGAGATACGCGAGAATCTCGTCCTTACTGCTTCGCTCGCCGGCATCTATCATAAACACATAGCCGCCGAGTGAAATAACGGTGCAGTCGCCCTGACCGACCGAGAGAATATCGACCGCCAGCTTATCACCGGTTATCGCCGAAACGGTTTCGGCGGGTATATCCTCGAGATAAAAATCATCGAGATCGGGCAGTATATCCAAAAAAGTCAATACGAACAATCCGCACATCAGCGCGGCGACTACCGCAAGCACCGATTTCGGAATGCGAATATATATTTTATTGTTCATCTGCACACCTCCGTCATTTTTTGGCGTCCTGTGTAAGCTGACGCTCACGGAATTGAGCCATTGTCATAAGCACCGCACGGGGCTTGTTTCCGTCGGGAGGACCTATAATACCCATCTGCTCCATCTCGTCCATCATTCGTGCGGCACGCCCGTAGCCGACCTTCAGACGGCGCTGAAGCAACGAGGTAGCGGCCTGACCCGCCTCGATAACGGCTTCTATGGCGTTGTCAAGCATCGGGTCCGTATCGTCGGAATCGTAGGATGACGAGCCGCCCTTGCCCTTTTCCTTTGCCGCCTGACGTTCGATTTCGGCGAGCACCTGCTCGTTATATTCTATTACAGCATTCTTTTTGACAAAGCCGATAACCTTCTCTATCTCATCATCGGAAACATAGCAGCCCTGTATTCTGACCGGCTTGGGCAGGTCGATAGGCAGGAACAGCATATCACCGTTGCCTATAAGCTTTTCGGCACCGGACGAATCTATAATGGTGCGTGAGTCGATGGACGATGACACCGACAACGCTATGCGTGATGAAATATTAGCCTTGATAACGCCGGTAATGACATCGACCGACGGTCTTTGTGTTGCAATGATAAGATGCAGTCCGGCAGCTCTCGCCATCTGTGCAAGACGGCAGATAGAGTCCTCAACCTCGTTTGGTGCAGCCATCATAAGGTCAGACAGCTCGTCGATAACGATGACGACACGCGCCATCTTTTCGAGCGGCTCTCCCTCCTCCGTATCTGCCTGCGGATCGGCAAGCTGTTTGTCAACATATCTGTTATAGGAATCTATGTCACGCACACCGGTTTCCGAAAATTTCTTATACCTCTTGAGCATTTCACCGACCGCCCAGCCAAGTGCGCCCGCCGCCTTTCGCGGGTCGGTAACAACAGGTATCAGCATATGCGGAATTCCGTTGTAAACTCCGAATTCGACCATTTTGGGGTCGATGAATACGAATCGCAGGTCTTTGGGAGCGGATTTATAGATAAGACTGACTATCATCGAGTGCAGACAGCAGGATTTACCAGACCCGGTTGTTCCGGCTATAAGCAGATGAGGCATTTTTGCTATATCGGTAACCATAATACTGCCGGTGATATCCTGTCCGAGTGCAACGGTGAGCGGGGATTTTGCCTTTTTAAACTCGTCGCTCTCGACCACGGTGCGAAGGCAGACCATATTTTTAACCTTGTTTGGAACCTCGATGCCCACCGCCGCCTTGTTGGGAATAGGCGCCTCGATGCGTACTCCCGCCGTTGCAAGGGCGAGCGCGATATCGTCGGACAGCGCGGTAATGCGGGAAAGCCGCACTCCGCTCTGCGGCTGGAGTTCATATCTCGTCACAGTCGGTCCTCTTGAAATGTCGACGATTTTTGTTTTTACTCCAAAGCTTTCAAGCGTCGATACAAGGAAATCGGCATTGGCTCTCAGTTCTCCCGAAACATCGCCGACGGTGTTCTTGGGCTGACTGCGCAAAAGCGTCATCGGCGGGAATCTGTACTGTTGCTCCGCAAGTGAAGCGAGTTTCGTCTGCTGAGCGGCTTCCTCGGTATCGTATGTCCTGTCGCTGCTTAATTCGTCACCGGCGGCTTTGCGAATCAATGAGTCAAGCTCACCTTCCGGAGCTTCCTGCTCTGAGAATTTGGCAAACAGACGGTCATTTTCCCTCAGTTCTCTTTCTCTGTTCTCGAAAACATCACGAACGACCGAAGCCGCCCCGCTCATCGACGCTTCACGCGACGCCGCATCGAAAGAAGAGACAATGCGTTCTCTTGACGGAGGCGGAGACTGCACAGGCTGTGAATTTTCCGTTCTCGGTCTCGGAGGGGGAGGCGGCTGAAGGATGTCCTCGGTCACCATTTGAAGCTCCGAAAATAATTTGTCGCCGTTTTCGGAGGAGATATCGCTTGATGCGGTATCCGTTTCCCGCTCCGGCGGCATATCATCACCAAGCGAAATATCTATCCGTGAACGATTTTTTGTCTTGGCTTTGTTCACGGTATATTCACCGTCAAGCGGTATGTCTATATTTTTGCTTCGCTTTACAGAGGAGCCTGCGGTCTCGGCGGATTTATTTGCGCGTTCCGATTCCCGCCTCATCTGTTCGTTGACAATATTGTCCCAGTTGACCATATATTTATCCCGGCCGCGGACTATCAGCTTTGCGGCTATCGTAATAATGTCGACAAGGCTCTTGCCGAACAAAAGCATTGAGAAAACGAATATAAAAAGCAAAACGGTAATTGCGGCACCCGTTTTACCGAAAATTCTCAACAGAGTCCAACCGAATACCGCGGAAATCAAACCGCCTCCGGACACATTGATTCCGTTCTCGTAAAGCTCGGCAAACTGCTCCGTCGGCTTAGCTCCGACATTCTCCGCCTGCTGACCGAATATCAGCAGAGCACCGCACACCGACAGTATGAGAAGCACAGAAAGTACCGTTTTATTCCTTGTCGGTGTGCGCTCGTAGGCAGTCATAACCGCAAGCACAAGCACGAGCGGACCTACGGCGTATGTAAACGCTCCGAAAAGCCCGAAGTAAAATCTATGAAGCGTCTGCCACAGATTTTCACCGTTTACCGCCGATAGGGCAATCAAAAATATTGACAGCGCAAACAAAAACAGAGAAGCGCGCTGTGCCTTCTGCTTTTTCATAACGCTTGCCTTTGTCCTTTGACGTTCCTGCTCCGCCTTGGACGGTGTTTTCTTTTTTGTCGAGGTAGTCGCCATGACACGACAGCTCCTTTTTTAATTCATTGTTCCGAGCCGATTACGGCAATATTAAGTTCAACACCGTACAATATACGTCTGCCGTCCGAGCAGCATTTCCACTCGTAATTCCCCGTTATACCTGCGCAAATTTCATCGAAATACTAAAAACGTTCACGAATCTGTTTGTGGTACCAGACATAAAAAATCATTTCTGCGTCTGAATCGGTCGCGTTATGCGGTGTAGTTTTTTCTATTTTATCATAGCACAAACCGAGGTCGAAATAAACTGTTTTTCAGACGCGCGGTCCATCTGCGGCTGTTTTTGACAGTATCGTTTTATCATCTGCCGTTAACGTCTCTTTCATTTGCTTTATTTTCCGATATCATTCGGTACAGACATTCTATTGCCTCGCCGAGCGAACCTATTTCGTCGATAAGTCCCTCATCTACCGCCTGCTCGCCGTCCAACACCGTACCTACATCCATAACCAGCTCACCGTTTTTAAGCAGAAGCTTTGAAAATCTCTTTTTATCTATGCCGGAATGTTCACAGATAAACCCGGTTATCCTCTCCTGCATACGGTCAAAATGTCTCATTGTCTGAGGTACACCGAGCAAGGTCCCGCTGTGACGTACGGGGTGAACGGTCATGGTAGCGGTCGAAACGATAAACGAATGCTTTGCCGATACCGCAAGCGGTATTCCTATCGAATGACCGCCGCCGAGCACAAGCGAAACGGTCGGCTTTTTCATACCCGCTATCAGCTCGGCTATGGCAAGTCCCGCTTCAACATCGCCCCCTACGGTGTTCAGAATAATCAGCAGTCCACTAATGTCGGGATCCTCCTCAATAGCTACGAGCTGAGGGATAACGTGTTCGTATTTGGTTGACTTGGTGGACGACGGCAGCTCGGTGTGTCCCTCTATCTGTCCGACAATGGTAAGACAGTGTATGGGATAACGCCCCGACGTACATTCTACCGACGCCGTTTCAAGCATAAGCTCGGAGTCCAAAAGCATATCATTTTCTTCGTTTTCCTTTTTCTTTGACATACCGTTTCCTTTCGTTGACCGCAAAAAGCGATTCTTTTTTCAAAATAGTATTTCCGATTTATCAAAGATAATGTGTTTTAAAAGTTACATATTTTATGTTATAATACAAATAACTGCTCAGTACAATGTGTGAAAAAAGCCTAAACATATTTTATGCAAATGCCAATCCGACACAAGTCAACGGAAAATACAACGCAGATAATAAGCGGCACCGCAAAACGCAGGTTCAGCGGTAAGAACGCTTTCACGGCTTTTTGTTACGCGGCAACGCTATGCAGTCTAAGAACATTTACGGTGATACGATGAGAAACGATACGTTTTCGGGTGCTGTCTCCGGAGAAATACCCTATGAAATTATTTCAAAGGATATAGAATTCTTTGAGGTCGGGTGCAGCTTCGCAGGAATGTTCCCTGCGTGCGAATACGAGCACATTTACGGATATGCGGCAAGGGTCGACAGCGGATTTTTGACGGTGCTGACCGTCTCCGACAGCAATGACCGTGCGGGCGGTTCGACGCTATCTGCCGTAGTTTCGGAAAAATGCGGATTGTTTGACGATTTGTATGATATTTCCGTGAAATACCATTTTGAGAAAAATAACGGACATTCGCAGTTTGTAAACGGTATTCCTGCCGGCTTTGGCGGAACGCTCGAAATATATTTTGCTTCGGGCGAAAAAATAACGGTATATGACAACCGAAGTTCGATAATTTCTCCGAATGCAGGCTCCGAAATTGTGTCTGTTTTCAAAAAACACATATCCGAAAGCCGAATTAAAACATCTGACTGCGGTACTGTTAAGACGGTAACCTATATGCAGAGCAGCAGTCCCGATGAGTATTTTACAATATGTCTCAGCGGCACTCGTCTGACCTCGGAGCACAAATTCGGCTATGAAAAAAATCAAATTGCAAGAATTGAAAAGGTAGTTCCTGATAATGTCATTGAAACAATAAGGCAGACAGCCGACAGGCATCTGATGCTTCATTGGGGCGGATTGCGGGAGCAAGACATTTTTATTCCCTCGCTGATGAACGGGAAAATCGAATTTGAATTAAATGACGGTACAATCCTTACAGTCTCGGAGAGCATGAAAAAGCCCGCCGCCTCAGGAAATATTATATTCGAAATACGGTCTTTTTTAATGCAATATCTCGAACGGTAACGGTAATAAACGATAGACACGGAGGCAACGTTTTGTTTGACTTAACCGGCAAGAAAAATAAAGAGCTTACAAGCTTTTCAATCAGCAAAAGCGGCGATATGCGAGGCGGTTTTTACAGTATGACTCTTTCGGCGCGTGATGGCTATGCTCTGCTTTCGTTTACCGAAGCGAAAAGCTATAATCAGGCTCCCGAAACAGAGGAATACCGCGTCGATAAAAAAGCTCTCGCCGAAATCGAGGATATTTTCATTAAAAACGGTATGTACCGATGGGACGGAAAAAAATTTACAAACGCATTTGTATCGGACATGGCTTCCACCGGCTATTCCTTTAACTTTCAAGGCGGAAGCGTCAGCTTTTCATCACAGATATATCCGAAAAAATATGCAGACAAGCTTCAAATGCTTACCGACATAATAGAAAAATACCGTGATATTGCACGGCAAACTATGCTTTAAATTATCGAACAAAGTCAAGTTTAACCCTGTCGGTTTTATGTGAGCGCGTGGGAAGAAGGGTATTGTTTTATGAATGATGAGAAATCCATCGGGAAAATCGCCGAAAAGGATGACTGGGACACAGAGGATATGCCGAGAAAAAAACGCACCTTCATTTTGAAAAGAACTTTTTCCGAAAAGGAAACGGAGATACTCCGACGCGGAAATATTCCTCGTGAAATGGAAGATAAATGGTTCTTTTATATGCAGGGCGATATGCTTTATGCCCACCGCAGCTGGACCGGATTCTGTATTTACACCGTAAAATTCTCCGATGGAGGAAAACATCTTGTTACAGTTAACCGCGACCGCAGACAGTATTCATGCCGAAGTCTGAAAAAAGACAGAGAGGCTCTCGACAAACTGCTCGACCTGTGGACTCGCGAGCCTTACGATTACTACGGCGAATGGTTGAACGAAACAATTGACTCGATTAACGACACCAAGCTCGACAAAAAACGCCTGAACAATTCTTCGCTTTAAATCGGTTAATCGATTGACTAACGGTATAAAAATTTATATAATTATCTATTAAGATTTTTTGCTTTTCTAATAGGCAAACGGTCGGCGGTGCAGAAAACAATATAATATGCAGTGCCGAATAAATATTTATTAACGGAGGAACAAATGGGACTTACTTTATCGGAAAAAATTATTAAAGCTCATCTGGTTGAGGGTTCACTTGAGGCGGGCGGAGAAATCGGTCTGCGCATAGATCAGACACTCACTCAGGATTCGACCGGAACTATGGCATATCTGCAGTACGAAGCTCTCGGTATTCCCCGCGTCAAGACTGAGCTGTCGGTCGCATATATCGACCACAATATTCTTCAGACAGGCTTTGAGAATGCCGATGACCACGAATATATCCGCACCGTCGCCAAAAAGTACGGAATCAGATTCTCACGTCCCGGCAACGGTATCTGTCACCATGTTCATCTCGAGCGATTCGCGCGCCCCGGCAAAACACTTATCGGCTCGGACAGCCATACACCTACTGCCGGCGGTATCGGTTCGCTCGCTTTCGGCGCCGGCGGGCTTGATGTTGCGGTTGCCATGGGCGGCGGAACATATTATATCACCGCGCCCAAGGTCACCGAGGTTCGTCTTCACGGCTCACTCGGCAAAGGCGTTGCCGCCAAGGACATTATTCTCGAGCTGCTCAAAATTCTCTCGGTTAAGGGCGGTGTGGGAAGAATTATCGAGTACACCGGCGACGGTGTTGCCTCACTGACCGTTCCCGAGCGTGCCACAATAACAAATATGGGTGCCGAGCTGGGCGCAACCACCTCTATATTCCCGTCCGACGAGAACACCCGACTGTTCCTTGCCGCCGAGGGTCGCGAGCAGGACTACGTTCCCCTCTCCGCCGACCCCGACGCCGTATATGATAAGACGGTTGAAATCGACCTTTCAAGTCTTGTTCCCCTCGCCGCCTGTCCGCATATGCCGGACATCGTAAAGCCTGTCGGCGAGCTTGCCGGTCAAAAGCTCGAGCAGGTCTGCATAGGCTCGTGCACCAATTCGTCGCTGCACGATATGCTTACCGTAGCTGCCATACTTAAGGGCAAAACCGTTCACGACGGTGTCAGCCTGACCATCTCTCCCGGCTCGCGCCAGGTTCTCACCATGCTGTCGCAGTGCGGCGCACTCGACGATATTCTCTCGGCAGGTGCAAGGGTTCTCGAATGTGCCTGCGGTCCCTGCATAGGCATGGGTCAGTCACCCGCAAGCGGTGCCGTAAGTCTACGTACCTTTAACCGCAACTTTGAGGGACGCTCCGGTACAGCCGATGCAAAGGTATATCTTGTCAGCCCCGAAACCGCCGCCGTCAGTGCTTTGACCGGCGTTTTCACCGACCCGCGCGAGGTCTGCGCCGAACTCGACATCATCGTTCCCGAGCGTTTCTACATCAATGACAATATGGTCGATATGCCGGCAGGCATTGACGAAGCTGCCGATGTAAACGTTCGCAGAGGACCTAATATAAAGCCGTTCCCGCTCTGCGAGGAGCTGCCCGAAAGCATCAGCTACCCGGTAAGCCTCAAGGTAGGCGACAATATCACCACCGACCACATTATGCCGGCTGGTGCAAAGATTCTTCCCTACCGCTCCAACATTCCCTATATGTCGAATTTCTGCTTTATGCAGTGTGACGCCGACTTCCATACCCGCGCCGCAGGACTTGGCAGGAGCATAATCGTAGGCGGTGAAAACTACGGTCAGGGCTCGTCCCGCGAGCACGCCGCCCTCGTACCGCTCTATCTCGGCGTCCGTGCCGTTATCGTCAAGAGCTTTGCGAGAATTCACCGCGATAATCTCGTCAACACAGGTATTCTTCCCCTTCTCTTCACGAATCCCACCGATTACGACAGAATCGCCGAGGGTGATGTTTTGGAGCTTACCGACCTACACAATGCCGTTGAGCAAGAAACAGTCAAGGTATTCAACAAAACCAAAAACGAAAGCTATACCGCCAAGCTTGATTTGTCCGAACGTCAGCGCCGTCTGCTCAGATACGGCGGAGTCCTCGGCTACACCAAGCACAACGCATAATTCGGAGGTAAAATATGGATTTTCAAAAGGCTGCGGAGCAGTTTGTCGAGCTTATGAAGGAGCAGGCGGCACGCTGTGAACGTATGAAGGCTCAAAAGGACTTTGTCGACTATAAGTCAAAGGATAAAATAGTAATAGGTATCTGCGGAGGCGACGGAATCGGCCCGTTCATCACTGCCGAGGCTCGACGTGTCATCGAGGTTCTTATGAAGGACGAGATAGTACAGGGTAAAATTGAGCTTCACGACATTGAGGGACTGACCATCGAGAACAGAATCGCCGTCGGAAAGGCTATCCCCGATGATGTACTTGCCGAGCTTAAGGCGTGCGATGTCATACTCAAGGGTCCGACCACCACGCCAGACGCTTCTGCCGGCGGTGTGAACATCGAGAGTGCTAACGTCGCGATGCGCCGAGAGCTTGACCTGTTTGCCAATATGCGCCCCGTCAAGATTCCCGAGCAGGGCATCGACTGGACTTTTTTCCGCGAGAACACAGAAGGCGGATATGCCATAGGCTCAAAGGGTATTAATTTTGACGGATTTGCCGTTGACTTTGCAGTGACAAGCGATGAAGGTACCGACCGAATCGCCCGTCTCGGATACGAATTTGCCAAAAACAACGGAAAAACCCGCGTTTCCATCGTCACCAAGGCAAACGTCATCAAGGCAACCGACGGAAAATTCCTCAGCCGAGCCATGGAAATCGGCAAGGAGTATCCCGGCATCACAACCGACAGCTGGTATGCCGACATTATGACCGCCAAGCTGGTCGACGAAAAACGCCGCCGTGACTTTCAGGTAATCGTTCTGCCCAACCTCTACGGCGATATAATCACCGATGAGGCCGCCGAGCTTCAGGGAGGTGTAGGCACGGCGGGCAGTGCTAATATCGGCAAGCGCTATGCAATGTTCGAGGCAATACACGGCTCGGCTCCCCGTATGGTCGAGGATGGTCGCGCCCAGTACGCCGACCCGAGCTCCATTATGAGAGCCGCCGCAATGCTTCTGCGTCATATAGGCTACGGTGAGCGAGCCGCCAAGTTCGACGAAGCACTCGATATCTGCCTTGAAGAAAAGAAATATGTTCTTACCGGACGCTCCGACGGTGCAACCGGCGCCCAATTTGCCGAATATGTAATAGGCAAGCTGGAGCAGCTTCTGTAAATTATTCAAGAGGTGTTATCAATGCCTAAAAAGGATCAGCCGGTTTCTCTGCCGGTTCTGCGTCGCCTGCCGAGATATTACCGGCTGCTCGAAAAGCTCGAATCAGAGGGAGTGGAACGCATATCCTCTATCGAAATTGCCAAGCAGCTCGGTCTGACCGCTTCACAGATTCGTCAGGATTTAAACTGCTTCGGCGGCTTCGGACAGCAGGGTTACGGCTACGGCGTTTCGCCGCTTTGCAAAGAAATAGGCAACATTCTTCATCTTAACGAAAATCTTACCGCCGTCCTCATCGGTGTCGGTAACCTCGGTCGTGCGCTGTGCGGTTATCTGTCGGGTGAGGCAAAGGGTATTACGCTGATAGGTCTGTTCGACAAAAATCCCAATGCGGCGCAGACTGCTTCGGGTCTGCCTATTATGAATGTTGACAAGCTTGACGATTTCTGTAAAGAGCGTCATCCACGCGTGGCAATACTCTGCATTCCTGGTGAAAATGCACAGCAAACCGCCGAAAAGCTGGTCAATTTGGGCATAGAGGGATTTTGGAATTTCTCCCATACTGACCTGCGTCTGCCCGACAATATTCTCGTTGAGGATGTCCATCTCGGAGACAGCCTTATGACCCTCGGATACCGAGTTTGGGATTCGGATGCTTCCGAAAATAACAGAAACGGCGGTGCGGAAAAATGACAGTTACCGTATCGGCAATTAAAAAGACGGAATATCAGGCAACCGTAAATATGGTGGAAGCGAGCTTTTGGGAATATGACGCGAGCTATTATAACAAGCAGGGTCAGGATTCATTTCTCGCTTATGCAAACTTTGCAAACTTTGCATATCGACAGTGGCATCACCACATTACGTTTGTCGCCAAGGACGGCAACAGAATTATCGGCATGATAGAGCTAAGAACGGAAAACCATATTTCCATGCTGTTCGTTGCTCCCGGCGAAGTAAAAAAAGGCATAGGAAAAGAGCTTGTTTCCTGCGCTTTGCAGTACATAGCCGAACACAATCCCAAAACAACCTATGTCACAGTAAATTCCTCTCTTTATGCTGTGGAATTTTATAAGCACATCGGCTTTGAGGCTACCGACAGCAGACATGACAATGACGGATTGATTGTTATTCCCATGGCTATCCGCATTGACAAGGACTGTAAATTGTTGTAATATTGAGTTAATGAGGTTCGGCATATTCGACAGCGGATATGCCGAACGTCAAAAACGTTCCGTGATAAGGGAAGCGGGTGAAAATCCCGCACGAACTCGTCGCTGTAACGGCTTGGTAAATCCCCATGGCGTAGTTTATTCGCCGGTCACTGAGTAATCGGGAAGGCGGGGATTTGCAATGAAGCCGAAGTCAGAAGACCTGCTCGGAGCGTGTACCTGTCCACGAGTTTTGGAGTGCGGTACGACAGAAACGAGCTGTAATACTGTCCTCCGAAACACTTGCCTTTGCAACGAGTAATTTTGCAAAGAGGTCTACGGAGGAATTTTTTATGTCAAAATCTTTCAAGCGAATTATTGCCGTTTTTGCGGTCGTCACAATGCTCGCGGCGCTTTTCTGCGGCTGTAAAAAGGAAACCGCAAAAGGCAGCAAAACCATTTCCATCACCGCCGTGTTTGCCGACGGAAGCGAAAAAAGCTATGAAATCGCCACCGACGCCGAGTATCTTTATGACGCACTCGACGAGCAGGGACTCATTGAGGGCGATGAAGGTGCTTACGGATTTTATGTCACCGGCTTCGACGGTGTAGTTGCCGACGACGGAAATCAGGAATGGTGGGGCTATACCTACGGCGACGGCAGTTATGTCAATACCGGAGTCAGTGAAACTCCGATTTTTGACGGCGACGAATTCATCTTCACACTTAACATAGGTTATTAATGGTACGCCGGAGTGCCGTGGCGCGGGTCGCCTTTATAGGAGTGTCGGCGGCAATGCTGATAGGTGTGCAGGTAGCGATGGCGAGTCTGCCCAACATTGAACTGGTATCGCTTTTAGTGTTCGTCTATGCACGCTCGTTCGGAAAAGATACACTGTATTCAATCTATGTTTTCGCCGTTATCGAGGGCATTATCTACGGCTTTCACATCTGGTGGATAATGTACCTATATGTCTGGACAGTACTGTATATCATTGCCGTTCTGACAAAAAAAACGGAAAATCCGATTGTCGTTGCACTGCTGCTCGGCGGCTTCGGAATGGCGTTCGGAACGCTCTGCTCCATTCCCTATTTCTTCATCCTCGGAGTGCGGGGCGGCTTTGCCTACATAGCGTCGGGACTGACCTTTGATATTCCCCACGCCATCGGTAATTTCGTATTGGGACTTATCCTCTATGCCCCGCTCATAAAGGCGGCAAAATATGTCGCCGGAGCAACGGCAAAAAACTGATTAACACAAAAGCCTGTCACAATATCGTGACAGGCTTATATGTTTTGTAACAAAAAATTTTCTAAAATTTGATATTGTTATTATAAACAAGGACGGTGATAATAATGATTTCGGCTAATATAAAGGCGATGAGAGAAAATTCCGGATTATCTCAGGCGGCACTTGCCAAAAAGCTCGGTGTTTCAAGAACTAACGTGAACGCTTGGGAAATAGAGCTTTCAAATTCTACGGCGTATTATCTTATTGAGATGGCAAAAATTTTTTCATACGATAACGGATTTCATTTTGGGAATACAGGACCAGGAACGATAGTTCTCAGGAATATGAATCAAGAGGAAAAACAGCTTATATACGGGTTGGTAAACTATATTTCGGGTACAAAAGAAAATAATTGACATATAAAAAAGCATTCTCTCGGGCTTTATTCCGTCGAGAATGCCTTAATTTATATATTGTTTTATCTTATTCCGTATTTCTCAAGCACGAAATCCATATCCTTGTCGCCTCTGCCGGAGAGATTGATAAGCACCGAGCCTTTACCCATAGTTTGAGCGAGCTTGATACCGTATGCGACGGCGTGTGCACTCTCTATTGCGGGAATAATGCCCTCCAACCGCGACAGTCTGAAGAAGGCATCAATCGTTTCATCATCGGAGATAACGTCGTACTTTACTCTGCCTATATCGTGCAGGAAAGCGTGCTCGGGACCGGAGGACGGGTAGTCGAGTCCGGATGCGACCGAGTATACGGGCGCGGGGTTACCATCCTTATCCTTAAGCATAATGCTGTTAAAGCCATGCATTACGCCCTCGCTTCCGTAGGTAATCGTTGCAGCGTTGTCGCCCATCCCGGGGCCTCTTCCCAGAGGCTCAACACCATATATTTCCACCGGGTCAGCAAGGAAAGGCACGAACATTCCGATGGAGTTGGAGCCTCCGCCAACGCATGCACAAACCTTATCCGGAAGATTTCCAGTCATGTCAATGAACTGAGCCCTGGCTTCATCACCTACAACCTTCTGGAAATCGCGAACCATAAGAGGGAAGGGGTGGGGACCCGCAACCGTGCCGATACAGTAAATTGCATCGTGGTATTCTCTGGAATATGCGCGGAAGGCAGCATCAACTGCTTCCTTTAATGTCTTGTAGCCCTCCGTAACAGGAACAACGCGGGCACCGAGAAGCTTCATTCTTGCCACATTGGGTGCCTGCTTTGCAATATCAACCTCTCCCATATAAACATCGCATTCAAGTCCAAAATATGCAGCTGCAGTTGCAATTGCAACCCCATGCTGACCCGCACCCGTTTCCGCGATAAGCTTCTTCTTTCCCATATATTTTGCAAGAAGGCCCTGACCCATGCAGTGGTTCAGCTTGTGG
>DCGT01000013.1:0-5193 GCA_002315315.1 Faecalibacterium sp. UBA1771
AGAGCCTCAGTAACGGGATTTCTGCCGCAGATGACATTAGCGGTATTTTCCTGATTATTTATATTTTTTTCCATATTCTTACAGAGGAAAGCTCCTCTTACTCCTTTGTTCCGGGTTTTAAATCATACATATTCATTATAACATTATTTCTGCGTAATTACAAGTATTTTTTCGCAAAAACCCGATATATTCAGCCGATGTCAATTACTGAAAGCTCTGGTCGGTTGAAGATTCTCGGGATGAAGAACATTCTTGCAGGTCTTGCAAGTCCTGTGCTGATGATGTGGTCGGTTTTTCCGTAATGATACTGACCGTTTGTGTATTTCGGAAAAAGTCCCTGATCAGGAGCATAAAGTCCCTGATCGAGAATTTTCGGGATTCTCCACTGTCCTCCGTGAGCGTGACCTGAAAGAATGAGGTCGAAGCCGCCTTCAAGGAAACTGTCAATCTGCTCAGGCTGATGAGCGAGGAGAATGTTGTATTCGGAATTGTCAGTTTTGGCAATGCAGGCTTCAAGCTGAGAGTTGTAAGGCTCGGTATTTCCGTCAGGCATTGCGAGAAGATTGTCAATTACTCCGAAAACGGATATTTTCTGTCCTTTTATCGTGAAAGATTCTTTTTCTCCACGAAGAACGGGAACTCCTGCTTTTTCCACTTTTTGGTAGAAATCCTCTGCATCCTCGTGCATCTCCTCGTGATTTCCCGGAGAGTAGGCACACGGATATTTTTCGCTGACTAATCCCATGATTTTCAGAGCATCCTTATCACCGCTCCAGCCGTCGATAACATCACCGCCGAAAAGCACCATATCAGGATTTTCAGCATCAATTGCATCCATAAGTCCAGACTGGTCAAATCCGCCGAAAATGCAGTTGTGGAGGTCGGAAATAAACACTATTCTGATTTTTGTGTCAAGCTTATCTGTCTTTACAGTATAGTGAACCGTTCTCATCGAGAATCCGTAAATGTAAAGCAAAACCACCACAAATGCGGCGGTTATGCAGATAAGGCGTTTTTTCACCTTTGGTGACATTTTATTTTCCTCTTTCGCTGATGATGTTAATCATCTCGCCGACATTCTTCATGCCTGAAACTTCACGCATCTTGAATCTCATGCGGAATTCGTCCTCAACTGCACCGATAAGGTTGATGTGTTCAATGCTGTCCCAGTCTTCAATGTCAGCAGAGGTAGTGTTTTCGTTTACGCAGATTGAGTTGTCGCCGAAAACATCTCTGAAAACGTCATTAAGTCTTGCAATAATATCATTCTTGTTCATAATTATTCTCCTTTAAAATTTTCTGTTATTTCGATAACCTTGTTTCTGAATTCATAAGAGGCAAGGTCAAGACTCCATACAGAGTCACCGGTTTCACTTTCCTCAGTGAGTGTGAAGCCGAAGGTTTCATAAAGCTTTGAAACCATATTGTTCTTTGCTGTTTTGTAGTAGTAGCCGATAATCTGCGTGATTCCACGCTCACGGCACTTTTTCACGAGTTCATCGAGCATTGCAAGCTCCATATCACGCTTCAGGACACGACAGCTCATAAGCCAGAGTTCAACGTGCAGGATATTGCCGTCACATCTGCCGATAACAACTGAAACGATGCCGTTGTCACCGAATTTGTCAGCGAGTCTTCCGCAAAGACAAATGTGATTATTGCTCTGCGAAACTTCACGGATTTCTGATTCGGTATAGCGTTTGGTTGTGAGGTTGAACTGGTTGCTCTTGTTGGCAAGCTGTGTCACCCTTGCAAGACGCTCGTCGGTGACAGGCCCGAAATAGCCCTTCATTTCGAGCGAATCGAGATATTCGCCGTAGTTCACGAAGCTCTGCTCAAGCGTGGCACGGGCGGCGTTCTCACGGTACATTGCGGCACGCTTGCGGTCATCGTCGGACAGCGAGGTAACTTCAAAATACCCTCCCGCCGACACAGTTTCGGCGTACCTCTCCGGCTCACCTAACTCGACGACGGTAACGCCGTCGCTGTACGAGCGGACAATCTCACGTTCGGCGGGGTTATCATCGACAAAGACGAAGCTGTCACTGCCGAGCGAAAGGGTTTGGGCGGCGGCGGCAAGGTTGCTCGACTTGTCGTTCCAGTTGGCGAGGAATATGGCAAAATCGTCGGTTTTGAGCGTAGAAGACGGGTGAGTAAATCCGCTTCTTGCGGCGGCGTCCTCGTTTTTGCTTACAACACCGAGTATAACTCCGATACCGGTCAGCTCCTTGGCGTATTTCTGCAACTCGGAATAGGCGATGCCCTCCGGCGCTTCGGTGCCGAGCTTGATGCCCTCAACGCCGTCGTCACCGATAACTCCGCCCCACAGCGTATTGTCGAGGTCGAGCATAAGAGCCTTTTTGTTTTTGCCGAACACCGATTTGATGATGTTGGCAACCGACTGGCACAGAAGCGGCATAGCGTCGGGCGACTGTGCGTATTTGTAGGCGTTGTAATAGGTCGGATCGCTCCAGCGTTCCAAACCGTACCACGACGACAGGTAGTTGATGTCGTTGATGAAAAAGCCCATTGTCCGCTCGGCGTGGTCGGCGAAATATTCGTTAAGGCGGTTGATGAAGCGGATTTTGCCCGAAGCGTCATACGCCTCACGGTTGCCCATAACCCTTACGCGGGGGTACTCGAAGTTGTTCTGAATGACGGGACAGCCGAGCTTTTCGGCGGCTTTCCAGACCGTCTCGAACTTGGCGGTGACAGACTTGAACTTCTCATCAACCGCTTCCCTGCTCTCACCGGCAAGCGGCATGGCATCTATCGAATGAATATTTGTGTTGATAAAGAGAATGTCCGGCTTGAAGGCGGCGAGTGTGCCGTCGTCGAAAACTATCTCCTCATAGTAGCGGGCGTATTCTCCGACCAGCATTTCCGGCTTGATACCTGCGTCGAGCAGGAACAGCTCGAGTATTTTAGGCAGCTCACCGATAGTCGTACCGCTCACAACGGCAATCTTTTTGTCGAGCAGAGCGGGCTTTTGCAACAGTTGTTTTTTGATTGCACGCTTATTCTGTAAAATGTAATCACTGTCAAACGGATATTCGAGCATTTCGGACACCTCCGTGTGTTTTATGTATTTTAGAACAGACCGAGCGACATAAAGGTAAAGACCTGTATAAACAGCGTTATCAGCGAGAATGCGGTTGAGAACACGATTATTTCGCCCATAAGCTCGGAATCATCGCCGTAGCCGGCAACCATCGCATAGCTGCTGACGGCGGTCGGAGTGGAGAAGGCGCAGATTATGGCGCACAGCTCGTACCGACGGAAGCCGAGCGCAAGGCCGATGCTCACCCAAATCAGCGGGCTGATTACCAGCTTGCCGAGTACCGACCAGAAGATGTATTTGCGGTTCTTATATGAAGCCGCAAGTGTAAAGTTCGCACCGAGACTGATAAAGGCGAGCGGTGTGGTGACGTTGCCTATACTCTTGATAGGCGAGAGTATCAGCTCCGGCAGACGGAACGGCAGGAACTGAAGCAGAACGCCGAGCATAAGACCGATGATGATAGGCGTTTTCAGGCAGTTGACGAGTGTTTTACCTGCGCTTGTCTTTTTGCCGGAAAAGGTCTCGATGGCGAAAACAGCGAGGAAGTTACCGGCAAGAATAGCGAAGGACAGCATAAGCATAACATTGCCGGTCGCATCGTCTCCGTAGATACCGGCAATAACGGGAATGCCGTAGATAGCGGTATTGGCACGGTAAACCGACATTACCATAACGCTTCTCTTGCGCTCGTCCTGGACGAGCTTGGGGACTATCAGCATCATTACCGTGTGCATAAAGAACATTGCGGCAACGGCAAAGATTACGAATTTTACATTAAGTCCCGAACGCAGGTCGCCGGTATAGGTGCTGTAAAAGAGCATAAGCGGAAGAAAAACCTTGACGACAAGCTTGTTTATTCCGCTGTTGAGTGTGTCGTCGATAAGCCCTACCCTGCGCATAAGCCAGCCGACCAAAATCATTATGAACAGCGGCATTACCACATTGAGGGCATTTAAAAAGAATTCCAAAATCGCACCTTCTCGAAAATGTATGTAGTTGTGTGTTATGTTTCGGATTAATTCGGCGGCGAACGCCGATAACCCGTATCACGGTTTAATTTTCAGTCTATTGCTCCGTTCTCTCTCAAAAACTGCTCCAGCAGCTCGGCGGCTCCCTCTACATAGTCGAGGCAGGATTTGCGCTTGATGTCGGTGCCGGTGACTTCGGTGCCGAAGCGGACGGAAAGGTCACGGCACTCGAGTGCGCCGTAGCGTTCCTTAAACTGTCCGACAATACCGGCGATGCGTTCGGTCGCCTGCGCTTTGCCATCCTTGTCGATCGCACCGTAGAGAAGACCGAAAATTATTCCCATACCCGTGACACAGCCGCACAGTCCCCTCGTTGCGGCAAAGCCGCCGCCGAACGGTGAACCGAGCGAAATCAGATTTTCATAGGAAATTTTGTCGGCGACAACGTCGGCAAATGCACCGCTGACCGCCTGCCCGCAACCCAGTCCGCTCTTGAAAAGCTCGGCGGCACGGTCGGTATATTTACTCATAACAATACCTCTTTTTCAGAACAAAGTTTTTCGGAGCACACTAAGCACCCCTAATAATTAATATCTGCATTATACCATTAAAAGACGTTATTGTCATCTCATATATCAAACTGCATACAATATAATGATGTATTATTTCACGGAGGTTTGAAATGAGGACAAGGGTTATAATATTCGGGATATTGTGTGTGTTGATGCTCGTCGTGCCGCTTCTGTCGCCGATAGCGGCAAAGAGGAACGGAACGGAAATCAAAATAGAAAGACAACCGGAGAAACCCGCTTCGGGACGCATAATTAAGATTTACGATAAAGCGGACGGCAAGGTAATGACATTGGATATGCGGGAATACCTGATCGGTGCAGTAATGTCGGAGATGCCGGCAGAGTACGGCTCGGAGGCACTCAAGGCACAGGCAATTGCCACCCACAGCTATGCGCTGTGCGTTGAGAAAATTCAGCAGCAAAGTCCTTCACCCGAGCTTTGCGGTGCGGCATTTGCCGTTAACACCGACACGCTCGAGGGCTTTGTGACCGATCGCCGCGCAAGAAACATATTCGGCGATAGCTACGACAAATATTACATCAAAATTTCATCTGCGGTCGATGAGGTTTTGAATCTGATATTGACCTGTGA
>DCGT01000013.1:5213-6327 GCA_002315315.1 Faecalibacterium sp. UBA1771
GACGGCGAGCCGATCGCCGCCTGCTACCACGCAATATCTCCCGGTATGACCGAGTACAGTGAAAACGTTTTCGGTTCACCGCGCAGCTACCTTGTCGCGGTCGACAGCAGTCTCGACACCACGGCCTCGGATTATCTGAGCACGGCGGAATTTACGTCGGGCGAGCTGTCGGCACTGCTTCGTCAATATGACGGAAGCGAACCGAGCGGTAAGCCGTCGGAATGGCTCGGCACTCCGAGCTACAGCAAATCCGGTACGGTGCTGAATCTTAATATCGGCGGTACCGAATATACGGGTCAACAGCTCCGTTCCGCACTGTCACTGCGCTCGGCGGCGTTTGACGTTGTGTACGAGAACAGCAAGTTTGTTTTCACCGTGCGCGGATACGGTCACGCCGTGGGTATGAGTCAGTACGGAGCCAACTGTCTTGCCGCTCAAGGGTATGATTACACACAAATTCTCTCTCATTATTATCCCACGGCAGAGCTGACAACGACAGAATAGGGCATCGGCTTTCTGCCGTATTTCGATAACAATACAAGCGACTAATAATCCGTTCGGTCTTTATCGGTGTTTTTTATGCATAACAGGTAAGGTTGCCGACCGCCTGCGGCTTATGTGCAAAAATGCAGACAGAGCCGCTTTTCTCGCCCCGCTCGTCCTGCTTTACAATACTCAAAAGCCGTGAGCTTTCAGCTCACGGCTTTAATAAAGCTTATTGCCGACTCGGCGGCTGTCTGTGCCGTATAGATAGTCACGGTAAGCATTGCTCCGTCACCGGGATATGTGTCGGCAAAGAAATTTCCGCTCACCAGCTCACCAGCCGCATAAAGCCCCGGAATGGCTCCGTCCTCGTTTATCGCTTCGCCGCTTCGATTAATTTTTATACCCCCGATCGACGCTTTTACCGTTATCCCGCACTTTATTGCATACAGCTTATCTCCGTCAATCGGCTTCATAGTATCCGGATCACGCCCGAAAAATGCGTCATTGCCCGTTTCACACAGCTTATTATACTGACCTATCACATTCGGAACGGCGTCCATACCGAGCTTTTCGGCAAGCTCCGACGCGCTGTCCGCCTCTATTATTTTTTCGCTTTTGATTCCTGCCT
>DCGT01000013.1:6336-42462 GCA_002315315.1 Faecalibacterium sp. UBA1771
GAGAGCGGATGAATTGTAAATATCATCGGTGATGAGGTAGCAAATCCTGCTGTCTCTTCTGAGCAGACGCTGAAACATTTCGTATAAATCTCCCGACTCGTCACAGAATCGAACACCGTCATCGGTAACCAAAATACCGTTGCTCATAGACAGACCGAGACACGGGTCATAAAATTCCGCCGCCAATGAAATATCCTCGATAATCTCCGCCCCGACCTCCTCGGCAAGCGTTATTCCTCCGCCGGTATTTCCGAGTCCCGACTGCGGCAAAACCTCGCCGTCGTACAGCTTTTTTATCTCTTTTTCGTTTCGGTCAAATCCTCCGGTCGCAAGTATTACCGCCTTTGCATCGACAATAAGCGTATCGCGGCGTTCAACCAATGCGCGTACTCCATTGACTGCACCGGTCGGTGCTGTGGTTAGCTCGGTCACCTCGGTATCGGTCATAATACGCACACCAAGCTCAAGAGCGCGCTCGTAAAGCGGCTTAAGAAGAAGTCCGCCCGACTCGGTCTCTCCGTCGCTCACGGTGAAAACGCGCTCCACTCCGTCGGAGGTTTTGCCCAGTGTATCGGAAAACGGAACACCCAAGCTGATAAGACCGTTTATCATTTCCGACGAGTGCTCAGCAAGCGATACAAGGCGGTCGGATTCAATCAGCCCCGATGAACAGTCGCACAAGAAAGATGCAAACTGCGTATCGGTATCATTTATCAGATTTTTCTTTTGAAAATCCGTATTACAAGCCATAAGCTTGCCGCCGCTCCTTGCGGTACTGCCGCCGACAATAGACATTTTTTCCAACACCAACACATCGGCGCCCTGCTCTGCGGCGATTACGGCGGCGGTCAATCCCGCTCCGCCTGCGCCGACAATGCAGATATCGCAGTCATCGTAAAGATATTCAATATTGATATTTTCGTTTCGAGTGCAGTAATCGTCGGGGTCAAGACCGACCGACAAAAGCGCCTTTTCCGCCGCCTGACGAGCGGCAAGGCTCGTAACCGTCGCCCCGCTCATGGCGTCGACCGCAAGTGTCTGCCCGCCATTCATTCTCTTTACCGTCTCCTCGAGCGCAATATCTCCTATTCCGACGCTCTCCGAGCTTTCCTCCACGGCAAGCAGAAAACCGCCGTCGACAAGCTCTGCCGACAGCACAATTTTGCCCGAATACCCCTCGGACGACCCTGTACGGATGCTCTCTTCCGAGCACCCGACAAGCGATATGCAAAACAAAGCCGCCACCACTGCAGCGACCGGCTTTTTAACCTTTGAAATAACCGAAAACATTTGTATTTGCCCCATTGATATGATATTATCCGTATATGATATCGTTCCGCAGACCTGCTGATCGTACAAATCATTATATGCACATTCTTCCCCGACAATCACTGCCGTATACCGATTGCTGCGGCAGATTATCGGATACCTTGCCAATACTTTATGAT
Organism: Faecalibacterium sp. UBA1771; assembly: GCA_002315315.1. Classification (GTDB taxonomy): domain Bacteria; phylum Bacillota; class Clostridia; order Oscillospirales; family Ruminococcaceae; genus UBA1771. The sequence continues at coordinate 7,785 of DCGT01000013.1, forward strand.
ATCATATCACAGCGACAATTCAAGGGAAACAATACATTATTAAGGAGAAAACATGGAGCTGATTGAGAAAAAACTGACCTCGGAGGAAAAATTCAAAGGACATATCATAACCGTTCAGCTGGATACGATTGAACTGCCCGACGGCAAGGAAGCGTTTCGCGAGGTGGTTCGGCACAACGGCGCAGTCTGCATAGCCGCAATTGACGGAAATGATGTAATAATGGTAGAGCAGTACCGCTATCCCATCGAGCGGGTCACTCTCGAGCTGTGCGCCGGCAAGCTGGACAGCAGGGACGAGGAGCCGTTTCAAGCCGCTCTGCGTGAGCTGAGAGAGGAAACGGGTCTTATAGCTCTCGATCTCGAATACATCGGTGACTACTACAGCACTCCCGGCTTCTGCGATGAGCATATTTATTTCTATCTTGCCACCGAATTTGAAAAGACCTCTCTCGACCTTGATGACGACGAATTTCTCAACGTCAAGCGTCTTCCGCTTTCCGAAGCGGTGGATATGGTAATGGACAACCGCATTGTTGACGGCAAGACCAAGGCTTTACTCCTTATGGCAGAAAAGCTGTTGGCAAAAAGAAGAGCATAAGCGAATAAAACGACAAACTCTTAACTCGCCGTATCATTTTCGTCAGATGCAAATTCGGAATAACAGAGCTTTTACAGTATCAAAGCTTGTCGACAAAGTTATAAATTTCCAAGCCTTTGTGATTATAAAGACAAAAGCGTACCGCTTGATTCGGCGGTACGCTTTTAATTTGCTTAATATGCAATTACAACTGAATTGAAGGCAGACGGTCATCCGACTCATCATATTCGGGTGCGGGGGGAGCAGGCGGCGTGGGAGTCGGATCGGGAGCGGGGGCAGGAGTCGATTTCTTGCTCTTGACGCTCTTTTGAGTATCTTTTTCCTCCTCCTTTTCCTGTTCGTCATCCTCGGTCGGCTCGGTCGGCTCGGATTGTTCTGGCTTCTCCTGCTCGGTCGCAGGGGTCGGTTCGCTGTCCTGAACAGCCTGTGCGGGAGGCTCGGATGTCTGAGACGGAGCTTCCTCTTTTTTGCGCGAGCAACCGCGAAGCAGGAAGAATATTGCGGCAATTACGAGCAGTACGGCAACAGCCGCAACAATTATTTTAGCTGTTTTTCCTCTCATTTCTTCCCTCCTTTATGCCTTGGAGGCGGTGTAGGTCTTAGCCGCCTCTCCGTATAGATAAATAGCCTTGCAAAGCTTTTTGATATCATCGGTAAATCCGTCGATATCTGTCTTGGTCTGTGCTATGGCGCAGTAATCATAGACTCCGAAGGTTATGCTTACGCCCTTGACCGACACGGTATATCTTCTTGACAGTCTGCCCGCGCTGATGTTGGAAACGGTCAACTCATAGATGCCGTCCTGCTTGTCGACTAACGCGAGGCGTTCGGTTTGAACCAACTTGCCCGATTCGTTTTTGACGGTAAAGTCACTTACCGTCAGCGGCTCGGTCGATTTAAAGGTATATACCAATGCGATAGCGGAATCAATTTTAACCGAGGCTTCGGCTTCGGTGATAATATCATTTGCGGTAAACCCGCTTTCTGCCGCATTGGGAAGGCTTACGGTGCTTAAATCAATTTCGTTGCCGCTGTTTATAAGCACGGCGGGGACGGGAACAACAAACGACTCCTGCGCCGCCGCTCCGTAGTTAAGCACTGCCTTACAAAGGTCCTTGAGCTGTGCCGATGCCGTACCGTCGGCAAGCACCGTTTTGCAGTAGTCGGCAACCGATATATTAAAGGTCTTGACCGAAACGCTGTTGTATATAACCTCGCAGGCAAAAACGTCTCCGATTTCGGTCGGCTTGACCGATGCAATAACGCCTGACATCTTGCCGTCTGCATAGGTCATGGTTACGGGATTTCCGTTTGCCGTAACGCTGAGCAGCGATTTGCCGAACGAAACTCCGAGCGTATCAATATCGAAATTAATATCAATCGAGCTGTTGAGCGTAACCGATGCGAGGTATCTCGCACTGTCCATAGTCGATGCATCGGGCAGAGTGCCGATACCGAGTATCGAGAATTTGTCTGAATAGATTTTGAAAACAGCGTCCTCACCGGTGCCGCTCACACAGAATGTGCCGTCGGCATGGGTATCGTTCTGAACAAATGTCGTAAGCTTGTCGGTCGCAGACGATTCGTGGTAACGTCTGACCGTCGGACTCTTGCGGTTAGTCATATCAAACGGTATCTCGATGCAGATAATATCGTCGGTTTCGGTAACGGGATCAGCCGCAGAAGCACCGTCGAGATACCCTGCAATCGAAATGTCATAATAGGTGACGGTTTCGTCTGCCGCCGCAGCGCCGTTCACAGCCGCCATTCCCGCATTTCCGGAATTGTAGTCGACTCCGTTGAGCGACATCACGACCATTGTCTGTTTGCCGGAATTGTCATTCTGCATCTTGACGGCAATACTCTCAAGTCCGGTCACGGCGGCAGAAACGTTGCCGGTAACGTGTACCGATTTATCGCCGCCGATATTTACCGCAGTGTCGGTCTTGCCGAGCTTCCATCTCGCCGTAAGCGTAATGTCCGTGCCGACGGCATTGCCGAAATCAAACTTGGCGTCACCGTTGTACCAGCCGATAAACTCGGAAGCGGAACGGGTCGGGGCGGTCGGCTCGGTCGCTTTTGTGCCGGTGGTAAGCTTCTGCGCCGTCACCGCACTGCCTCCGTGAGAGTCAAAGGTAACGTTGACATATCCGAGCTTGTCAAGAACGATATCGTCCCAACTCATTTCAACGCCCTCTATAAAGTTTTTGCCGCACCTTGTACAGTGGTCATACGCCTTGTGACCGTCGGTCTCGGCGGTCGGAGCAAGATATTCTACACTTTCGGTCGTGTGGTTGAGTTTATCCTTGGTCTTTATATTTTCGGCGGTCTGAGTATCGAAAATAGAGTTGAAAAACACAGCGGTATAGGTAACTATCTCGTCCGTTTCACAGCCCTGCTCTATTACGATTTCGGGCGTTACGGTGCCCTTTTCTTCCTCATCATCGCCGCAGGAGCATTCTCCGCTTGCGGTGCATTCGGCGAAATCGGCGCTCCAAACATAGGTCACACCGATGTATTTATGACTGTGACCGCTGAATTTGAGTATACCGTTTTCTATGACCATATCGTGACCGTCGCTCGCAATCAGCTTGTGCTCACCGATAAAGGTGTTGTTGCCCAGCTCAATGTCGATAGCCTTGTCAACCGAGATATCCTCGGGAAGCTCCACATCCTTTTGCAGGGTAATCTTGTCACCGGTCTGAGAAACATTGTAAGCCGACATGAAATTATCATAATAGGTTTTCTTGCCGCTTCTCGAATGCTCTACCGCCGCCAGCGAGGTACTGTCTATTTTTACCGTGTGATTGGCAGGCGAGCCGACCAGCATCTTATCGGTATAATCAAGCGCGAGCAACAGCTCGTCAAGCTCTATGCCGCTCTCGGAGTAGTTCACAAGCACCGTTCCGTCGGTCTTGACGTCGGAATTGAGCTTGAGATATCCCCCGCTCAGCGAGGAGGTGACATTTAGCTGCTTACCCGATGTGAGGTAAATTTCCTGCATGGCGTCAAAATTGTCGATTGTGACATTTGCCGTGCCGCTCACGTATATTCCCGCGCCCTTGTTTGCTACGTTGTCGGCAATTTTACCGCCGTTGACGGTAAGCGCACCATTGGAAACCCAGAACACGCCGCCCGCATTGTAGCCGTAATTGTTTGTAATGCTTCCGCCGTTCATGGTAAGCGTAGAATTGTTGTCGACGCAGATTACCGAAGTGTTTTTCGTCTCATTTCCGCTACAGCCCTTGATTTTTACATCGTTAATGACACAGCTTGATGAATCGCGAATATACATGGCGGAGCCGAACAGCGAGCAATAGCAGTCGATAAGCTCGGCGCCGTTTATTTCGACATAAGATGTGTTAAATGCATTGACCGCTCCGGCAGTATTGGCGGTGGAATTTGCTCCGCTGTTGAAGTTGTTTTTAAGCACCGTTCCGCCGTTGAGATACAGCCTTCCGCTTCCGGTCAGCTTGATAATAGGCGCAGAAACGGTAAATCCATCGTACTCATAGCCGCGCTTTAATACCTCGTGTACCGTTCCATTCCATGTTACACCGCCGCCGAAGGTGATGTTTTTGAGCGTAACATCGCCGCCGTCACCTATTGAAAGCATCGGCACATTTTTAATCGACGAGCCTCTTGTCACGGTATGACCGCCGCCGTCTAATGTCACCTTTTTACCGACGGTAACTCCGCTCTCGAGGGTGATATCCTTCATCAGCATCAGTACATCGCCGGCGTTAGCCTTATCGACAGCGTCATCAAGTGTATCGTGACCGGATTTTTTATTCTCGTTATACCACGTACATTCCTCGATACCGAGCACATCCACGGTATAGCTTGTTTCAAAGCCGCCGTATGAAATTCCGACCGTCTTGCCGTTTCCGACATCGGTAAAGTCGGGAGCAGTAAATGTGATGAGCGAATCGGGTATCCTCGCCTTTTTGCCGCCGGCATAGACCGCGCTGACAACCAGACCCTCCGTATCGAGCGACTGATTGACGAAGTACTGTGTCTGTGAGGCGGCGGAGGTAATCTCAATGCCGGTCGCCTCTCCGACAAAACCGGTATCCTCAAAGAATTCAATAAGACGTGCCGAGCAGAAGCCGCCCGACGTCGAAATGCCCTGGAATTTGACATATTTTGCGAGGACGGGGTCAAAGGTCAGCTTTTTTGTACTGCTGTTGCCTGCCCAACCCGAAGCCGCTCCCGCCTTGTACCATTCGGTTCCGTCGGGACTGACCCAGACTATAACGGAATAGCAGGTACCGTTGGAGCCGGTGGGAGTATAGTCGACGCCCGTCAGCATTACCGGCTCGTTCATCTGTACGGTAATGTAGCGTTGACTGTCGCCGCCTTTCCAAAGGGTATGCCAGCGTGTCGACAGCAGACCGTCAAAGGCGTGCGTCGCGTTGTCGCCCGTCGAGGTTTCCTCCGACGAACAGCCGACATAGCTGAAGCGTCCCATTTTGATATATGCTCGATCGGTAGTGTTGTCGGCGGCAAAGGTATAGGTCGCCTCGGGTCCCATAAGGGTAGTGCCGAACGCCCTTCTGCGCAGCTTAACGGTCTTTTCGCCTGCAAAGACGGTATCGTTGGTGAGCGCGCTCCACGAGCTGCCGTTGTCAACTGAGTATTCGAGATTGGTCACTGTGCCGAGGAAACGATTTTCATTGTCGTTCTTCTCAAAGCCGCTCGGAGCAGTGCCGACAAGAATGTCTATTCTGAACGCCTTGTCTGCCTGCGGAGCATTTTCCGGCAGGTCACTCGTCCAACCCTCGAGCCAGATGAGAATATCGTTGTCTGCCGTTATATTTGCGATTTCGATATCGGTAAGCGCACGTGTAAGATTATCGGATGCGGTTACTGCACTGTCGCTCCATGTCGCACCGCCGTCAAGCGAATAACGATATCTCACACCCGCATACTGCGAGCCGAAAACTATCTTGTTGCCGTTGCTTCCGTCAAAGGAGAAGGTAGCGAGCGCCCCGCTCGAATTACCGAGCAGATAATTTGCTTCAACGACTGTTATATCGGGCTGTGCCACAAACGCCTTGACCGCCGCATCGGAGGACGCCTTTGTACCCTTTTGCAGATATACTGTCTCAAGGTTGTTTATCTTGGCAATCTGTGTCTTGGCGACATCGGTACCCTTCTTGCTGAGTGAAAGACGAAGTATGCTCAAAAGATCGTGCATCGGGAGCGGAAATGCGTACATATCCGCGCACAGCTCCTCGGCAAGACCGGAAATCTCGGTCTCACTCTTATTTGCTGCATACAGACGGCACAGCTTTTCCCACGCATCGAGATGATACGGCATAATACCGAGCACCTTGCGGTACAGCTCTTCGGCAGTGCCTCTCGACTCTGCGAGACTTTGCAGGCTCATAAGAAGCTCGCACTCGGCATAATCATCGTAGTTGTCGAGCGCGGTGGTAGCGAGCGGCAGATAGGTTGCGTTGTTGCTGCTGCTCAAGCCTCCGCCGTAGTTTCCCCAATTGCACATTACGCGGTCATGGCTGTAGCCGACAACATCCTCGTGCAAAAAGGTCTGTGTCCATCCGGAAATATTGTTGTCGATTCCCCAAATCGTCTGATTGTTTGCATTTTTGTTATAAACAAAGAATGCCGCATGACCCGGTTGACGGTTATAGTGCGCCGGAACACCGAAAGCATTTGCAAAGTTCGTGCCGGCATACGAAATACCCCAGCAGATATGACTGCCCTCAAACACCATCCACAGATGATTGTAGCTGCTGAAATTCAGTCCGTATTTCGTAAGACTGTACCGCGCATCATAGGTTGCGAAGTTGGATTCTATCTTGTAGCCCTTGCCGGTATAGTCCCAGTCCTTGCCGTATCGCAGGAAGCGGTGCGGCGAATAGATGCCCGGATATGTGCCGCCCGGCGTCTTATCACGAACATAGTTGTTGAGCCAGTAAATCTCATCGTTGTGCATTCTTGCGCCCATAACATAGCGCATTTCCTCAACATTGAGGTTTTCAAACACATCGTTGCGCAGGAGATTTTCGGTATAGGTCTTTTTAAATGCGTTATAGCGCTCTACGGGGTCGGAGGTAGCCGCGCCGTCCAGCCACATATGCGGACCGCCGTCGGCGTGCGTAAGCGCTATTGCAAACATCATGGTGCGGTATAAATCACCGCGATTCCTCATCGAACCGCTCTCGGGTGAATACAGGGCGGTTGTATCGCTCATATCGTTTTTGAACTGCTGATACAGCTTGGTGAGAACATCAAGCGCATTGACATAGCTTCCGTCGGGGTTACCGCCGACCAGGAATTCCTCCAGCGCATCGGCATCGTTATAAAGCCATGTCAGCATCTCTCGGCGCGCCGTTTCGCTTTCACCGGTCAAAAAGCTTTCCTTCAGCTCATCGTATCCGGCATTTTCGATAAGCATCCTCTGCAAAACCTCAAGACGGTTGCCGGACATAATTTCGGTAAATGATTTTGAGCCGAAAAGGTTGTCGTAATATTCGACCGGCTTGATCAGCTCGTCATATTCATGCAGTGAGTTCGCCTTGTAAAGAAGCGGATTTCCGAGACCCGAATGGTCGTTGCCGTTGCCGCCGTTGGAATCAAAAACGAATTTGAGATAGCGAACACCGCTGACCGAAATCGTCAGTTGGATTGATTCGTTGGCGCTGTTCCTTATCGTCGGTGACAGCACGGTATTCCATGTCGAATTATCGGCAGACGTATAGACGGAGAACTTGACCTCTCCCTTGCCTGCCTGCGACGCGTCTACTCCGAGATATGTACTGAAATAGTCATAGGGGTGTCCTGCTCCGATGTCATATACAACGGTCGACGTGGCGTGAGCGGTAATTCCGTGCTTGAAATAGGTCCGCACACCGTTCACGATATAGGAAATCTGAGCGCCGCTCATATTGGTATCGGTCTTCATCGTGCCATAGCCTATGCTTTTGGAATACGGCGTCATATCTGACAGATAGCAACGGGCATGCTCCTCCTCTGCAGCCGATGCCTTGGGCGGCAGAATACCGAACAGCATCACACCGACCAAAAGCAGCAGAATAACCTTTACGGCAAAACCGTTTCTTTTATTCATCGTCTTCACCCCTGAAATCCATATTAACGCTTTAAATCGCTTTTTAAGTTATCATTCAGAATACCATATTATTCAGGCTTTCTCAATATAACAAATTTACAAATATTTAAATATTATATGTGATATTTGCCGAGCGGATAACGGCAAAACAGTATTTCTCGACCAAAATCTTCATTTTTGTCGGCAATAACTTGAAAAAAACCGCACGGCATTTACTCTTCCTTCGGTAAATTTACCTTGAAATTTCACCTGCCGTGCGGCGTTCGCTATTCTGTTCGGTCGGCAATATTCCGCCCGTTTACCATGCCCTGCCTCTTGAAGCGGGCAAAGGACAATGCTGTAAGCGGTATGCGGCTCTCAGCTCGACATAGCAGCCGCATTTCATACAGCTTCCGCCCACAAGGTGATCGCAATCGGTGCAGACCGCAAGCCGCGCGGCATACTCCGCTTCGTCGGTGCGCTCGGCGGCGGGTATTTTGCCGATGTAATGCTTTATTTGCTCAAGTGTATCCCGTCTGCCGCTTTGCAGCAGCAAACATCGTCTGCAAAAGCGGTCGGTCAGCATTTTACCGTAAATTTAACAATAGAACAAGCGGGCAGCTTGGCGGTAAAGCCGTCGGCACTTGCGGCAAAATCGTCAAATTCCGTCGTCTCTACGGGATGTCTTCCGTCAAAGTCATTGTATGCTCTCGGGTCAGCCGTGACAATTTCCGCTTTGATGTCGGTAACCGAGCGGTCGGCTATTTGTGCCTTGATTTCGGCGCTGTCGGTCATAGATGCATTGACGATTGTCGATGTTATCACGCCGTTTTCGTCCATTGAAGCGCTCTCGATAAGCTGCGGGAACGCTCCCTTATCGCTGTCCAGCATACCGCTTGTGATATAGCTGTCAATCGCGGTGTTGAGCTGATGCTGCTTGTACATCTTAAAGATATAGTATGTCGGGGTAAGTAGCATCTTCTCGCCGTCGGTGAGTATAACCGCCTGCAATACATTGATGAGCTGTGCGATATTCGCCATCTTGATGCGGTCGGCGTGCTTGTTGAATATGTTGAGCGTAAGACCGGCGACAACCGCGTCACGCATTGTGCTCTGCTGATAGAGGAAGCCCGGATTTGTACCCGGCTCGACGTCGTGCCAGGTGCCCCATTCGTCGACAACAAGATCGACCTTTCCTTCGGGGTCATAGTGGTCCATCACGCGCAGATGACCGTCGATAACCTTATCTATGCCATAGGCGTGAGCGACCATGCGGTAATATTCTCCGTCGGTGTAATCGAGGCACGGGCTCTTGTCCTGCCAGCCATTGGTGAGCGTGTAATAGTGAAGCGATAACGCGTCCATTCTGTCCCTGCTTATCTTCATAAGCTGCTCTGTCCAATCGTAGTCGGCGGTATTTGGCCCGCAGGCTATGCGGTATATGTGATTGTCCTTGTTGTAATCTTTTATAAAGGAATTGTATCTGTCATATTCGTGAGCATAATAATCGGGAGTCATATTGCCGCCGCAGCCCCAATTTTCATTGCCGACCGCAAAATATTTCACCTTCCACGGCTCTTCCCTGCCGTTTTTGCGGCGAAGCTCCGCCATGGGCGACACACCGTCAAAGGTCATATATTCTATCCATTCGCTCATCTCGCGAACGGTGCCGCTGCCGACATTACCGTTGATATATGCATCACAATCGAGCTGACGGCACAGCTCCATAAACTCGTGAGTGCCGAAGCTGTTGTCCTCTACCACTCCGCCCCAGTTGGTATTGATAATCCTTTTGCGCTGTGACTTATCGCCGACACCGTCCATCCAGTGATATTCGTCGGCAAAACAGCCGCCCGGCCACCGCAGAACGGGGATGCCCATATCGCGAAGCGCCTCAACGATATCACTGCGCATACCGTTGACATTGGGAATCGGCGAATCCTCTCCGACAAAAATGCCGTCATAGATGCATCTGCCGAGATGCTCGGAAAAATGTCCGTAGATGTCCTTGCTTATCGTTCCGATTTTTTTGTTCGGATTTATAAGATATTTTTCCATTCTGTCCTCCGTAAAAGAGATTTTAATTTATACGAAATACACAGATATCCGCTGTGCTTGTCTGATATTTTATATCATATCACAGTGTAATGGCAAGTGGTTTTTTCACAATACCGGTTTAAAAATATTAACAGATACCATTGTCTGCGGTCAGATACTTTGACTTCAATAAAAAATGTCATTCCGAGAAAGGCAGAGCCAAACAGGGAATGACATTGAAATAAAAAATATGTAAAAAGGTAATGCGGAAGCAAATCACTTGATATTCTCGATATCGTTGATTACATAGGGTGTTGTCTGGTAGACAAAATAGTTCAGCCAGTTGGCATACAGCAGATTTGCGTGGGAGCGCCATGTCACGAGCGGTGACTTTGTGTCATCGTCATTCGGAAAATAGTTTTTCGGTATCTCTATCGGCAAGCCGGCGTTTTTGTCGCGCAGATATTCCTTTTGGAGCGTATCGGCATCATATTCCGAATGACCGGTCAGAAAAATCTGTCTGCCGTGCTTGGTCATGGCGGCATACACGCCTGCCTCATCGCTCGAAGCCAAAATACGCAGACCGTCCACCTTTTCCAAGTCCTCTCTCAGAACGGTGGTGTGCCGCGAATGGGGTATCATAAACACATCATCGAAGCCGCGAAGCAAAATCGAATTTCTGTATTCGACGCGATGTGGGAACACTCCGAACAGCTTTTTGTCCAAATCATGCTTCTGTACACCGAAAAAGTGATACAGCGCCGCCTGTGCGCCCCAGCAGATGAACAGTGTGCTGAAAACGTGAGAGGTCGACCAGTCCATAATCTTGCAAAGCTCGTCCCAATAATCGACCTGTTCAAACGGCATCTGCTCGACCGGCGCGCCCGTTATGATAAGACCGTCGAATTTTCTGTCCTTTATTTCGTCAAAGGTTTTATAAAAAGACAGCAAATGCTCCTGCGACGTATTTTTGGACTCGTGCGATTTGGTGTGAACAAGCTCCAGCTCCACCTGCAATGGTGTATTGCCGAGCAGACGGGCAAGCTGCGTTTCGGTGGCAATTTTGGTCGGCATAAGGTTGAGAAGCGCAATGCTGAGCGGTCTTATATCCTGACTCAGTGCCCGAGTCTCGGTCATAACAAATATATTCTCGTTCAACAGCGTCTCGGTAGCAGGCAATGCATTTGGTATCTTAATAGGCATGAAAAATCACCTCTTAAAATCTCGAATTCAGCTTTCGGCTTGAGATTTTGAAGCATTAAAGAGCGGAAAGAGCGTTATCTATATCTGCGATAATATCCTTTGCGTCCTCAAGTCCCACCGACAGGCGGACAAGGTCGGAGGATACTCCGGCAGCTGCCAGCTCCTCATCGTTCATCTGACGGTGAGTGGTGCTGGCGGGGTGCAGACAGCAGGAATGAGCATCGGCAACGTGGGTTTCAATGGCGGCAATGGTCAGCATTTGCATAAATTTCTCGGCGGCGGCGCGTCCTCCCTTTACTCCGAAGCTCACTACTCCGCAGCTTCCGTCGGGCAGATATCTGCGGGCAAGCTCGTAATCCTCATCGCCCTCGAGACCGCTGTATTTGACCCATGCGATTTTGTCGCTGCTCTTTAAATATTTTGCAACGGCAAGAGCGTTCTCGCTGTGGCGCTGCATACGAACGTGCAGACTCTCAAGCCCGAGATTGAGCATAAATGCGTTAATAGGCGCCTGAACCGAGCCGAGGTCGCGCATAAGCTGAACCGTCGCCTTGGTAATATACGCACCGGCAAGACCGAAGCGCTCGGTATAGGTCACACCGTGATAGCTTTCGTCCGGCTCGCACAGACAAGCGAACTTCTCGGGGTATTTCGTCCAGTCAAAATTACCGCTGTCAACAATTGCTCCGCCGAGCGTAGCGCCGTGACCGTCCATATATTTGGTGGTGGAATGTGTCACGATGTCGGCTCCGAATTCGATTGGGTGGCAGAGAATGGGAGTGGCAAAGGTGTTATCCACAATTAGCGGCACACCGTGAGCATGAGCGGCGTCGGCAAACTTAGCTATATCGAGAACGCGCAGAGCGGGATTGGCAATCGTTTCACCGAACACGCATTTTGTGTTATCGCGAAAAGCGTCGTTCAGCTCCTGATCGGTGCAGTCGGGTGCGACAAAGGTCGCCTCTACTCCCATACGCTTCATGGTAACGGCGAGCAGGTTGTAGGTACCTCCGTATATAGCGGAGGAAGCGACAACGTGGTCACCGCAGCCGACTATGTTGAAAAGAGCAAAGAAGTTGGCACTCTGTCCCGAACCGGTCAGCATAGCCGCCGTACCACCCTCAAGCTCGGCTATCTTGGCGGCAACCGTGTCGCAGGTCGGATTCTGCAAACGGGAATAAAAATATCCGCTCGCCTCAAGGTCGAACAGCTTGCCCATATCGTCGCCTGTATCATACTTAAATGTAGTGCTTTGAATAATGGGAATTTGGCGCGGCTCGCCGTTGCCCGGCTTGTATCCCGCCTGAACGCACTTTGTTCCGATAGACAGATTGTTGTTCATTATATTACTCCTTGTATATTATTGTATGTTATAAACGATTTGTATCTGATTTTGTCAAAAAATGCGCCGTTAATGTATTTTCCGATTTTGAATTATTATACCATTTATCAAGATAAAATAAAAGAAGAAATATTATTTTTATTCAGATAACGTGCTTTTTATCGTCCGACGGATAAAAACGCTGTAACGGGAAAAGATAGTAAAAGCGAAACCCACCGAACGGCGAAAGGAGGAACAGTGTCATGACAGCCAAGACAGGTCAGGAGCCCGGAAAGGGAACTTATAAATGCACCAACTGCGGCACCGAGGTCAATCTCGGCAACGGCGACACCATGCCGCCCTGCCCCAAGTGCTCCAATACCACCTTTGATAAGTGCTGATTCCACGCCCGCAAGGGCGGTACATAATATACACAAAAAACGGAAAAGCACGGCGAATGTAACTCCCGAGGTATGTTATCGAGAGAAGAACATTGCCGTGCTATGTTATATAATCGTTTACCTCATAAAGCGATTTGCTCCGGTCGGTCATATCGCTTTATGCATTAATTGAGATGCGTAAGAACAAAACCGTTCCGACATTTACGCCTGCTCGAAATATCTTTGCAGAAACTGCTTTGTGCGCTCCATCTGCGGGTTGCCGAAAACCTGCTCTGGCGTACCGGTTTCGGCGATTATTCCGCCGTCCATAAAGTACACCGTGTCGGAGATTTCGCGGGCAAACTGCATTTCGTGCGTTACGATAACCATCGTTCTGCCGTTGTCGCGAAGCTCGCTTATTACCCGCAGCACCTCACCGGTCAGCTCAGGGTCGAGCGCGCTCGTCGGCTCGTCGAAGCACAGTATGGCGGGGTCGAGTGCGAGCGCACGGGCAATGGCAACACGTTGCTGCTGACCGCCCGAAAGCTGACACGGATAAAACCCCTTGCGATCGAGCAGACCTATCTGACCGAGCAGACCGAGCGCCTTGTCCTCTATCGCCTTCATAACCGTTCTGCGGTCGCTTTCGCCATTGTAGCTTCCGTGCTTTTTCAGCTCTCCCGCCGCCAACAGCTCCTCGGCGAGCGTGATGTTTTTCAGCACGGTGTATTGCGGGAATAGGTTGAACTGCTGAAAAACCAGTCCGAAATTGAGTCCCGCTCTGCGTATTTCGTCTTCTCGCAGATTTTTGTTTACGGAACAGTCGAGCAGTACATTTCCGTCCACGATTATTCTGCCGTCATCGGGCGTTTCGAGAAAGTTCAGACAGCGCAAAAGTGTTGTTTTGCCGCTTCCGCTCGACCCGATAATCGACAGAACCTGACCCTTTTCCATACTGAGGGAAATATTTTCGAGTACCTTGGTCTTTCCGAAGCTTTTGGAAAGATTTTCAACCTGTAATACCGACATAATTCCCTCCTGTTATTGGAAATAGGACAGCTTCTTTTCGAGCTTGTCCAGCAAAACGGTCAGCAGTCCGCTGAAAATAAGATAGAATGCACCGGTGTAGAACAGCGGCCACGCAAGACCGTCCGACTTGATAAACGCCTGACCCGCCCAAATAATCTCGTAAATAGCGATTATTCTCGCAAGTGAGGTATCCTTGACGAGCGCTATGATTTCGTTGCTCATCGGCGGCACAATGCGCTTTATTACCTGAAGAAGCACGATCTTAAAAAATATTTGACTGCGCGACATACTCAAAACCTGCCCCGCCTCATACTGACCTCTCGGTACACTCTCGATACCGCCGCGGTATATTTCGGAAAAATAGCAGGCATAATTGATAATAAACGCAATCAGCACGGCGGTAAAGCGTCCCATGACGTGCGCACCGGAAAGCCACTGCATTATCGCTCCGCCGCCCTGCCGTTCAGCCCACTTGCCGAGCAATCCCGGACCGTAGTAGACGACGATAAGCTGTAGCATCAGCGGTGTTCCTCTGATAATCCAGACGAACAAACGGCTGAGCAGCGACAGAGGCTTAAACTTACTCATACTGCAAAGACAGATAATAAGTCCGAGCGGGAGAGCACCGAGCAGAGTGAGCGCAAACAGCTCAACAGTCACGCCGAAGCCCTCGAGCAGACTTTTGGTTACGGTTAAAAACATCGGTTACTCCAATTCTATGTAATCGGTATAGCAGTCGAATTTTATACCTTATAATTAATTATATGTCGACATCATCCGACAATAATTGTATAAAGATACAGTCCTGTATTAACCTGCAAAGGCAGACGGAGAAAAATCTCCGTCTGCCGAAAATAACTATTCTGTTGCTTTTGCAATCAGTCGGCGAGCGTGAGCTCATACTTGTCGGCAAGCTCCTGCAGAGAGCCGTCTGCCTTCATTTCAGCCATAATTTCGTTGACCTTGGCGGTTACGTCGGAATCAATACGGAAGGCAATTCCGTATTCCTCAACGCTCAGTGCAAGCTCATATCCGAGATTTGCATAGCTTGTGCCCTCACCGGTCATGGCGTTTGCCATTGTAATGTCGATTATGCAGGCGTCGGCAGAGCCGGAAGCGACCTCCATAAGAGCGGCGGACTGTGTATCGAGAGGAACGTAATCTACGCCCAGCTCATCGGCGCAATCCATACCGGCAGAGCCGTTCTCAACCGCAAAGGAGAGGTCGGCGAGAGAGTCGATATCGGCATAGTCGGCAAGAGCGTCCTTGCTCATTACCACGACCTGCGCGTTTACAACATAGGGGTCGGAAACGGATGAGTTCAGCTTGGCTTCGTCGGTAATGGTCATACCGTTCCAAATGCAGTCGATAGCGCCGGACTCTAACTCAAAGAACTTGTTGTCCCACTCTATTTCGATAAACTCGGCTTCTACACCCAGCTCAGCGGCGACAAGGCGGGCAAACTCGGCGTCAAAGCCCGTCCACTCATTATCCTCATCTCTGTAATCCATCGGGGCATAGTCGGTGATACCGACAACGAGCGTTCCCTTCTCGACAATGGTGTCGAGGTCGCTGACGACTTCTTCGACAATCTCAGGCTCGGCGGCGGGTTCGGCAGCAGGCTCTGCCTTTTTGCCGCAGGCGGCGAAGGAAAGAACCATACACAGTGTCAGTAGTATAGCTACTGATTTCATAAGCTTTTTCATAAGTAATCCTCTTTCGTATTTTGAAATAAATTTCCGAATTCTCGAAGCAATGCGTCATATCCGAAAAACATCAATGCTTCGGATCATCATATTTATCGCTTTGCTATATTAACAGTTTATCACGGTAATACGATAAAATCAATAGAAAAATCGAAAATAATTTCAAAATACATAAAAATTTCATTCGGCGATGAACAGTCGATCTGCCGAGGCAGGTATTTGCATTTCGGTGTTGCTCCTTCCCGTGACAGACTGCGGCGCGGGTGCAGACTGCTTTTCTCTTTTAAGCGGGATTCTGACTGCATACTCTATGCTTCCCGCCCGGTCGGTGCGCTTTACCGTTGCATTAACGCCGGCGCGATTCATCGTTTCAACAGCCTTTACTATCGTATTCAGAAAAATTCTCACGTCCTTAACAATAAATCTGCGGTTGGAATCATCCTCACTCAGCTCCTTTAAAAGCAGCTCGGTGCGAATCGCGCTCGCCTTGCCCGCCGCCGCTTTGCCGAGCAGACGCTCCCGCTCGGACGGTGCAAGCGCGGCAAGACGGAGCACCGCCGCCGTTTCGATTTCGGCACGTCGGCAGATAGCCCTATCATCGTCGGTCAGCGACAAAAGTCGCAGATAATCATCAATTACCCTGTCGGGAATACAAAGCTCGTCGGAAAGTCTCTCTCTGCCCATACTTTCGGTCAGCTTTTCGAGTCTGTCTGCCGTTTCAAAGCAGTCATCGGTCTGTGAACCTATTGCCTGAACGAGCGACAACAGCTCACAGTGCTCCACCTCACCTCCGACAACCATTGCCGGCACGCGACGGATACCGCACAGCCTTGCAGACATAACGGTGCTCTGACCTCTCAGCAAACGATAGCCTGCCGCCGTTTTGCGCACCGTCACCGGCGACGTCGCTCCCCATTTTTCGGTTAGAATATACTGCCTTTCAAGCAAGCCCGCATTCGGCTTTTCCTCACACATCAGGATTCTGTTCACCGGAATACGGCGAAGAATAAAGCTCTCCGATTTATGTTTTGTCATTTTATTTACCGCCTTACAAAAAATGAAATAAATTAAAAACCACCGCAGCTGATTTAACGATAGCATACGGCGGTAAATAATTACAGGTTTTTTCATCGCGCACTGCGAGCGGATTTGCGGCGGTACGACAATTCAAAGCGGTTTTTCGGTTATTTTTTTGGACTGTCTCGGATATTTTGTCGGGGTTTGCGATATTTTTTCGACTATGACCAGTGTTCTCGACGAACCGTCGGGCAACGAAAACCGCTCTACACGGTTCACCCTGCCGCCGAGAGTCTTCACGGCGTTCATACCTATGTCAAGCTCGTTGTTTTCGCCCTTCATCGCTATGAAATATCCCCCCACCGCGACAAGCGGCATACAGTATTCGGCAAGCGCGGCAAGATTGGCGACGGCTCTTGCGACAACACAGTCAAAGCTCTCCCGCCTTTCGCCTCTCGCGATTTCCTCGGCTCTGCCGTGAAGCACCGATGCATTTTCGATACCGCTTGCTTTGAGCGCTTCGGCGACAAAATCCAGCTTTTTCCTTGTGGAATCAATCATTACAACACTGCAATCGGGCTTGTAGGCGGCGATAACACTGCCGGGGAAACCCCCACCGGTACCGACGTCGGCAACTCTGCCGCGCATCTCGTTCTGCTTGGCGGCAGCGAGCGAATCCACAATATGCTTTACCTCGGCTTCGTCCGGCTCGGTTATGGCAGTGAGATTCAGGACACGGTTTTTATCGAGCATTAGCTCACAGTACCTAATCATTTTCCCCGCTCTTTCGGCGTCGAGCGGTATATTCAGCTGTGCGGCGTGTGCCGTCAGACTATTAATATCTATTGACATTGCTCCTCCCGTCATTCACCCTTGACATAATATGCCGTATATTCACCGCTCGGTCTGTATCCGAGAGATTCGGCAATGTGTGCCGATACGGTATTTGCGGCGTCCCAGCATGGGATCAGACCGCGCTCGCGGCATTTGAGAATCATTGCGGAACTGACGGCTCTCGCGATACCTTTGCGGCGCATATCCTCTCTGACCTCCAATGCAACCTCACAGCCATCACTGTACACGGTATATGCCGCCGCTCCGCCGATGATTTCACCATCCTTTGCGGCAAATGCTCCGACCGATCGTTTCAAATAGTCCTCATAGCCGTCGTAATTTATGACAAACTCGTTAAAATCGGCATTCTTTTTAAGAGCATTGAACTGCTCATGCGACAGCTCGTAAAAAATCTCAACACCGTCGGGCAGCTCTCCTGAGTATTCTCTCAGCTTATCGTCGGTTATATCGGGCTGAATATGCTCAAACGCATATCTTGTCGCTCTTACCGCATCGGGAAAACCGTTCTCTATCAGCTTACTCCACTCATCGTTTCTGCCGATAATGCAGACATTTCTCGGTGAACGGGACCTCACGGCGGCTTCGATAAGCTCGGCTCCGTGTGCCTCGGTGTCGCCCGCCGCCGCAAGTATATCACCCACGGCAAGTACCGCGGCGCGCGGCTCCTCGGTATCGTCAACGAACGCTCTGCCGAATACACCCTCGAGACCGCTGTCAATGCAGGTCAGAATGCTCCAGCCGTCGAACATCGGTCTCAGCACTTCTCTCTCTCCGCGGCGAAGCTCGTGAACACGCTCTCTGCGGCGCTTGGACATCCACACCGACAATACCGAAATATCGGCGGGGTTGACTCCGCTTATGCGCAGTGCCTGACCCATCGTAAGCGGCTTGATATCATTCAGCTTGATTGCCGCCTCGGTGCGCAGTCCGACTATCGAGCGATAGTCGATTTCGGCGGACAGCGGGGTCGTTTCAAGTCTTTTCTGCTTGTCGATCTGCGAATACTGTCTCTTGAGATATCCCTCGTATTTGATTTCCACTGCCGCCTTTTCGGCAATGTCGCGGCGCGGTCGACCGGGGTCGAACGGCGCAAGGTCATCCTGCGAAATGCCCGGTCGGCGCAGAAGGGAGTCAAGCGTCAGCGGCGCGGTCGGTCTGTCAAATCCCTTTTCGACCAGCATATCGGACAGCTCCGGTGTCGGCTTTACCGATGTTGTGCGCAAACGCTCCAGCTCGCGGCTGAGCATTTCGGTATTGTCGAGGAATATTTTATATTTGTCGGCGTCGACCAATCCCAGCTCGCGTCCTACGGGACACAGACGGCGGTCGGCGTTGTCCTGACGAAGCACAAGGCGGTACTCGCTTCTCGAAGTCATCATTCTGTACGGGTCACGAACGCCCTTGGTAACCAAATCGTCAATAAGCGTGCCGATATATCCGCTATCACGACCGAGAATAAGCGGTTTTCTGCCCAAAACCTTGTGAGCGGCGTTTACGCCTGCCACAAAGCCCTGTGCCGCCGCCTCCTCATAGCCGGAGGTTCCGTTGAACTGTCCCGCTCCGAACAGTCCGGAAATCTTTTTGCTCTCAAGCGTGGCATACAGCTCAAGCGGGTCACAGCAATCATATTCGATAGCGTAGGCGGGGCGCATTATCTCGACCTTTTCAAGTCCCTTTATCGTGTGATAAAACATAAGCTGCACATCGAGAGGAAGCGAGCTGCTCATACCCTGCAGATACATCTCATCGGTATTCAGACCGCACGGCTCAACAAAAAACTGATGCCTTGCGCGGTCGGGGAAACGCACTACTTTATCCTCAAGCGACGGACAATAGCGAGGACCGATGCCCTCAATCATACCGCCGTACAGCGGCGAACGGTCAAGATTGGCGCGTATAACCTCGTGGGTCGTCTCATTGGTATAGCCTATATAACAGCTCACCTTGTTGGTAATTTCACGCTTGTTGTCAAAGCAGAACGGCGTGATAATACTGTCACCGTCCTGGCGATCAAGCACCGAAAAATCTATGCTTCTGCGGTGAACACGCGCCGGTGTCCCCGTCTTGAAGCGGCGAAGAGACAGACCGAGCGAGCGCAGAGAATCGGTAAGCCCTATGGCGGCAGTGGTTCCGTCCGGCCCCGAAACCTTAGACGACTCTCCTACAAATATCTTGCCTCCGAGATATGTTCCGGTGGCTATAACAACCGATTTTGTCGGGTAAATTCCTCCGAGCTTGGTATTGACGGCACGCACCGCACCGTTCTCAACCTCTATGCCCACTATTTCGTCTTGAATAATATAAAGGTTATCCTGCGACTCGAGCGCCGACTTCATATAGGCGTGATAGGCTCTGCGGTCGCTCTGAACGCGCAGAGAATGAACGGCGGGACCCTTGGTCATATTCAGCATACGGCTCTGCAGAGTGGTTGCATCTGCGGCTCTGCCCATCTCTCCGCCGAGCGCATCAAGCTCAAATACTATATGACCCTTTGCGGTACCGCCTATCGACGGATTGCAGGGCATATTCCCGATAGCATCGAGTGTAATGGTAAATATGGCGGTCTTGGCTCCTATTCTTGCTGCAGCAAGTGCCGCCTCGATTCCGGCATGACCGGCGCCGACGACCGCAACATCAAAGCTTTCAAATTCAAACATAAGCAAACAACTTCCTTTTCCGAAAAGGTGTACCGCTCCCGAAATACCGCGGTACTATATAATTATACAATCATTTGCACTTCCTTACAATAACAATCAATCGCCGAAATAATACTCCTGCCGCAAGGGTATAATTAAAGCCCCGACGCTGTGTCAGGGCTTTGCTTATGATTTAAACCGTCAACCATCAAGTCTTTTGCGGTTGGGGGATTTAGTGTATTTATCAAAGCGGAACATCGCGCCGAACGAAGCAAACACCTTGCCGTTGGCGAGCAGTACCCTTGCCCTCACACGACGGTTGGACAGCGATCCGCCCGACAGCGAGCACAACACTCTAAGCGGCATATCCGCTTGCGGGAAGCCGATGTCACCGTTAATTTTGGCGGTTGCTTCGGCAACGGCGTACATTACTCTGCCGATAAAAGACGGTTTGAGCTCGGACAATGTGGAATTGCCTGTAAACGGTCTGTGCGGCATCTCCTTGGGCAGCTCGCCGAGCAGCTTTTCAAACTCCGCATCGCTGACCGAAGCGGCTTTTTTCGGGTCGGTTTCGACAAAGCCGTGCAGCTCGTCGCCCTCTACCGACACTCTGGCAACCGCTCTTATATCACGGCTGCTTGACGCCGCCATAATGTAATATTCGTCAGGGTCGACGTGCCATATACCGTCACGAGCATAAACTGAGAAATCCATCATCGTCAGCTCGAATTTCAAAAATGTGGTCTGACCGGGCAGCAGAATGACCTTTTCAAAGCCTTTAAGCTGTTTTTGATCCGACTTGGTCTTGCCGACGTAAAGCTGAACGACCTCGGCTCCGCAAAGCGCTCCGGTATTTCGTACCCCCACGGTAGCGCACAGTGTTCCCTTACGACTGCCGTATCCGAGCGATATGCCGAGATATTCAAAGGTTGTATATGAAAGTCCGTAACCGAACGGGAACAACGGATCGACGCCCGCCGCGTCAAAGTAGCGGTAACCGACCCATACGCCCTCGCGGTATTCGGAATTTTTACGGTTTTTATTGTAATAAGCGTTGGCAGGCACGTTATTGAGACGGCGAGGCCATGTTTCGGCAAGCTTGCCGGACGGAATAACGCGTCCCGTCAGGATATCGGCGGCGGCTTCTCCGGCCGCTTCACCTGCAAGTCCCATAAGCAGTATGGAGCTGACTCGCCTTTCAAACGGCAGCTCGACCGGCGAACCGACACAGAGCAGTACCGAAACCCTTATATCATCGAGCAAAAGCTGGTCGACAAGCTTCAGAACACCGTCCGGCAGTGAAAGCGAGGAGCGATCTACGCCCTCTGTCTGCTCTCCGTAAGGCAGGTTGATGACGACAACGGTAATATCTCCGCCTCTTGCCGTTTCTCTCGCCTCACGAATCATCATATCGTTGGTCGTACCGTCATCGTTACAGCCGGCACTGTACGACACCTCGAAGCCGCGTTCTTTGAGACAGGCGACAAAATTCACGTCATCACAATCAATCTGCGAGCTATCGCCCTGAATGGTCAGCTTCTCGGCAGAAGCCCCTATTACGGCTATGCGTGTCCCCTTTTGTATCGGAAGCGAACCGTCGTTTTTGAGCAGCACCGCCGACTCTCCGGCGGCAATTCTTGCCTCTCTCGGATGCCTTTCGCTGAAAAGACCCGAATTCTTTTTATTTCTCTTGCAGGAAATCGACAGCTCAACTATACGCTTTGCCGTTTCGTCGAGCACCGACTCCGACAGCTCTCCCGAGCGAACCGCCTCAATAATCTGCTCGGTGGTCGCGGAGGTTTTGCCCGGCATTTCAATGTCAAGCGACGCTTTGAGTGCGGCTATTCGGTCATTCACGGCTCCGAAATCGCTCATCACTACGCCGTTAAAGCCGAATTTATCGCGCAGCTTCTCCCTAATGAGGTTATCGCTCTCAGAGCAGTATTCGCCGTTTACACGGTTGACTGCTGTCATAACGGCGGCGGGTTGTGACTTTTTGAGCGCGATTCGGAAAGGCTCCAGATATATCTCGTTCAGTGTGCGTTCATCGACACAACTGTTGGCGACATAGCGTTTGTTTTCGGTGTTGCCGCAGACGAAATGACGCAGACATCCCTCCACTCCCGTTCTGTCAAGTCCGTTTATGTATGCCGCGCCCAGCTCACCCGCGACAAGCGGATCCTCGGAAAAATACTCGAAGTTCCTGCCGCCTATCGGGTTGCGCTTGATACTCAGGGACGGAGCAAGCAGCAGCGAAACTCCCTTTTCGGAAGCCTCCCTGCCGATTGCACCGGCAACATCGGAAACAAGCGTGCGGTCGAAAGAGCAGGCAAGCGCAGACGGACTCGGAAAACAGGTCGACCGACATTCCTTACCGTCAAGCGTCAGAACACCGTGCGAACCGTCGGCAACGGTCACGGATCCGAGCTCATAGTCGGGCATCGGCTCGATATGACTGAAATCGGCTCCTGAACAAAGCAAGGCTTTTTCCTCAAGCGACAGCTTGGAAACGATTTCTTCAGCCTGCGATTTAATATCTGTAAAGCCCAATAGTTTCACCTCATATTAATCTCAAATTAAAAACGACATTTTAATTTGACCTTTTAAACACTGCTGCGACGCCGCAAAATAAATACCCGTTAATTATAACACAAAACAAAACATTTTGTATGCTTTAATTCAAACAGACGGCTTTTGCACAATTCAATTTCTCAGGCTGTTAATCGGCGCGGGGATTCTGCCGCCACGCGCAATAAATTCCTCGCTCGACCATTTGCTGATCGGCATTATGGGTGCCGACCCAAACAAACCGCCGAACTCTATGCTGTCACCGACCGCTTTGCCGACTGCGGGAATAACTCTGACGGCGGTCGTTTTGTTGTTAATCATACCTATTGCCGCTTCATCGGCTATCAGCGCCGAAATGGTAGAGGCGGGTGTATCACCGGGAACAGCAACCATATCAATGCCGACCGAGCATACGCAGGTCATTGCCTCTAACTTTTCGAGTGACAGACTGCCGCGCTGTACGGCATTAATCATTCCGGCGTCCTCGCTGACGGGTATAAACGCTCCCGACAGACCGCCGACATGGCTTGATGCCATTACACCGCCCTTTTTGACGGCATCATTCAACAGAGCAAGTGCCGCGGTGGTTCCGCAGGCCCCGCAGCTTTCAAGTCCCATAAGCTCAAGAATATCCGCCACCGAGTCACCCACGGCGGGGGTAGGGGCAAGCGAAAGGTCGACAACGCCGAACGGATATCCGAGACGGTCGCTCGCCTCTCTTGCGACCAGCTGACCTACGCGTGTTATCTGAAACGCAGTGCGCTTAATCGTCTCGGCAACCTCGTCAAACGAGCGGTTCTTGCAGCTTTGCAGTGCATTCGCAACCACTCCGGGTCCCGATACGCCGACGTTAATGACACATTCCGGCTCACCGTCGCCGTGGAATGCACCCGCCATAAACGGGTTATCCTCCACCGCATTGGCAAACACTACCAGCTTCATGCAGGCGGAGCTGTTATCATCGGCAGTCAACTCGGCGCATTTCTTTATCGTTTCTCCCATAAGCTTTACCGCGTCCATATTTATTCCGGCACGCGTAGTCGCAACATTTACCGATGAGCATACCCGTGTCGTGGTGGAAAGCGCGGTGGGAATAGAGTCAATAAGACGGCGGTCACCGTTAGTCATACCCTTGTGCACGAGTGCGGAATAGCCACCTATGTAGTTCACATCGACATCTATCGCCGCCTGCTCGAGTGCATGTGCAAGCGGAGAAATATCGTCACAGCGACAGCTTTCGCCGACGATTGCGATAGGCGTTACCGAAATTCTTTTGTTGACTATGGGAATACCGAATTCGTGCTCGATATCATCTCCTGTTTTTACCAAATCCTTTGCCATACGGGTTATCTTTTCGTAAATCTTTTCACCGCAGCGGCTGACGCTCTCGTCGGCGCAGTCGCGCAGCGAAATACCCATGGTAATGGTTCTGACATCAAGGTGCTGACGGTCAATCATCTCGATTGTTTTGACAATATCTCTTGTATCAATCATCGCTTACACCCTGTACATAGCGTCGAAGATATCATCGCGCTGAATGCGGATCTGCAGGGCTCTTTCTTCGCCTTTTTCGGCAAGGTCGCGGCGCAGACTGTCAAAGTCGCAGTCGCAGGAGGAAATGTCGACCAACATAATCATGGTGAAATATTCCTGCATAATAGTCTGGCTGATGTCCATTACATTGACATTGTGTCCGGCAAGCAGAGCGCAGACATAAGCGATGATGCCCACAGCGTCCTTTGCCATTACGGAAACGATAGCTCTCATTGGTTATCTCCTTAAATATAATATGAAAATTCGTACTTCTTAATTGCCGTGATAATGTGAGGAATAACCCGACGAATAATGACGGTTAGTCTTGATGTTCTGCCTGCTTAGCTCAAACGATTTGTATCCGCTCATATACGCAAATGCTTTGTCAAACAGACATCAGGGACGATTATCAATCATCCACTTCACCATCACACGATAAAACAGCAAATAAATGTCTTTGCTTTTTAGCCGACGTTAAGATTATACTACTCACGCCCCGTCGGGTCAAATAAATGAAATAGGCAGGTAAATCGGAATTTGCAATGAAAAAGAATAAGAAATTAAGGTTTGGAAATATAAAACTGCATTATAAAAGTCGATTAATACATTTATCATAATATTAAACAAATTTATTAGGAGGTCACTATGAAAACTATTGCAAACAAACAACTGCTTGTAGGTTCCGATATGGGTGGCTTTGCTCTTAAAGAGGCTGTCGTAGCTTACTTCAAGAGCGAGGGCTGGGAAATTACCGATGTCGGCGCTCAGGCGGGCGACGAAGAGCCCCCCATGTTCCACCGCGTCGGCTTCAAGGTCGGCTCGCTGATTTCCGAGGGCGAATTTGAAAAGGCTCTTATCTTCTGCGGTACCGGAATGGGTATCCATATTGCCGCCAACAAGTGCCCGGGCGTTCATGCCGCAGTTATTGAGTCTATCCCCGCCGCCAAGCGCTGTGCTTGCGGAAACGGCTGCAATGTTATGTCGATGGGCGGCAACTATGTTGCCCCGCAGACCGCCATTGAGTGCGCCAAGGAATTCCTGAGTCATAAGCTGGGCGACGGCTTTGAGGGTATCCCGGGATTCACCGAGTATCATCAGCTTGCCCGCGATGAAATCGACGCCTTTGATTACGAGAAGTTTAAGGCCAACGGCTTTGAGCCTATCCGTCTCGGTGATGTTGAAATCGGTCGTCCCGCCAAAAAATAAGCCTTGTTAAAGACGGCTTAACCGCCGAAAAAATAAGGAGAGAAAATCAAAATGAAAACTATTGCAGACAAGCAGATAGTTGTCGGTGCAGACCGAGCCGGCTATCCCCTCAAAGAGGCTGTCGTTGCCTATCTTAAGGGCGAGGGCTTTGAGGTTACCGATGTCGGCGTCACCGACCCCGATGATCCCAATCCCGAAATGTTCCATCGCATCGGCTTTAAGGTCGGCTCACTGATTTCCGAGGGCGAATTTGAAAAGGGACTTATCTTCTGCGGTACCGGTATGGGCATCCATATTGCTGCCAACAAGTGCCCGCATGTTCACGCCGCTGTCGTAGAATCCATCCCCGCCGCCATTCGCTGTTCGACCGGCAACGGCTGCAACGTAATGTCGATGGGCGCTTTCTATGTAGCTCCCAACACCGGCATCGAGTGCGTCAAGGGCTTCCTCGGTCACAAATTAGGCGACGGCTTTGAGAGCAACATCGGCTTTAAGGAATATCACGAGCTTGCCCGCCGCGAAATCGACGAGTTTGATTACGAAGCGTTCAAGGAGAATGATTTTGAGCCGGTACGTCTGTATGATATCATCAGATACCGCAGACCCGCCAAGAAATAATTTACGACCCAAACCACATTACTTAAAATTTTATTAAGGAGAAAACTATGAAAACAGTTGCCAATAAGCAGATAGTCGTCGGTGCCGACGGCGGCGGAGTAGACCTTAAAAATCATGTAGTCGCTTGGCTTGAGAGCGAAGGCTGGGAAGTCCTCGACCTCGGCTGCAAGGTTCGCGGCGAAGAGAATTCCCCGATGTTCCAGCGTGTCGGCTTCAAGGTCGGCGCCAAAATCTCCGAGGGCGAATATGAAAAGGGACTCATCTTCTGCGGTACCGGCATGGGTATTCACATTGCCGCCAGCAGATGCCCGCACGTTCACGCCGCCGTTATCGAGTCTGTAGCCGCCGCTCAGCGCTGCGCTACCGGCAACGGCTGCAACATTATGTCTATGGGCGGCAACTATGTTGCTCCCGCCACCGCCATCGAGTGCGTAAAGGCATTCCTCGGACACAACCTCGGCGACACATTCGAGAATTTCCCGGGATTCTATGAGTATCACAAGCTCGCCCGTGACGAAATCGAAGCTTTTGATTATGAGGCTTACAAAGCAAACGGCTTCCAGCCCATCAAGCTCGGCGACGTCAAGCTCGAAAGACCCAAGAAGTAATTTATTCACTACCGAAAATTTATCCCCTGCTCTATCGGGCAGGGGATAATTGTTTTACAATCAAAACTACTCTTTAATTCCGTATTTCTTTTCGTCGCTCTTGGTTTTCAGATAAAACAATATAACCGCGCCGATTACGAAAATTATCGAAAAGCCTCTGAACAGCACGGTATATCCGAATTTCTCGACCACAAAGCCGCTGATTATCGGAGAAACGGCATTGCCGATATCCTGACCTATAAAACAGGTGCTGCTGACGACGCCCGCCTTTTCACGACCTATCTGTTTAAGGCAGGTGGACTGGATTCCCGGAGCACCCGCGCCTTGACTGATCGCCTTGATTGCCGCAGCAACGAGCACCACCCACAGCGAATATGCTCCACCAAGCAGGAAGAATGCAATTCCGAACAGCAGAATAGACGGATAGAGAATTATTTTAAGACCTCTGCGGTCAACAAGCTTGCCGGCAAATGGTCTGATTGCGACCATAGACAGCGAATAAACGGTAAAGAACAGCGCGATGTTCCCGATTCCTCTCTCCTCTCCGAACAATACCATAAGCGAGTTGACGATTCCGTTTCCGCTCGAAAACAGACAAAGAATAAAGGCATAGGGCAGAATACGGAGCGAAATGAGGTTGTTGATATCGAATTTCCCGTCGGTCTGCGGCTTAGGCTCGTGCTTATACGGCATAAATACGATAATCAAAATACCTATCAGGCATATCACGCCCGCA
This sequence comes from Faecalibacterium sp. UBA1771, assembly GCA_002315315.1. GTDB lineage: Bacteria > Bacillota > Clostridia > Oscillospirales > Ruminococcaceae > UBA1771. The sequence goes on from DCGT01000013.1 coordinate 34,911, forward strand.
ACGGCAAAGCAAAGAGTATATCCGCCCCATTCTACCAGCTTTAACCCGACCGGAGCACCCATTGCCTGCGACAGCGTAGTACCGAGAGCCATCCAGCCCATACCCTCACCGAGTCTGCTCTTGGGAATAAACATCGTATTGAACGCCATAAGCGCAACACCGTTGAACGAAAACGCAATGCCGTGAAGCAGTCGGACGATAAACAGCATCGCAACCGTTTTTGCGAACATCATCAGAAAAAGGCAAAGTGCCACAAGCGCATTCGATATGAGAATAATGGTTTTACGGTTATAACGGTCGCTGAAAAGTCCCGATACCGGACGCAAAAATAATGCCGTAACTGACATTATCGACGCAATTGTCGTAGCAATGGTAAGAGGAGCACCGAGGCTTATGGCAAACGATGAGATGAGCGGAGTTACCATCTGCGATGCGGCATTCAGCACTGTACCGATAATGAGCAGCATTATGTACGAGCTGTTCCACAGCTTTTCCTGCGGTTGGTTGTCGTTGTTCATTTGGAATATTACCTTTCTGTCTGACTTTTGAATAGCAGTATAACACGGTTTGCCCGCGCACTGTAAGCTTTTACTGTAATAATTATATCAAACTGACGGGCAATTATCAAATTTTGTAAACGAGATAACATAAAAAAGCCGAGCCTCCTTATCGGAAGCTCGGCAGCACAATGTTCTTATAAGACTTTGAGTAAAATTACTCGGCGTCAACCTTGGCCATGTGCTCAATGAGGTCGACAACCTTGTTGGAATAACCCCACTCGTTGTCATACCAAGCGCAGACCTTTACGAAGGTATCGGTAAGAGCAATACCTGCGCCGGCGTCAAAGATGCTGGTGCGGGAATCGGTATAGAAATCAGAGGATACGACCGGCTCATCGGTGTAGCCCATAATACCCTTCAGCTCGCCCTCGGAAGCGGCCTTCATGGCGGCGCAGATCTCATCATACTTTGCCGGCTTGGCAAGGTTGCAGGTCAGGTCGACGATGGAGACGTCCGGAGTCGGGACACGCAGAGACATACCGGTAAGCTTTCCGTTAAGCTCCGGAATAACCTTACCGACAGCCTTGGCGGCACCGGTGGTGCTGGGGATGATGTTGTGGGCAGCAGCACGTCCGCCGCGCCAATCCTTGGCAGAAAGACCGTCAACGGTCTTCTGGGTGGCGGTGATGGAGTGAACAGTGGTCATAAGACCCTCGGTGATGCCCCAATTGTCATTCAGAACCTTGGCGAGAGGAGCCAGGCAGTTGGTGGTGCAGGAAGCGTTGGATACGAAATCCATATCCTTGGTGTAGGTCTTGTGGTTTACGCCCATAACGAACATCGGGGTGTCGTCCTTGGCGGGGGCACTCATGATGACCTTCTTAGCTCCGGCGGTCAGATGACCCTGAGCCTTCTCCTTGGTAAGGAACAGACCGGTGGACTCAACGATATAGTCGGCGCCGATTTTGCCCCAAGGCAGGTTCTCTTTTTCACGCTCGCTGAAAACAGCGATCTCGCGGCCGTTAACGATGATGGAATGGTCGGTATAGTCGACGGTTCCCTCAAACTTGCCGTGTACGGTGTCGTACTTGAGCATATAAGCCATATAATCCGGGGTGATGAGGTCGTTGATGCCGACGACTTCAACATTGGGATGATTCAGGCTGGCGCGGAAAACGAGACGGCCGATACGACCAAAGCCATTGATACCTACTTTAATCATTGGAAAATTCCCTCCGTTAAAAAATTTTGCTTTACTTGCTGAATCATTATACCACAAAAAATAATGTCTTTTCAATTACCTGCGTTAAAATAATAACGCATTTTTCTGTAAAAAATAATGAAAATTCATCAAAATGATTATATTGTAAATTCCTGCCTTTAAATAGGGCGGTGTACCGAATTATTTTTTATCTCCCGACGCATATTATGATAATACGTCTGCAAAATCACATTCCGAAAACCGAGCGCAGAAATTGAAAAAACGAAAAAAATCTGCTAATATGTAAAATGATGTCGAAGGAGATAAATAATATGGACAATTACAGTGCTTATGAGCGTCTGTCCGCCGCAGTGGCGGTTTTTGACCGACAGCTCAACATCATCTATAAAAACGGCAGTGCCGGTATTATCCCGACCTCAGCAGGCAGATTGGTGCTTGAGGGCGCGGATTTTGACGAAATCGTAAAGCAGCTTGCATTCGTTCCCGCCGTCACACTGCCGAGCACCTCCGTTACGGGCGGCACCGTCTGCCGCACCATAACAAAGGACGGCGACAACTACTGTCTGATAGTATCCGCCATCGGCATTCGGGTGTCGGCTGTTCCTCTTCTGCTCGGCGGAATCGACTTTTTCGATTCATACACCCGCCATATTGCTCAGAAATCGTTTATCAGCGCCGACAAGGTTGACCTCTCGCTGAATGACGACGGATATGCGAGCGACGATTTGGACGAAGCCATGAGAGGTTATTTCGGCTTTATGCGTGCAAGCCGAAACATAAAATACTCAAGTCTTATCGAGCTTATGAACCGCGAAAACAGCGAAAGCGTCTGCGATCTCGTTATTCTCTGCTCCGATCTTGTAGCCGCCGCCGATATTGTGACAGCGCGCGGAATCAAAATTTCTTTTGAATCCTCTGCGGAGAGTGCCTGCTGTAAAATAAACAAATCTGCTTTTGAAACGGTGCTGTTGAACCTCATCGACAACAGCATAAAATACACAAGGGACGGCAACTCCATTCATATAAAGCTTGACGTCTCAGGGGAACGAGTAGGTGTTTCGGTTGTCGATTTCGGCGTCGGGATGAAGCCCGAAAACCTCGTATCGGCAAAAGCTCCGTATTTCTCGGAAAATCCTCTTGATGAGCATGACGCAAGACCCGGTCTCGGTCTGGGTCTTACCGTCGCCGAAACGGTTGCATCGTATTACGGAGGTACTCTGCTGATAGAGAGCGTATTAGGCAAAGGCACTTCGGTAACGCTGACACTGCCGATATGCCGCGGCGAATCACCCGACATCAAAGCTACACGCTCCGGCTATGTCACCGATCGCTTTTCACCGCTCTATATTATGCTGAACGACTCGGTAGAGCAGTTTGCCAAATAATTCATGACAGCGCCTTTGCATAATGTCAAAGGCGCTTTTGATTTGAATACGGACAACATTCGTATGCTGTCCCGACAAAAACCTGTTACAGATATTGCGCCGCATTGATGAAATAATAAAAACAGCAACGGCAATGCAACAATTCGCAATGAAATTTACACCTAACAAACGGTATGACATCAACGGAGGAATATATGAAAAAGATAATTGCACTTTTACTGCTCACCGCTCTGCTTGCAGGCTGTTCGGCGGTAAATAAAACGGACGGAGTTGAAACCGATTTAACTGTCGAGGTCAAGGCAAACGCAGAGTTTATCGGCGTCGTTACAAAAATCGACGGGAGCTGTATGCTTGTTGAGCCTGACCCCGATTCCGACGCCTACCGCTCGTCAAGCGTCATTTCGATAGCGTTGTCCGACATCACCGACGGCTCGGCTCCCTCGGTCGGCGACCTGTATTTAATCGAATATAACGGAGATATTCTCGAAACCTTCCCCACAGGCATAAGCAATATTATCCGCTGTGAGGCTGTTGAAGCCAATTTATCCTACGATGCGCACGACGAAAGCAATACCGAAAAGGAGCTTCTGCCGCTTGCGGTGTTTTCCGACTATATCGACAAGGTACAAAAAGCACCAGAGGAAAAGAAGATAAGTCTCACCATCGGCGCGCTGTCCGAACAAAATCAGCACCGATACAACGGCGATGAACTGCAGGTATTTGCCGATTTCATCAAGGATGAGCTCGGCATCGAGCTTGATGACCGCTGGCAGACCTTAACACATTATTATGATGTGAATAAAACAACGGGAATGGTGCAGTTTCAATATTTTATCGGCGACATAGGCACCGACAAAAGCATAGTTTTCAACCTAACCGACGGAATCTCAGACATTATGTACTACAGCAATATCTATGCCGAAGCCGACGAACAAAAGCTGATTGACAGAGTAGCCGAATTTTACGGCAGATACGAGCAGGAGCAGTATTGCCCGCAGGAGGGCGAAGAGATTACGGACAGCACCGGCGCAATAATCACATACAGCTACCCCGTCGACACTCTGACCTACTGTTACAATGTTTTTTTCACATACGGTGAAAACAAGGTTATAAACAACGACTACGGTACATGGTGCGTTATCGGTGAGAATGGAGAAGCAGCGCAGCCGTATCGGAGAGATTAACACGCCACTCGTATACGGCGCGTTATCGACAATAGCGGAAAATCGGTGTATCTCTCGGACTGAAAAAGGCGGGCATATGCCCGCCTTTTCTGTTGATTCGACATTGCGTCGTTGTCTGCATTCTGCCGCATCTGCAAAACAGCGTAGATTAACAGTACCACGCACAGCACCGCTGTTTTGTCTACGAACTGAGAAATGTCGATTTCATATGTATCTCTCCACGAAAATGCTTCAGCTTCATTTTAAAAGCTCATTCCATTCATTTTCTTTAAACCCCACCAACACCCTGTCGTCCGATACGGCTATAGGGCGTTTTACCAGCATACCGTCGGCCGCAAGCAGGGCGAGCATTTCATCGTCGCTCATATTCGGCAAGCGGTTTTTAAGTCCCAGCTCACGGTACAGTATCCCGCTCGTGTTGAAAAATCTTTTCAGCGGCAGGCCGCTGTCGGCGTGCCATTTTCTCAGCTCACTCTCGGTAGGATTATCGGATTTGATGTCGCGCACGTCATAATCGACGCCGTTTTCCTTCAGCCATCTTTCCGCTTTTTGACAGGTACTGCAGCCGGAATAACATATAAACAGCATAAGCTCACTCCCTTGTTTTATTTCTATTTATTAGTATAGCATATTATACATACATTTTATGGTGGAATTTCCGAGTCATCTGTGTTATAATAAAAATACACTGAAAAAATGGGGCGATTGCGGTGGTCTACGTTATGTCCGACATTCACGGGAATGCAAAGCGTTTTAAGTCGGTAATGAAGCAGATTAAGTTCAAAAAAAACGATACGCTGTTTGTACTCGGAGACGTAATCGACCGACACCCCGGAGGAATAAAAATTCTTCGCAAACTTATGAAGATGCCGAACGTTTTTATGCTTCTCGGCAACCACGAATATATGATGCTGAATGTACTCGACCGCAGCTATGACCCCGAGAGCTTTGAGGATATGTGTGAGCTGGAGGCAAATATGGAGCGCTGGTATCGCAACAGCGGAGGAATAACTCAGCGTGCGCTTGCCGTATTGCCCGAACGAGAAAGAACAAAAATCTTTAAATTCCTGCGTTCGCTTCCGCTCAATTTCGATATATATGTCGACGGTAAACCGTTCAAGCTGATACACGGCTCGCCCACCGAGCTGTACGACGAAAACGACAAGCAGTACGAGAGTCTCGCCGAGTTTGCCGTGTGGAGTCGTTGGCAGCTGACCGACCCCGACGTCGGCAACGGCACTGTTATTTTCGGACATACTCCGACCGAATATTTCAAATCTGCGAGTCCCTTTTCGATTTTCCATTCCGAGGACGGTAAGAGGATAGGTATCGACTGCGGCAGCGGATATGCACTGCCCGGCACCGAGAAATTTAACGAAAGCCGTCATGGTCGCCTTGCCTGCCTGCGTCTCAACGATATGCAGGAGTTTTATTCCGAAATGTAAATATTGTCAATGTCATTCCGAGATGGACATCGTCCTGCAAAGAATGACATTTTTGATTTCAAATGTATCGTTAAGGAGAATTTATTATGATTTTGGAAACCGAGCGCCTTATACTGCGTGAGATGACCTACGATGACTTTGACTCTCTCAAAAGGGTATGGGGTGACGCCGAAAATATGAAATACTACCCCTATCCTCACGCCTTCGACGATGAAACCGTAAAACGCTGGATAGAATACAACCGGCTTCGCTATGATATTTTCGGTTTCGGTCTGTGGGCGGCAATACTCAAGGACAGCGGCGAGGTAATAGGCGACTGTGGACTCACAATGCAGCTGATAGGCAAAGATATCAAGCCCGAAATCGGATATCACATTCGTCGCGATCTGCACCATTGCGGTTACGCTCATGAAGCGGCATCGGCTGTCAGAGATTGGGCATTTGACAACACGCCGTTCGGAATCGTTTACTCGTATATGAAATCGGAAAATATTGCGTCGCAAATGACGGCAAAAAGCTACGGTGCGGTAAAGACCGACGAATTTGACGATGGTGCAAACGGAAGCACGGCGGTTTGGTCGCTTACCCGATCCGAATGGAAAAAAATAAAATAAACCAATCAGCCGGCGGAATACTCCGTCGGCTGATTTTGCTTTGTTCCGTATTACTCAGACTTTTCACCGCGTCTGACCATTATTGGCAGCAGAACGTGATTATACCAATTCCACAAGCTCTATCATTTCCCCGCTCGGTGCGGTCACAAAGGCGTTGCGGCGGAAAAGTCCGGTGGTTGAAGGCTTCTGCGAAATTTTAATGAGAGATGCGCCGTTGGCAAGGACAAGCTCGACGATCTCATCGAGGTTCTCGACCGACAACGCAATATGGTTGACTACTCCCGCCTGCTCCGGCACAGGCTCGTTGGACATCGACAGCTCTATGCACACGCCGTTTCCCGCATCGAGCATTATGCGGTGGTGACCGTCGGGAGCAAGCGAATCGCTTATAACCGGCAGTTCAAGGACGTCACGATAGAAATGAATCGCCTTTTCCTGTGCTTCAAGACCGCACGGCTTAACAGACGGGTGGTGAAATCCGATAATTTTTGACATAATAAACCTCCGCGTTTAAATCTTGCTTTTCATTTTACCACCTGACGGCAAGATCGGCAACTTTAAATACATAATGCGCATTTTGTCGGAATATGATAGTGGCAAATCAAAAAAGAGGTGCCGCTATGAAAACGAGTGACAGAAGAAGCGAGCAGCTTGCACTGTACATAATCGAAAACAAAGCCACGGTGCGCTCATGCGCTTCACATTTCGGAATATCAAAATCAACGGTTCACAGCGATGTGACCAAGCGTCTGCGCCGAATAAATCCCGCTCTTCATGCCGCCGCGGCAAAGGTCCTGCTGTTCAATAAAAACCAGCGACACATAAGAGGCGGCGAAGCTACCAAGCGCAGATGGCAGAATATGAACAAAGGGTAATATTATCAGCGATTACAGAATCTTTAGGCGGGTATATTGAAAAAACCGACGTAAATGTTAAAATATATTTAATATATTTTATGGAGCAATGACCGATTAACAATGAATGTACTTGAAAAACTGAAAAGCGGACTTCTGTACCTTGACGGCGGATCCGGAACACTGTTGCAGGCGCGGGGTCTGTCGGCGGGGACACCTCCCGAGGCTTGGCTGCTAAGCCGCCCCGATGAGATAACGGCAATTCACCGTGAATATTACGAGGCGGGGAGCAATATCGTCTGCACTAACACCTTCGGAGTAAACTCGCTCAAATACGGCGATGACACC
>DCGT01000007.1:0-6051 GCA_002315315.1 Faecalibacterium sp. UBA1771
CTTTTACCTTTAACATCACCTATATTTGCCCCTGATTTTCAATGTATCGCAAAGCCTTGACAGAACATACTGCCGAGCTTATACTATAAATATAACTTAATACTGTGAAGATGCCACGCAGATACTTGACCGGTATCTGCGTTATTATTTTCATAACTCAAAGGATGATGCGCAGAACAAACGGATCAGACACTCAAGACACCTGCCCTCGGCTGCAGAGGGGACAAGCGCAGCGGAATACTTTTCGGAGGTGTACCTTGAGCAGGCGAAAGAAGCTCATTAATCACAGTGGCATCCCACAGCATAAAATCGAAAACATCGCAAGAGTCCTTCTTCCGGACATCCTTGCCTTTTACGAGAGCGATGAAGGGCAGAGGGAGTTTGCCGAATGGAAGGCACAGCGTGATGCAGCAAAGACTGACGACAACAAGGCTGAGAAAATCGCCTGATGAACTATGACACCACAGAGCATTTGCTCCTGTAAAAACACAGCAAAGGGGACGGCACTCAGCCGTCCCCTTTACGCGTCTATGTTGCTGCAATTAGAGCGGTTGCTCCATCAATTTATGCTTTCTTCGGTTTCCTCGGTCCTCTCGGTTTGGAGGTCGGACGTTTTACGACACCGTTTCTGAAATGCGTATCTTCAAATTTCTCGAAATAAACAAATAATCCGAACCCGTCTCCTATCAGGAAAACTTGGTTCGGATTATTCTTGTTTGGTGCGGATAAGAGGACTTGAACCTCCACGAAGTTGCCCCCACTAGAACCTGAATCTAGCGCGTCTGCCAATTCCGCCATATCCGCATTTGCCGTGCATCTCTGCAACAAAGGAATAATACCACAGATATGGCAGTTTGTCAACAATTATTTTGAATATAATCCGGGAATTAACAGTTTCTGATTTTTACATTTATGCGGCCTTTGCGCCGGTCAATTCGCCTATTCTGCGGCTGAAATAGTCTGCAGCGTCTGATACATCCTGCTCATCGGTAATGTACCACAGATTGTATTCGTCGCAGAAATCCTCATAGCTGCCGTCATATACTGTTGTTTTAAGAATGTCGAGATACAGCTCGCATCCGCGTTGATTGTCGTTTACGTAGATTTTTGCAACACTCTGTGATGCGAGACCGGCAACTGCATAGCTGATATAATAGAACGGCGTTGAATAGATGTGGGGAATATCGCTCCACGCACAGCCCTCGAGCCAATCATCGACGCCGTAGCTTTTCTGTATGCGTGCATATTCGGCATTAAGTGTATCAGTATCGGCTTCGGGGTTGTTATAGGCATAGCATTCGAATTCGTCAACAGCGCAGGCAGAGCAGATTACATACAAGCTGTTGTAAAGCTGGTATCTGATACCCTGCTTTGCGTCGTAATTTCCTATTATGTCGTATAAACCGTTGACCATAATGTTCTCGAGAGATGTGGACTGTGTTTCCGAAATATCAAGGTCGAACACAACGGTAAGTGAATCGTTATACGGAGCCAATACGAAATTGGAATAATGTCCGATTTCGTGACAGATGTTGGTATAATCCACCGTTGCATTGTAGCCGAGACTGTAAATATATGCAGAGTCGTAGTCGGGAAGCGAGCAGGCAAATGAGCCTACATATCCGTTTGCGCTGTAATTATCGTTATACAGGTTGTGTTCGTCGATGTAATCTACAATATCGACAATCTCGGGCATATAAACAGCAAGCTCCTGCCTGCATATTTCGAGAAGCTCATCGAAATCATCATAGAAAAAATCGGGTGAGTAGGAAAACTGACCGCTCCCGTTGATTTCTTCGATAACGGGAACAATGTATTCTTTTATATATTCGCGGTATTTCTCTATGTCCTCGCTGTCATAGCCTCTGCCATAGGTGTTTTCATAGCAGTAATCGTGATAATTGTCGTAGCCCATTTCGGTGGCAAGCTCGTTGCGTACTCCGACCAGTTTCATATAAATTACGCTTAATACTGCGTTTGATTTCCGCATTATTTTATAATATAAATCGTAGTATTCGCTGTTACTGAGGGTATTGTCATAGTATAAATCATTCAGCGTCCAATCTTTTCCCGCATAATTGACCGAGTATTGCTCGGCTGAGGCAGTATAGTATTCGGTCAATAGCTCCGATTCCTGCTTCATCAGCTCCTTAGCACGCTCGCTCAGAGGCTCGTATGACGGCAGATAAATACTGTCATAGTATTCCATCGACTCGGCAAGCTCTTCTCCGTACTCTCCGTCGCATACTGTTGCTATTGCCTCGCACAGACTGTCGTAGGCATCGGTAGCGTTTACCGTGTCGATCTCGTATCTGTCCGACCAATAGCTGTCGCTCATGTTGCAGTACGTCATTATGTTGGAATATGTCAGAAGAGTGTAGATATGCTTAATCTCGCTTACCGAATAGTTATACAGCTCAATAAGACGATCGGCACTGTCGGCGGCGGCAAACAGCTCTACCAGCGTGTCGATGCGCTTCATATTGTATTTTTCATATACAAAATCATCGAAATCATCAAGTGCCGAAACGGTATACGGCTCAAAATCAGGCAGACTGACGCCGGAGTCGTTTTTTTCGGGTTCGGCAATATCCTCGACAATACCGTGAGGGATATATTGACACCCGTTCAGAAATAAAACCGCGATGCAAAGCAGTAATGCAGTTATTTTTTTCATAAATACCTCTGTATCAAATAGTCTTTTTTGTATTTTAACATATCGGCGGCAAGCTTTTCAATGACGGTAAACCGCAAAATGTTCGATTTGAAATAACCTATGTCTTATGTTATTATTTAAATAAAAATAAAAAAGGAACGATATTATGAAAGAACATTTTGATGTGAGACCGAAGGGCGTGTGCTCGACAAAAATTTCATTCGATGTCGAGGACGGTGTTGTCAGTCACATCATATTTACCGGCGGGTGTAACGGAAACTTAAAGATGATTTCCAAGCTTCTTGAGGGCAAGACCGCCGATTTTATCATTGACAACTGCTCCGGCAATACCTGCGGATTTAAAAATACATCGTGTGCCGACCAGCTTGCCAAGTGCGTAGCCGAGGTTGTCGGCAGATAAGGAAGGAATATGAGTAAAAAAGTGTATGACCAATCGGAGAAACCGACAAGGAAAGAGATAGCAATCGGCATTGTTCTTGTTATTATGGCAATTGTGATGCTTTTGGCGGATATCGTTGTATTGCCGCAGCAGGTAATCGTTCAAATCGGAATTAACGCTCTCCCGAGCGGGTATATGCCCAAATATCTCGTAGTAGCAATAACTTTTATTGTTTCCTTTATCGGCGGCTTAATGTATATTTTCTGCACCGGGGCAGAAAAACACAGATTTTTATCCCTGTCATTAATCGGTATAGCTGTTTCTCTCATTTCACTTATCTTCTCGGTTAGTTGACGGAGGGAATGACTGTGAGTATGGCATTCAGAATGATTCTCACATTTGTTATCGGCGGTGCGTTCGGTTTGCTGCTTATGAAGCTGAAGGTTCCGAGCGGGCTTATGATAGGCGCAATGCTGGCTGTTGCGAGTTTTAACGTTATCACTAATATGGCATATATGCACCCTTATGCCAAGCTTGCGGCTCAGATGATAGCCGGCGCATTTATCGCCTGCTCCATTACCAAGGAGGAGCTGTTGCTTATGCGCCATGCAGTTAAACCGGCTCTGATAATGGTTACAGGTCTGTTTATCATAAATATATTTATTGCTTTCGGTATTCGATATACTACCGGTCTTGACTGGGTAACCTGCTTTTTCTGCGCTGTTCCGGGCGGTGTGAGCGATATGCCCATTATAGCAGGTGAGCTTGGCGGAAATGCCGCCAATGTTGCGGTTTGTCAGTTTGCGAGAATTTTGGCGTCTCTTGCCGTGTTCCCGTCGCTTGTTATGCTGTTTACCAAGGACGAGGATTTGTCAAAATACGAAATAGTCAGTGCTTCATCCGGCAATAGCGGTGCAAAAAAAGGCGTAAAGGAAACACTTATGACCTCTGCGGTTGCACTCGGCTTCGGTGTCGCCGGCAAGCTTATCGGTATGCCGGCGGGAACTCTTCTGTTTGCGCTTATAGGTGTGACACTGCTCAATCTTGTCTTTGATAAGGCTTATATGCCCAAGTGGATGCGTCGTGTCGCTCAGATTATGTCTGGTGCTTACATCGGCTGCTCCGTGAATAAGGCTGAGATTTTGGATTTCCAACGTCTGTTTGTTCCTATTGTAATTTCAATCGGCGGGCTTGCGGTTGCCTGTGTTGTTTTGGGACTTATCGTACATAACAAATGCGGCAAGAGTCTGCGTGAGTCACTCCTTATTTCTACTCCGGCGGGAGCCAGTGAAATGGCATTTATTTCCGCCGATATGGGAGTAGGAAGTGCCGATGTTTCCGTTGTTCAGATAATGCGGTTAATTGTGGTTGTTTCGCTGTATCCTCAGCTTATCAGACTGCTTATTGCATTTCTCGAATCGGTAGGTCTTTAATACAAATCAATATGAAAGTTCTGTTACTTATGCCGAGCAGTGCTGAGTTGATAATACGATATTCAAATGCTACATGGAGGTTAGGCTGTGAGTATTATTATCAGAAAATATCGCAGGGGAGATGAGACGGCAATATCGGAGCTTGTATGTCGCACTCTTGTCGAGAGCAACAGTAAGGATTATCCCTCCGATTATATTGAAAATGCCGTTGCCGAACATTCGCCCGAACAGATTTCAAAGAATATCGCCGACGCTCATTGCTATGCTGTATGCGACGGTGAAAAGATTGTCGGCACCGGCTCGATAACCGGCTATTGGGGCAGTACGGTAGAGAGTTACTTGATGACGATTTTCGTTCTGCCGGAATATCAGGGACACGGGATAGGTACAAGGATTATCGAAACACTTGAATCAGACGAATATTTTAAGCGTGCATATCGAACAGAGGTTGCCGCCTCGATTACCGCTGAGAGATTTTACAGAAAGCTTGGCTATGAGCCGAAAAACGGAATACGCTCTGTCGATGAGTTCGGCACAATTCGCTTAGAAAAATTTATCGGAGATTTTAAAAGGTAAACAGTCTCGCCGACAGGTATATTCGTAACGGCAGGATATGATTATCGGTCGCGCACCAATTCATAATATCAATCAAAGAAGTAAAAAGGGACTGTCGTAGGACAGTCCCTTGAATTATGCAATTATCTATTATGCGTGACCGTTGGACATAAGAACGTCGACGATCTTGTGAGCGACCATTTGCTTTATCATCTCACGGGCGGGCTTGAGGTAAGCACGCGGGTCGAAGTCGGCAGGGTTCTCAGCAAGGTGTCTTCTGACGGCGGCGGTCATGGCAAGACGAATGTCGGAGTCGACGTTGATCTTGCAGACTGCCATAGTCGCGGCCTGCTTGAGCATTTCTTCGGGGATACCGATAGCATCGGGCATCTCTCCGCCGTATTGCTTAATGATGGCTACCATATCCTGCATAACGGAGGAAGCGCCGTGCAGAACAATGGGGAATCCGGGCAGACGTTCGGAAACCTCTTCAAGTATGTCGAAGCGAAGCTGCGGCTTCTGACCGGGCTTAAACTTATAAGCACCGTGGCTGGTTCCGATAGCTATGGCAAGAGAGTCAACTCCGGTTCTCTCAACAAATTCCTGAACCTGAGCGGGGTTGGTGTAGGAAGCGTCCTCGGCGGAAACCTTGACCTCGTCCTCAACACCCTCAAGACGTCCGAGCTCACCCTCTACGACTACGCCGTGGTCATGGGCATACTGTACGACCTGCTTGGTCAGCTCGATGTTGCCCTCAAAATCGAAATGAGAACCGTCGATCATAACGGAGGTAAAGCCACCATCGATGCAGCTCTTGCAAAGCTCAAAGCTGTCACCGTGGTCAAGGTGCAGGGCGATGGGAATATCGCATTCCTTAACTGCAGCGTCGACAAGGTTCATAAGATAGGTGTGGCTGGCGTATCTGCGGGCACCGGCGGAAACCTGGAGAATAACCGGCGAGTTAAGCTCCTTGGCGGCCTCGGTGATTCCCTGAACGATTTCCATGT
>DCGT01000007.1:6056-23269 GCA_002315315.1 Faecalibacterium sp. UBA1771
TATTGTTTACGTTGAAAGCACCGACTGCATAGCCGCCGTCATAAGCCTTCTTAAACATTTCCTTTGTTGTAACAAGAGGCATAATTTATATCTCCTTTATGTAATTACTTCGGTATTTTCAATATATCACATTTTTTTGTTAAAATAAATACTTGCGGTTGAAAATAAAAAATATTTATTATATATTATTATTGTAGTAATTTATTATCGGGTATTGCCGTGACGTATGTCGTCCTAACCCGATTAAGCTTATCGGAGGATAATATGAAAGAATTAAAAGGTGCTTGTATTATAGGTCAGTCGGGCGGACCGACCTCGGTTATCAATGCCAGCGTAGCCGGTGCGGTTGAGACCGCGCTCAAAAACGAAAATATCACCAAGGTTTACGGAGCAAACAACGGTATCGTCGGAATCCTCGAGGACAGACTCTTTGATATGGGTGCAGAGGATCCCGCTGAGCTTGCGAGATTGCGCAACACCCCCGCTTCGGCTCTCGGCTCCTGCCGCTACAAGCTCAAGGACAGTGAGGTTGACGACACCGATTATAAGCGTATTCTCGAAATATTCAAGAAATACGATGTTCGTTATTTCTTCTATAACGGCGGAAATGACTCAATGGATACATGCAACAAGGTTTCCAAGTATATGCAGAAATCCGGCTATGAATGCCGTATTATGGGTATCCCCAAGACTATCGACAACGACCTTTTCGGCACAGACCATTGCCCCGGCTTTGCCTCTGCCGCCAAGTATATTGCCACATCCGTAGCCGAGATTTCGCGTGATAACAAGGTTTACGACCTTACCAGTGTAATTATCTTTGAAATTATGGGTCGCAATGCCGGCTGGCTTGCCGCTTCTGCCGCTCTTGCCAATGACTGCGATGAGGGACCTGACCTCGTTTATCTGCCCGAGGTGCCGTTCTCTATCGAACAGTTTATGAGTGATATCAAGGCTGTTTCCGAAAAGAAGCAGAGTATCATCGTTGCTGTTTCCGAGGGTATCCGTGACAAAGACGGCAAGTTTATCTCCGAATACGGATCCGATCTCGCACAGCAGAAGGATGCTTTCGGTCACTCTCAGATGGGTGGTCTTGCCGCGACCCTTGCCAATATGGTCAAGGCAGAAACCGGCTTCAAGACCCGCGGAATAGAGCTTTCACTTCTTCAGCGCTGCGCCGCTCATTCCGCTTCGCAGACCGATGTAGATGAGGCTTATATGGCCGGAGAAGCCGCCGTGCTCCGTGCCGTCGAGGGCAATACAGATATGATGATAGGCTTTAAGCGCGCAGAAGGCAAGGAATATGTCTGTGAGACCTTTATGCTCCCGCTGACCGAGGTTGCCAACGCCGAAAAGACTGTTCCCGTAGAGTGGATTAATGCCGAGCATAACAATGTAAATGAAAAGTTTATGGAATACGCTCTGCCGCTCATCGCAGGAGAAGCCCGTCCCGAATACGAAAACGGACTGCCCCGCTTTGCCAAGCTTGCTAAGGTTTTGGCAAAATAAGCTCTGATAATAAAAAACAAGACGCTTTGACATATCGTCTCAGCGTCTTGTTTTTTTGCGCTATTTCAAAAAATGCTCTATTGTCGCTCTTGTAGCGTTTGGACAGCTTTTTGCAAGCTTGTCGGCTAATATTTCAAACGATAGCTCCGGCGGAGTTTCGTAAGCGTCTGCGATAAGCTCACTGCCGATAACCGCTTCGGCAGTCTTGAAATAGGAAACCTCCCATCCGTACTTTTCACCGTTCTTTTTCACCTTTTGGTCGAATTTGTCTACAACGAGATATGTTTCGGACTGCAAGTTGGTAATCGTCCCCTCGTATCCTTTTTCTCCGTCCTTGCCGAATCCTGCGTTTTTCTTGATGATGTATGACGGCAGGCAGGTATCGTCATCGGTAAACAAATCCATAATCAGCTTTTCGCGGTGACTTGCCTTTGCGTCTTCGTAACGCGAATCGAAATCATATCCGTCGCGTCGATAGTTGGCGAGGGCGGGAAAGTAATTAAGCGACACGAATGCCGCCTTTTTCTCAAAGAACTTGCCGTAGACGATGTCGCTGTCACGGCACAGCTCGGTGCGCCATTTCCACGGGTCGTCGTCACGGTCTGTCCACCATACATAAGGCCGCGTTATTGCCTGAACTGAGAAGCCTCCGATACTGCCGTCAAAAAGCGGAATAAATCCACAGTCGTGAATAATCGTTCGGAGCTGCTCAATAGTCTGTATCATCATCCGTTATTCACCACCAAGGTTTATCTTCTCTTATAAACGACAATTTCGGGGTCTGAGCCGTTTTCACCGTATTCGGCAACAGCTAAATGATACTCGTCGGCAATGAGACCGTAACAGCGCCCATCGCTTTTTTCGAGCTGATTGCCGAGATAAATGCGATGGGCGCGAAACAGTCTGACTGATGAGCCGTTATCGAGTGTGTATTCCAAGTTCACAAGAGAACCCTTGAGTGCAAAAAGGTCGGTAACGGTCGGCATATCGGCAATGCCGAGTGCATTAAATTCATCTGCGATTTTTTTCTTCAACGCATTATACCCGTCTATACCGTGCTCGGCAATACAGCTTGAAATAAAGCACTTTTCACCGAACGGACACCCGTTACTTTCGGCACATCCGCGGCATTCGTTTTTGTAAAAGCATTCATCACAGTTAATTTCACAAAAGGTTTTCATTTTTATGTCCTCCGCGTGGTCATTTCTACCCAAGCCGGAACGAAGCCTGCCGACAGTGCGAGCCTTTGAGATGCGAGGTGTGACAGCGATGTTCCGTAGTAGGGGAGCAGACCGCGTTTTAAAATTTCGTTTTTTAATATTGCAACGAGTCTGCCGCCCAAGCCCCTGCCGGTGTGACGGCTGTCCACATTTATTCCTATCTGCCACATATACGGACTGTCGGCAGATGCGCCTGCCATACCGATAATTTCACCGTATGAAACAGCGACTGCGCCGAGCATATCGGGAGTGTTTTCATCAAAGCAGAAAGCTTCGTCAAAACGTTCGTCATCTCTGAATTGCTCGATTTCGTTTCTTTGGATTATCCGTATATCAAATTCGGTGCTTTTCGGCTCGGTAATTGTTTCGGATATGTAAAACGGGTGAAGCTGCTTGATTTCCGCATCGAAGCCGTTTAGAAACGAATTTAGTTCGATAATTGTATTTGCTTCAAAGAACCATTCGGCGCGTCTGTTTTCATATCGTTCACGAACGGCAGTGATAATATCCTTACGACCGGTGAACAACAGCTTTGAGTTGACTGCAGTTATCTTAAAATCGCAGTCCATGTCCCCGACAAAGCGACGTCTGCCGTCGAGCGGGGTGTATTCGGTGAAGTGGTTTTGACTGTCGCAGACGTCATAGGCGGTACAGCAATAATCAAGCGCAAGCTGATTTGCAAGTATCTTGTTCATAGAAGTCTATTCTCCGATAAATTCAAGAATTATTTTTGCAGCCTCTGCTCTTTGTTTTTCACCGTTTATTTCAGCCGCTCCGTCCCCCTTTTGCTCGCCGTATGTACCGAAGCCCGAATGATTCCCGCCATATATTATGTATTCCGAGGCGTTTTCAGGCAGATTGACCTTGTTATTTTCCAAGCTCTCACGGTTGATAACCTCGTCTTTATCTCCGTATACAGATAAAACATCAAGACTTAAATCCGAGATATCCTTTGAGCTGTATGAAGCGAGCAGGACTATTCCTTTGAGCTTTTCGGGATTTTTTTTGACATACATACAGGCTGCAACGCCGCCGAGCGAGTGACCTGAAATATAGAAGTCGGAGTATTGGCTGCCAAAATCTTCGATAATATCTCCGGCTTTGTTATAGCCGAAAAAAGCAAGGTGACAGGGCATATCTGCAAGGAAACAGTCGACACCGCCTGCTGCTATTTGTTTGAGCAGGTCGCAATAAGCAGTATCCTCAACCTTACCGCCGGGATAGAATATCATCGCCGTATCGGAGCCTGGACCGTCAAAAAGTGTTACGCTTCCATTGCGGATTACGTCTACGTTGTCTGTGCCTGCGAGCGCATTTGCGTCGGTATTATGATAGTAGTCGGCAAGATAAACCGCCGTACATACTGCAACGGAAACAACTGCGACTGACAGGATAATTCTCAGAATCTTTTTCATCTATTGCCCTTTCATCATTGTACGAAAATTTGAATTGCAAACGGAATAACGACGGAAAGCATATACCCGAGTATAATCCATAATATGTGAGGATAGCTTGTAAAGACAGCGGCAAATTCTCTGAGAGTGGCGCTCGGGAAATAATAGAACGCCACTTTTGCCCCGATTCCGGTGCATTTCATACCGAGCTTTGATGCATAAAGTATACATCGGTATATGTGGTAGTTGCTCGAAACGAGCGCTATTCTGCCTTTTTCGTTTCTTCGGTTTATTATTTCTCTGCAGTTTTGCAGATTTTCCATTGTTGTGGTCGACCTGTCCTCTGCAATGATTTTGTCCTCGGGAATGCCATGCTCGAGCAGATAGCCCTTTATAGCATCCGCTTCCGATACAGCCTCGTCCGTACCTTTGCCGCCGCTTGCGATTATTATCGGTTTATCGGCACATTTTTCGTAAATTTCGATTGCCTTGTCTATTCTGTCGGACAGCAGCTTTGAAACTCTTTTGCCGCCGATAAGTCCGCAACCGTGAATGATGATGTACTTGAAATTCATACGGTGAGGCATAAACTGAATCGAGACGATGTAAAGCACAAAGGTCAGAATCCACATACTGAAATAGATTATGCTTGTGCTGATAAATGCCGTTAAATTGAAAACTGTCGGCATCTGTTCATAGCTTTCGGAGCAGAGAATATTGACAAATGTTGCAATCTCACCTATGGCAATCAAAGCACCGAGTATCAGTGACAGCAGGTTTGCAAACGAAGCCGATTCTCGGTGAATCATAGTGATTCCGTTGTCAATAAGCAGAAACGGAACAATAAGAAGTGACAGAAAGAACAGAATAAAGCAAATTATCAGCACATGAGACATATAATCGCCGAACAGTCCCGCTATAAAAAACATAGTAAAGAATAATGCCGCCATAAGCACTATACTGTTGCGGAATCGCTGAGGCTTGCGAAGCGTCAGAATCAGAAAAACTCCCCAAAGTAAGGCGATTATTGGCAGGAAAAAACGGATATTATTAATTATTTCAATCATTTATTTCTCCGTATCGTATGATTTTATGAGCTGAATAAGGTGTTCGCTTGTGCCTTCTTCAAGCTTTTCGTCGCCGTTCGGAATAAAACCATGACGGCGGTAAAAACGCAGTGCGCCTTCGTTTTTTCTTAGTGCCCACAGATTATCCGCGACGAGCGTATCGACGGCAAAATCCGTAAGCTTACTGCCTATTCCGCGATTTTGAAAAAACGTATCGACATACAGCTTGAGAATTTCACCGTCCGATACAGATACCATGCCTTTGATGACCTCATCGTCAAAGACATAACAACCGCTCATAAATTTTTCGTCGTTGCCGAGCATATCAATGATTTTGAGTACATTACATTCGCCGAATGAAAATCTGATATCACCGAAAATCGGATAATAGTTTACTCTGTTGTTAAATACAATTATTTCAGCGATTCGGCACAAATCTTTTTCGGTTGCTTTGCGTATCATATTGTTTCCTCGGCAAGTAATCCTGGCGGAGCAATATCCGATGTCAGCAGGATAATTCTCCGCCCGAAACAGTTATTTGTTGTAGTCGAAGCAGGCTCTTGACTTGGTGAAAGGTCTTACAAACGTGTTTGCCACTTCAACATGAGTCGGGTGCTTCTGATAACCTTTAAGCGATGCTTCGTCGACGAAGCTCGTGTCGAGCATCATATCGACGTTAGATGATTCGAGCATATCTATATTTACCTCGACGCTCAAAAGACCGTCTATTTTTCCGACCAGCGATTCGAGATTTTTCTTGGCATTTTCTCTCACCGTCTGTTTTTCTTCGGCGCTCAGTTCATCCTTTAGCTGCCATAAAATAACATGCTTAACCATATTTTTTCTCCTTTTATTTATCGAAAACACTTGTACCGGTTTTCTTTTTGTCGACAATGAGCCATACGATGCCGACGATTATCATAACAACTGCGTTTAGAGCAAGGTCGGAGATATGCCAAAAAAGCTTTTCCTCATTACGCAGAAATTCCATAAAGAAACGAATTGTTCCCTGTACGATAAGAAAAATCGGGTAATATTTGCCGGTGATGCGGAAATTTCGCTTTTTCTGGTAGAAATACATACCGATAAAGACGGCGAGCGCGAGAATAGACTCGAGATATTGATTCGGAAAGAGAAACATTTTGAGATCGGGATTATATATACCCCATGAGCAGGGGTAGCCGTAGCAGCAGCCGGTAATGGGGCAGAAAAGATGAGCGAACACAAAGGCAAGTGCGGAGGGCATGGTGCGATAGTCGATATTGCGGCGCGGCTCGACTTTTACAAGCTTAGCTACAAAATAGTAGACTATCGGGTAAAATGCATAGGCTCTTACGACGTTCGCCCCGCCGAAGCGCTCACAGCCGGTCTCAAGGTATGTAAGAATAATTGCAAGACCGTAGCATACCGGGAACTCAATGTTGGGAATGACGATTGATTTCCAAGGCGGAATACCGTATCTTTTGCGGATGAGAATGGTATAAAGTATGCAGAGAACACCGCTGAAAATCGTACCGCACAGGTAAATTGTCCTTGCATATCCGTAGTAGTTGGCAAGATAGATTAGCTTGTTAATGCCGTAGAAAAAACCATTGTCGAGAAAACTGAAATCGGTAGTCATCTGTTTTCCTTTCTTTTAACCGTACCCAGCGTACAGAATCGGAGTAACGGAATTTTTGAAATAATGAAATGCAGTATTAGAGAGCCTGATATCGCAGAAACGAGCGTTATTAAATAGCACAGAGGAGGTGCTAAAAGCGTGTATTCGTACACGAGATATGCCGACAGGCACAGCGGAAGATAGTGAAAAACATATATTCCGAAGCAATTTTTTCTCAAAAATAAGAAAAATTCCGTCTCTTTGTTGAAAAAGTGCTTAAAAACAGCTATCAGAGTAAGGCAGGAAAGATATCCGTAGGCAACCGTTACCGGTGAGCGGACAACCTCTCCCGAAACGAAGTCACTGCCGTAATATTTTACGATGTACCAAATACCGAACGCCGTCGCCGCTGTTGCGGGAACATACCAATTCCGCGACAGTCTTTCGATGGGCTCGTTGTGAGCAAGCACGAAAAAGCCGAGCATAAAAAGTGCTGAATATCCGCCGATATGAGCGGGAAAATAGCGGTCGAGATTGAGAAACTGAAAACACATCCAAACGGGAACGAGAAACGGAATGAGCGGAGCTTTTGACGTTCTGCGGTAAAGCCTGCCTTTTTCGATATATGCCGTAAGAGCGGCGATGAGCGAGAACAGCCACAGCAGCCACAGATACCACATCGCATTTACACCGAGAATCAGTGCATTAAAATAGCTTGTACTGTCGGTGAATCTGCCGATGTACCGTGCACCGATATATCCCTCGATAAAGTGAAAAGTAAGCACACCGAGCGTTGACGGCACAAGACATCGCAGAGCTCGCTGCTTCAAATATTCCTTCACGGTGTGTTTTTGCAGATATATCCGCGACGATATCCCCGCAACGAGGAACAGCACTGAAACGAGCCACGGATTGATGAGATAGGCAATAATATCCTGATACTGCACACGGTCAAACGAGCCGACAGTTCCTCTTGTTGAGTAACAGCCGAATATGAAAACGGTATGAAACACGACAACGCTCAACACGGCAAAGGAGCGCAGATTATCTATGTAGTGCCGTCTCTCCTCCATCTTTTCACCTCACTGCTCGATTATTTACATAATAGCACAATGTTAATGCTTTTTAAAGAATAAGTGATGTATTATTTCGTAACCTTAGTTGACAGCGGCACATCGGTGTGGTAATCTGAAAACGGATTCTCGTTACTGACGGATTATGCAGGCAACTGCGGGGGAGCGGGAATTTATATAAGCCGACCGTCTGGGCACAGTTAAGACCAATAGTCTTAGCTGTGCCTTTTTGGTGTTCTCAAAATCGTATAAAAGGAGACATTATGGATATTTACAAAATAAACGATATTGCAGAGCTTATTCGCGACAACAGCTATGTCGGGCGCGGAATTGTAATCGGAAAGTCAAGAAACGGAAAAAGCGCTGTTTCGGCATATTTTATTATGGGCAGAAGCGCCAACAGCCGCAACCGCATTTTTGTCGAAAAGGACGGTGCTCTGTACACCGAGCCGTTCGACATATCAAAAGTTCAGGACCCGAGCCTGATTATCTATCCCGCACAGCGCAGATATCAAAATAAGCTGATTGTTACCAACGGCGACCAAACCGACACGATATATGAGGGACTGAAAATCGGAAAATCCTTTGCCGAATCGCTCAAAACACGCAAATTTGAGCCGGATGCGCCAAACCTCACTCCGAGAATCAGCGGAATATTGGAATTTGAAAACGGTGATTTCGGTTATGAGATAAATATACTCAAGAGCATTGATGAGAACGGCAACGCTTGCAGCAGATACACTTTTTCATACGAGTCTGTTTGCGGTCTCGGTCACTTTATTCATACATACGTCGAAGACGGTAATCCTCTGCCTTCATTTGTCGGTGAGCCGGAGCGCGTTGCAATTCCCGATGATATTGACGAGTTTACCGATTCTCTGTGGGATGCTTTGAATCACGATAACAGAATTTCACTTTATGTCCGATATACCGACATTGCCGACGGCAGTGAGGATAACCGCCTTATCAACCAAAACAAATGAGGTAAAAAACAATGAAAGAATTTGAACTGAAATACGGATGCAATCCCAACCAAAAGCCCTCTAAAATTTTTATGCATGACGGCACCGAGCTGCCTATCGAAATACTCTGCGGTCGTCCGGGATATATTAACTTTCTCGATGCTCTCAATTCATGGCAGCTTGTCAAGGAGCTTAAGGAAGCGCTCGGACTCCCTGCCGTCGCTTCATTTAAGCACGTCAGCCCAACCTCGGCGGCTGTCGGCATAAAGCTCCCCGAAAAGCTCAAAAAGGCGTGCTTTGTCGACGATATCGATGGGCTTGACGATTCTCCGCTCGCCTGTGCTTATGCCCGTGCAAGAGGCACCGACCGTATGTGCTCGTTCGGCGATTGGGTCGCACTGTCCGATGAATGCGATGCCACCACCGCAAAGATGATTAAGCGTGAGGTTTCCGACGGTATTATTGCACCTGCATATTCCGACGAAGCTCTTGCCATACTCAAAACCAAGCGTAAGGGGAGCTATAATATTGTAAAGATTGACCCTGCTTATGTCCCCGACACCGTCGAACACAAGCAGGTATTCGGCGTTACCTTTGAACAGGGCAGAAATAATTTTAAAATCAACCGTGAGCTCCTTTCCAATGTTGTTACAAACAGCAAGGATTTGCCGGATAATGCCGTTCGCGACCTCATTATCTCGCTTATCACCTTAAAATACACTCAGTCCAATTCGGTGTGCTTTGCCTTTGACGGTCAGGCTATCGGAGTCGGAGCGGGTCAACAGTCGAGAATACACTGCACCCGTCTTGCCGGAAGTAAGGCTGATACATGGTTTTTGCGTCAGTACGACAAGGTGCTGAATCTTCCGTTCCTACCAAAGCTCGGACGACCAGACCGCGACAATGTCATTGACGGATACATCAACAAAAACGAAGAGGATGTGTGTGCCGACGGCAATTGGCAAAAGTATTTCACTGAACAGCCCGAGCCTCTCACTGATGATGAGGCAAAAGCTTATCTTGCCGGCATTGACGGTGTTTCACTCGGCTCGGATGCCTTTTTCCCGTTCAGTGACAACATCGAACGTGCAAAGCGAAGCGGCGTAAAGTACATTGCCGAACCGGGCGGGTCAATCCGTGATGATTCGGTAATCGAGTGCTGTGACAAATACGATATTGCCATGGCGTTTACCGGAATGCGTCTCTTTCACCATTGATGCGGCTGTGTGCTTGATGAAAAAATTTTTTTCGCATATAATGTTCTCGTATTCGATGAGAAAGGAGAGTTGAGAAAATGACTTATTTAACCGATATAGAGATTGCACAGCAGTGCAATCCCGAACCCATATTCAAAATCGCCGAACGCGCTCACGTGGACGAAAAATATATCGAGCAGTACGGCAAAAATAAGGCAAAGGTCGACCCGATGTTCCTCAGAGAGACCGACAGAAAAGACGGAAAGCTTATTCTCGTAACCGCTATTACACCTACTCCCGCCGGAGAGGGCAAGACAACTACAACGATAGGTCTTGCCGACGGTCTGCGCCGCATAGGAAAGGATGTTACCGTTGCTTTGCGAGAACCGTCGCTCGGACCCGTTTTCGGTGTAAAGGGTGGCGCAGCAGGCGGAGGATATGCGCAGGTCGTACCGATGGAGGATATCAATCTGCACTTTACCGGAGACTTTCACGCGATAGGCGCGGCAAACAATCTTCTTGCCGCAATGCTTGACAATCATATTCAGCAGGGTAATGCGCTCGGTATAGATGTCAAAAAAATCACTTGGCGTCGCTGTGTGGATATGAATGACCGTCAGCTTCGCAATGTGATAGACGGTCTCGGCGGCAAGGCAAACGGTGTGCCGCGTGAGGACGGCTTTGATATCACGGTAGCAAGCGAAATTATGGCAGTTTTTTGTCTTGCATCCTCCGTTTCGGACTTAAAGGCAAGGCTTGCTAAAATAATCGTAGGCTACACCTATGACGATAAGCCGGTAACTGCGGGAGATTTAAAAGCTCAAGGTGCTATGACAGCTCTTTTAAAGGACGCGCTCAAGCCGAACCTTGTTCAGACGCTTGAGGGTACACCTGCGTTTGTGCACGGTGGACCGTTTGCAAACATCGCTCACGGCTGTAACTCGGTTATGGCAACTCGTATGGCACTCAAAACGAGCGATTACACCGTTACCGAAGCAGGCTTCGGAGCAGATCTCGGAGCAGAGAAATTTCTCGATATCAAGTGCCGAATGGCGGGACTTACTCCCGATGCGGTTGTAATTGTTGCAACTGTCCGCGCACTCAAAATGCACGGAGGTCTTGATAAAAAGTCGCTGGCATTGGAGGATTTGGCGGCACTTGAGAAGGGAATACCCAACCTTCTGCGTCACGTTTCCAACATCAAAAACGTGTATAAGCTGCCGTGTGTTGTCGCAGTAAACCGTTTCCCGACCGATACCGACAGCGAAATCGAGTTTATAATCTCCAAATGCAGAGAGCTTGGAGTAAACACCGTTTTGTCTACTGTTTGGGCAGATGGCGGAAAGGGCGGAGAGGAGCTTGCAAAAGAGGTAGTACGACTTTGCAGTGCGGAAAATGGCGATTTTACCTTTGCTTATTCCGATGATATGAGTCTGAAAGAAAAGATTAACGCCGTTGTCACAAAGATTTACGGCGGTGCAGGGGCTGAGTACACCGCCGCGTCGTCAAAGCAGATAGCGCAGCTCGAAAAGCTCGGCTTCGGCAGCTTTCCCGTCTGCATAGCAAAGACACAGTACAGCTTTTCCGATGACCCGTCCAAGCTCGGTGCTCCCGAGAATTTCACCGTCACCGTTCGCAATGTCAAGGTAAGCGCCGGAGCAGGGTTTGTCGTAGTCCTGACCGGCGATATAATGACAATGCCCGGTTTGCCCAAGGTACCCGCCGCCGAAAACATCGATGTCGATGAAAACGGCAAAATAACCGGCTTGTTTTAAAATGATAAACAGACATCCGCAAAAGACTGTTGTCTTCTGTGAGTGTCTGTTTTTTATACTCATATTCTTGTTTTACAGCATTTATCTTTCGGTTATATCTCGCGCAACAAAAACTCCGCTTGCCGAAGCGTGTGACAGCGAATGTGTCACACCGGAGCAGTCACCGATAACATACAGTCCCTTGTATTTAGACTCGAGGTGTTCATCAACACTGACCTGCATATTGTAGAACTTAACCTCTACACCATATAGCAGGGTGTCGTCATTGGCAGTTCCGGGCGCGATTTTGTCGAGTGCATATATCATTTCGATAATGCCGTCGAGTATTCTCTTTGGCATAACAAGGCTCAAATCTCCAGGCTCGGCTTGAAGAGTGGGAACAACAAACGATTCTTCCATACGTTTCTTGTTGCTTCTGCGTCCTCTGATAAGGTCTCCGAAGCGCTGTACCATTACGCCGCCGCCCAGCATATTGCTGAGTCGCGCAATGCTTTCACCATAGCCGTTGCTGTCCTTGAACGGCTCGGAAAAATGCTTGGAAACGAGCAGGGCAAAGTTGGTGTTTTCGGTGCGCTTTGCGGGGTCCTCGTAGCTGTGACCGTTTACCGTGACGATTCCGTTGGTGTTTTCGGTAACAACACTGCCGTAGGGGTTCATGCAGAAGGTACGCACATTGTCCTCGAATTTTTCAGTGCGGTATACTATTTTGCTTTCGTATAATTCATCGGTCAGATGTGAGAAAATCGCGGCGGGAAGCTCTACTCTGACGCCGATATCGACACGGCTCGAGTTGGTAGGGATATCAAGCTCGGAGCAAATTTGTTCCATCCATTTGCTTCCGCTTCGCCCGACGGAAACTATACATTTTTCGGCGGTGTACGAATTCTTTGCGGTGATTACTTTGTAGCCTCCGTCGATGATTTCAATCTTTTCGACGGGAGTCATAAAGAAAAAGTCAACCTTGTCCTTGAGTTCTCCGTACAGCTTTTCGAGAACGATATAGTTAATGTCGGTACCGAGATGACGAACGGAGGCGTCAAGGAGCTTGAGCTTGTTCTGCATACAAATCTTTTTTATATCGGTGTTTGCCGTAGTGTACAGCTTGGTACCCTCACCGCCATACGACATATTTATGCTGTCGACATAATTCATAAGCTCAATTGCTTTTTGCTTGCCGATATACTCATACAGTGTACCGCCGAAATCGTTTGTTATGTTGTACTTGCCGTCCGAAAAAGCACCTGCGCCGCCGAATCCGCTCATAATAGAACAGCTCTTGCAATTGATACAGTTTTTGATTTTTTCACCGTCGATGGGGCATTTACGGTTTTCAAGCTTGTTTCCGGCTTCAAAAACCGCGATTTTTATGTCGTGCTTTAGCTTGGTAAGCTCGTAAGCGGCAAAGATTCCTCCGGGTCCTGCTCCGATAATAATTACGTCATAATTCATATTTATATACCTATCGTGATGTTGTGATGTGAATGACTTCTGCATTTTTTGAGGATTGCCGAATATAGCGACAGGAGAGAAAGTCCGAGCAGTATTCCTCCTGCGATATCGCTCAGCCAATGCGCTCCCGACAGCAGTCGGCAGGTTACCATTACGAAAATATACACATAGCTTAGGCTTTTAAGTATTCTTTTCGGCTTTTGTTTTGTTACATATTTGTCAATCAGCATAATCAGACTACCGATCATAACAAGGCTCAGCAGGGTATGTGAGGACGGGAACGATGCCTCCGGCTCGGTGCAGTCCGGCATTATCACCGGACGGTAGTTGATAATCACCTTTTCGAAAATCACGTATAACCCAATTGTAACGATATACAGTACTCCGAGGGATAAGATTTCTACGTCAACCTTTGCAAGACTTTTTCTTTTAAAAAGCTGCAAAAATCCCGCAAGTGCGAGCATACCGCCTATTATCAATGAGCCGTAGCCCATAATATCGGAAACGGTGTAAAAAAAATCGTTGTAGCCGAAAATTGTATGAAAAGCTCCGTTGAGCGTCGACAATCCTACGCTCGTTCCGTCAGGTCCGATGGGCGCAATGTCAACAAGCTTTACCGCCGCAATTAACAGCAGGAACAAAAACGCAAATATGCAGGATAAAGATAGTCTTTTTTTCATTTTTTCTCCTTTTGAATCCTGTAAAACGTAAAACATTAATATATGTTTACTCGCCGAATTGCTATTATATATCATTTTCGGGTCTATTGCAAATAAAATGCGGTTCCGCACTACAGTCGGAACCGCACAATAAATTTCATTTTTGACTATTCGGAGAAAAGAGAGGTGGAGAAATAACGCTCGGCTGTATCGGGAAGAACGGTGACTATCGTTTTGCCTTTACCGAGTTTGCGGGCAAGACGCACGGCGGCGGCTACATTTGTGCCGCTCGAGATGCCGCACATTAAGCCCTCCTCTCTCGCAAGACGCTTTGACATATCGAGTGCTTCATCGTCGGTAACGATGCAGATATCGTTGTATATCGTGCGGTTAAGTATATCGGGAATAATGCCGTCTCCTATACCCATCTGAATATGTGTTCCTATGCTTCCGCCGGCGAGTATTGCGGCATTTTCCGGCTCGACTGCCCATATTTCTATGTCGGGATATTTTTCCTTGAGAACCTCACCTATGCCGGTAATTGTACCGCCCGTACCTATGCCGGAGCAAAAACCGTCTATAGGTTTATTGACCTGCTCGATTATTTCGAGCGCTGTTCCGTTTTTGTGAGCAAGAGTATTGTTCTCGTTGGCAAACTGCTGAGGAACGAAAACCTTGGAGTTTTTGTCCTTCATACGCAGAGCTGTTTGCAGACATTCCTCTATACAGGCACCGATATCACCGGCGTCGTGAATGAGAATGACCTCTGCGCCGTAGTGGCGCACCAGCTTGCGGCGCTCCTCGCTTACCGAGTCCGGCATAACTATTATCGTGCGGTAGCCCTTTACCGCTCCGACCAGCGCAAGACCTATGCCCTGATTTCCGCTTGTCGGCTCTACGATAATCGAATCGGGCGTGAGAATGCCGTCCTTTTCGGCTTGGCAGATCATATTGTATGCTGTGCGGGTCTTGATAGAACCGCCGACGTTGAGAGCCTCAAACTTCACGAGTATTTCGGCGGAGTCCGGCTCGCATATCTTATTAAGATGCACCATAGGAGTGTTTCCCATAGCATCAAGAATATTATTGTAAACCATAATAAAACCTTCTTTTTGTCGTAAGTTCCGAATATCGCTATTTGTAATAAGATAACGATAATATTAAATAAAATAACCGACCTTTTGAATAATAACCAATGTCGGATGATTAGTCAAGAAAAAACACAAATATTTTCATCGGTATCGATATTCGGTCAGCTCGGATTTTGCCATATCGGTATATTTTTGACAAATTCTGTTTTGGCGGCTGGTATACCCATCGCGGTCGTATTCAAAATGCTTCCGCAAGGACAGCTTTAGAGCTTCGTATTCATTCGCATATTCCGGATGAAGATTTAAATAATCCCTGAAATAAATTTCATCGCAGTCACCTTCATACCGCAGATGAAGGCGATAAACCTTTTAGTCAAATCCGTTCGGAGCGTAGCCGAAGTTAAGGCTAATCCTGCTCGGTTCTGACGATATTTTTATAAATCCCGCATCTCTTCAAGGTCTTTTTTCACCGATCGTTGTGTTCAACAAGCGAGATGGGAAACAGCTCCCACAGCTCCTCAATCGTCATTTCCGAAAGAGCCTTGCTCATTGTCCGTTTCCTATTTTGATAAATTCAATTAAATCCTCGATATTTGTAAAATCATCGTAATCACCGATAATTCCGCTTCGGTGATACACAATTCCGTTTCGTTCGTTTTTTTCGAGACAGACTGTCAGCTCATCTATGCCGTAACGTCTTGCAAATTCGGTAAAGCCGAGCGGCTTGATTTTGACAAGCATACCCTCACGGCATTCGGTCTTACCGCATTCATAACAGGCGACAAAACCTTTTTCCGTACTGCATTTTCTGTTGAAGCACCATTCCTTATCCGGGCAGGAATCCGACTGACATCCGTAACATTTGTCATTTTCCGAGCAAAGACAGCAGGCAAGACCACAGCGTGCTATTCCGAGTTCTTTTTTCATTGTTGTTCCTTTTCTCCGTGAATAAAATGATTTTTGCACCGGTATTCCATTCTTTCGGAAAGCCACTTTTTATCAAAATATCGCGGATGCTGTGAGCATAATAACCATAACTCGACAGTGAAAAGTCGATGGGGACAAGTCCGTTTTCAGTCAGAATAATTATTCCGAATCCGAGGTCGGAATGAATAAGTCCGAACCGTCCGAAAGCACGTAAACATATCTTCCGTCGATACCGCCTTTATTCCGAACAGAGAAATTGTTTCATATGTGAGATTTTGGTTTGTATTACAGCCCATTGCGCTTGTTCTTATTGCCGGTATTCCGATTGTGAAAAGACCTTTTTGAAGCCGAGCGACTTATATAAACGATTTGAAATTTGGTTACTGCGGTCAACATTCAATGTCGCCGTTTTGCCTTTTGCGAGTATTTCATTCATAGTTGAGGCGACAACCTGTTTTGCATAACCCTTTCCGCGGTATTCCTCTCTTGTAAAGACGCAGTCAATTTTCATCGCATTTTCGAGAACGGGAGTGATTTTGTCAAAGCTCGCAATTCTGCCGTCTATGCGCAAAATTCGGTATTCTCCGAGCTTTGCTTTTATCCGCTCGGGGTCGACGGTTGCTTTCAGATTGCAGTCAATTACAAATTGCTTCATGCATTCGTAAATTTCCATACAGTCACCGTCCGTCGGAATTTCAATATTAGTGTCGTTTATCGCAAACGGCTCGGCTGCTTCCATAAAATCCATTGCGAGCGAAACGGTATATGCACAGCTGTATTAGGAATTAAATATGTCGGCAACTGCTTTGACAACATTATCGCTTCCGAGCAGGGAATCGACTTTGCAGCCGCCTTCGTGCAGAGCAGAGACCAGCTCTGATGCGAGCGATACACTGCCGAAAAGTACGGTGCTGTACGGGTAAGCTCTTATTGCCAACAGCTTTTCGCCGCCGCTCTGCGCCTCTACTGCATAATTTTCAGCATCACTGACCGTTATCATTTCGGAATCCGTGGTAAAGTACATCGACAGATATCTGTCGGTTTCAAGGTATGCTTTGTTTTTCGCCATAAATTCCGAACCGGTTTTATAAAATATTACCATTAAACCTACCTTATCATCATCACATTTCGATTGTTGATGAAATCCTCTAAATTACGGACACGGTTGTATTTGACGGCGGCTTTTTTGTCCTTATCGAGAATAGCTTCGGTCAGATTTATGCTGTTTACCGCCGCGATCGCAACGGTATAGTGAATGACGTCGGCAAGCTACAGGGAATGGGTTGCCGAG
>DCGT01000007.1:23396-25609 GCA_002315315.1 Faecalibacterium sp. UBA1771
ACTGCACATTTCTTGACAAGACCAAAATCATCCACTCCATTGTCTCACAAGAAGGTAACCTTCAACAAGTAAAAGAACTTTGCAGGATTGCAGGAGTGTCAAGGTCCGGTTATTACAGTTGGCTCGCTTCTTCTGACAAAAGAGCCGAAAGAGAAGCTAAAGACAAAGAGGATTTTGACCTTATCCTTAAAGCCTATTCCTATCGTGGATATGATAAAGGCATCCGTGGTATTCATATGCGTCTTCTGCATATGGATCCACCTGTTCTTATGAACCTCAAGAAAATACAGCGCCTAATGCACAAATACGGTCTCAAATGTCCTATCAGAAAGGCTAATCCTTACCGCAGAATGGCTAAAGCATTAAAAACAGATGCCGTAGCTGACAATCTCTTAAACCGTGAATTCAAGGAACATGGTCCAAGAAGCGTTCTTTTGACTGATATCACCTACATTCCGGCTTGCGGTGTGTTTTTCTATCTTTCTGTCATCAAGGATGCCTATACAATGCAGATACTCTCCTACGTGTTAAGCAGTTCCCTGGAGGTTGACTTTGTTCTTGAAACCGTTAACCTACTTATCGAAAAACACGGTGCTACTCTTGATAATGACACCCTTATTCATTCAGATCAGGGTTGTCACTATACAAGCAAAAAGTTTCGTGAAATCGTTAAAGATCACAATCTTCGTCAGTCCATGTCTCGTCGTGGAAACTGCTGGGATAACGCTCCTCAGGAAAGTTTCTTTGGACATATGAAAGACGAAATCGGTGACAAAATCAAAGATTGTGAATCCTTTGATGATGTAAAGACCATTATTGATGACTATATGGATTACTACAACAACGATCGTGGTCAGTGGGAGCTTTCCAAACTGTCTCCCAATGAATATTATCAGTACTGCATTACAGGTATTTATCCTTTAATCCACTACGTAATCAATGATAATAACTACCTTCATATGAAAAGGACATTTTAACTGTCTAACTGTTTTCAAAATGTCCTTGACATGGGGTACACTTTATCCTTTATGTCAACTATTCTTCTAATAATCCCGGAACAAATTTACCTTCCATATTCAAGCAATACTCATTTTCCTTTTCTATCAGGAATCTAGATTCATGCTCTGAATTATACTTGAATCCTACTGCCTTGAATTTCTTCAGATACAGATGATTCAAGTAAATGTCCTTATTTATATCGTCTAAAGAATTCTTAATTATTCCGAATTCCGCCCAGAGGGTTCTCCTCATAGATTCCATAACATTTTGAATTTCAGCTGTCTGAAAAAAATGTTTTCCTCGGTTGTCACATGTATTGGCTTTCCAAACCAAACAATGCATTTGCTATATAATTCTTTCTCTTTTTTGCAGATTTTGGGGACCTCAATATACTCAATTATCATTGGCACAACTGGTTTTCCGGTAATCAATGCCGTCTGTACCACACCAGCTTTTACCTTTTGCATAGGTTTTATAGGATGCAAATTCCATGTAGCTTCACCCATAATAAGCCCATTTGTTCCATTAAGAATCTTACTGCAGAAATCCAGTATACCATTTTCAGTGGATTCTTTGTACGTTCTCTCCAGAAATGTAATGTTTCCCATATAGAATAAAAATCTTGACAAGAAATTCAAACCATCCCAAGCCGCTAAGGGCGTTACTGATTTGTTTATCCTCATAAATGCTTCTTTTACAACAAAAATATCATGTGAATTAGAGTGATTACCTACATAAACAGCTTCTGTATTTGCGGGTATATTACCCTCACCTCTTATTTCAATAGGGAAGTTTCTTAATAATGATGCAATTAAAGAAATTAACATATCGCAGCCATTTGCCTTTATATTTCGCGTTGAACAAAAATCCCTCAAATGATTGTAATAAGTATTCTTTTCAGAGACATCTAAGTTCTCAACTTCCTTAAACGAGCGAAGAATTAGCTCTTTCTTTCTTTCTTTCTTAAGCATTATCATAATCTAAGGTTCCTTTGTAAACTATGTGAAAATATAACACTATCTCATCTTAAATGCATTCATTGCTTCCATTATCGCATCTTCCTTCTCCTTAGTGCACTGTGGTTGTCTAGCATCCTCCGACTTCGGCAAATTATAATTCTCAGCCAGTTCCAATCCGCACTTTCTTTTCACCTGTGCAATATTAAGACTACTTACCTTCATCCCATTATTATGCTCAGCCACATACTTCTTAAT
>DCGT01000007.1:25685-47983 GCA_002315315.1 Faecalibacterium sp. UBA1771
TGCTTCATGGAGTTTGGACAAAAGAGCCACCGTCTCTATATGCTTTGTCCTCGCAAAGAGATCGACCGGAGTTACCGATTGTATCTCAAATCCGTTTGCGGTTAGTGCTTTCAGGTCACGTGCGAGTGTGGCGGGATTGCAGCTGACCATTGCGAGCTTATCGGGTGACAAAGCGGTCAGCATCTCAATTACTCGCTCGTCACAGCCCTGCCTCGGCGGGTCGATGACGGCGGCGTCAAGGTGTCTGCCCGATGAAATAAACTCAGCGGCAAATTCGCCCGCATCGGCGCAGATAAATTCGGCGTTTTTATTGTTGGTCTTGTCGGCGTTAAAGCGTGCATCCTCTATTGCAGATGATACCGAATCCACACCGATGATTTTATCAAAATCATCTGCAAGCGACAAACCTATCGTACCCGCTCCGCAGTAGAGATCAAGCAGAGTGCCGTGACCGTTACCGTTCAAAAGCTCGGCGACATTGCGGTAGAGAAGTGACGCAGAAGCGTTATTCACCTGGAAAAACGACCGGGCGGATATTCTCACCGGCACGCCGCAGAGCATATCGAAAAGGCAGTCATCACCCCATAGTGTGCGGCAATTTTTGCCTAATATCACGTTTGTGTTATCGGTATTTGTGTTTATTATGATTGATTTTATGCATCCGAATTTATCGGTAATAAGACTGCAGAAATCGTTTTCTTTTTTAAAACCCTTGCCGTTTATGACAAGGCAGACCATTACCTCGCCGGTAACGGAAATGCGAAGCAGAATATGACGCAGCAGACCGCTTCCGCTTTTTTCGTCATAGGCGGTTATTCCGAGCTCGTTCAGAATCTCACAGCATTCGTCGGCGATATCGCTTATAATCTGAGGCTCGAGCAGACAGCCGGAAGCATCTATGGTGCGGTGACTTCTCGCAGCGTAAAATCCGGCTTTTAATCTGCCGTTTTCCGAGACCACCGGTAGCTGTATCTTATTGCGGTAACGGTCAACATTCGGAGAAGGGATAATTTCTCCGACCTCAACGTCAAGACCACCGAGGCGTTTTAAGGCGTCGCAGACAAAATCACGCTTGTATTTCAGCTCCGCCTGATATGAAATATGGCGAAAATCACATCCTCCGCATCTCCCGAATGATGGACAATCGACCGCTATTCTGTCGCTCGACGGTTCGATAATACTGTCGATAATTCCGAATGCATATCTCGGCTGAACCTTGACTATTTTGACAGTAAGCTTGTCGCCCACGGCGGTAAAGGGAACAAAAACTGCCATACCCTCGTATCGCCCTACGCCGTTTCCGTCGCTTGACATACCTGTTATTTCAAGATTGATTAATTCGTTTTTTTCTACACAAGGTTTTGTTTTCATATCTATGCCTTTGAAAAATTACATTATGGGTAACATTATAATTGATTTAAAAATGCTGTCAACAAACAAACCGCTTTGACCGAAGCCAATCCGGTGCAAAGCGGTTTCATTCTCAGTTGGAGGTTATTTCGGAAAGACGACCGAAATATTCGTCGTGGTTTCGGTCAAATTCGGATTTGTAGAACGGATCGTTTTCAAGATGCAGCCGCTCGATATAGTTGTGCTGGTCGCTTAATTCTATGCTGAGATTTTTACCGAGAATGTGAACTGCAATGTTGGAGCAGTGGTCGCTTATTCTCTCGATAAAGGTCAGCACGTTGAGAAATACGATTCCCGACTGAATACTGCACTTGCCGTTTTTGAGACGGTCGATGTGGCGGCTCTTGAGAGCTTCGACAAGGTCGTCTATGACCTCCTCGAGCGGCTCTATGCGGTAGGCGGTATTTACGCTGTTGTCGCGGAAAGCCTCGAGAGAGATTTCAACTATGCTTTCAACCGCATCTCGTATTATCGCAAGCTCGTTCATCGCTTCGTCGGAAAAGCTTATTCCGTCATCGCAGAGCTTTTGTGCTTCTTCAACAAGGTTGATGGAATAGTCACCTATGCGTTCAAATTCAGTCATTTCCTGAAGCAGGTAATTGAGCATCATATTGTCCGATTCGGTACGAAGATGATTCGACAGCTCGACAAGGTAACGCTCAAGGGAATCGGAAGCACGGTCGATAAGCTCTTCTCGGTTTTCGATTTCCTCGGTGAGTTTTTTGTCGTAATGGTCAAACTGCGTAAAAGCTCCGATGAGATTTCGCTGTGCGAAGATTGCGGTATTTCCGGCAGTCTGTGTCGACTGGGAAAGTGCAAGTGACGGTGAAATGAAGAATCGCTTGTCGAGAAGCTCCATACCGTCTATGCTTTCTGTCGAATCGTGTTTATCGTCCTTGATAATTCGTTTCGTTAGCTTTTCGAGAGAGCCGGTAAAGGGAAGAAGAATTAAAGCGGAAACGATGTTGAAAAGCGAATGGAAGTTTGCTATGTCACCGCTTGTCATGATGTGTCCGAACAGTGCCTCGGTAACACCGAGCCGTCTGACTATCATAAGAGCGATTGCAACAATTATTCCGCCAAGTACGGTAAAGGCTACGTGAACAATACCGACACGCTTGCCGTCTTTTTTGGCTCCGATGCCGGTAATAACGGCGGCGGTAACGCTTGCGCCGAAGTTCATTCCGATGATTATGCCGTAAACTGAGCCGAAGGTCAGCATACCCGTCGAACAGATAGCCTGCAAAATACCGATGGAAGCCGATGAGCTTTGAATGATAAAGGTGATGACGAAGCCGGCGACAAATCCGAGAACGGGTATTTGAGAGAAACGCTCGATTATGTCGCGGAAGGCGGGTGACTCGGAAAGGGGAGATACGGCGGCTATCATATTAATCAGTCCCGTAAACAGGATTCCGAAGCCGAGCGCGATACCGCCGACCGTCTTGGGCGATTTGCCCAAATTAGCCATTATTACGATTATGCCGATAATAAGCGCAACGGGAGCGAGGGTAGACGGCTTGAATATCTGTAGCCACGACGCCGAATCGGAGCTGACATCGAGCAGACGGATAATCTGACCGGTAACGGTAGTACCGACGTTGGCGCCCACGATTATTCCGAGCGACTGACGAAGTGTGAGAATTCCCGCTCCGACCAGACCGGAGGTTATGACGATGGTGGCGGTGGAGGATTGGATGACCGCCGTTACAAACAGACCGAGCAAAAACGCCTTGACGGGGTTATCGGTGACCTTGGACATTATGACACGAAGGGTTCCCGATGAGCCGTCCTTGAGGCTATCGCCCATAAGTCTCATGCCGTAGAGGAACATAGCGAGACCGCCGAGCAATGTCAGCACATCAAATACATTCATCTTTATTTTTCCTTTTCTTTTTTGCGGCTTCCTGCCGTATTTTCAGCTTTTATCAATTATTACTATTTCAGTTTAACAAATCATTTCGTTGATAGCAATTCGCAAGGTGTTAAATACACGCTAAAAAATACATCGTTTTTCGTCGTTATGTTACATATTTTTGTTTTATCTGTAATATAAATAAGAAATCAATTATTTATTGTATATTTTTAATATTTGATGCACAACTGCTTCAAGGCAAACGGGATTGTTGAAAAAGACAGTAAAGTATAGTACAATAAAGCTGTAAGACAAATCCGATTACAAGTAATGATTATTGCTAAAAGGAGTTACCGCTATGCTGAACAATGAAGTTATTGAAAATCTGCTCAAAAGAAGAAGCTATCGCAAGTTTAAGTCGGAACAGATTACCGATGCCGAGCTGAAAACCGTTATTGAGGCCGGTCGTTGGGCGGCGAGCGGTATGGGCAGACAGGGTACTGTCTATGTCGCGGTTCAGAACCCCGAGGACAGAGCAACTATTGCCCGTCTCAATGCGTCTGTTATGGGCGGAACGGGTGATCCGTACTACGGTGCGCCGACCGTTGTGCTTATATTTGCCGATATGTCGGTGAGCGGCGTTGCGTTTGAGGACGCCTGCCTGTCTATCGGAAATATGCTCAACGCCGCCGAATCGCTTGGGCTCGGCTCGTGCTGGATTCACCGCACCAAGGAAATGTTCGAAACCGAGGAGGGCAAGGCTCTGCTTGTCAAGTGGGGTGTTACCGGTGACCTGTTGGGCGTAGGCTCCTGCATTCTCGGATATCCCGACGGCGAACCCCGTCAGCCCGTTGCCCGCCGAGAGGGTAATATTTATTACATTAAATAATTATGATTTACGTTATTATTGCTGCTGCTGCTGCCGTTTTGATTCTTTCGGCGGCAGTGGGTTACATATTCTTTAAAACATCGCTCATAAGAGGGGGCAGCGATAAGTCGATAGGTTCGGACGGTATGAAGCTGTCGGAGCAGTGGAAGGCTATGCTCTCACTGCTCGATTCCCGCCGGGAATGGATGTCGAGGCATACCTTTGAGAGCATCGAGGTCGAATCGTTCGACGGCTTGAAGCTCCGCGCAAGGTTTTTCCCCGCAGAGGTTGAGAGCAACAAATATGCTGTCCTTATCCACGGATATAAGGGAAGCGATGAAAATTCCATTCTGCTCCCGCTTATGCACGAGCGGGGCATAAATGTGATTTTGCCTTGCAACCGCGCACACGGTGACAGCGAGGGTAAATATATCGGCTTCGGTTGGCTCGACAGGCTGGACGTTGTTATGTGGTGCCGTTGGGCGGAAAAGCGCAGTCCCGATGCTCAAACGGTGCTTTGGGGCGTTTCGATGGGCGGGGCGACCGTTTCCGCCGCATCGTCGGAGGATATTCTGCCGAAATCGGTTGTCGGAATCATAGATGACTGCGGTTACAGCTCCGCTTGGGAACAGATGGTCTATGTTGTTGAGAACTCAATGCATTTGCCGGGTAAGCTGTGTGTCAGTCTCGGCAATCTTTGGTGCCGTCTGCTTGCCGAATATAACCTCAGAAATGTCGATATATGCGCTCAGGTCGCAAACTGCTCGGTGCCGATGATGTTTATTCACGGCAATAAGGACGATTTTGTGCCGTTTGAGTTCGGCAAAAAGCTGTTTGAAGCGGCAGGCAAAAAGGGAGACGACGGCAGATATACCGACGGATTCAGCAAGCAGTTTGTTGAGTTTGACGGTGCGGTTCACGCCTGCAGCTATGTTGCCGATACCGAAATGTACGAACAGCGTATCAACGAATTTCTTGATACAATAGGTATATAATTATTAGCATTATACCGACAGTATTTTATCGCAATGCTGTACAAACGATATAGATTATGTGTTTTGAGGGTGACCTATGGCTCAAAATATTAACTCCGGGACAGATGACAACAAGGGTAACATCGGACTGTTGGAGCAGGAGATTCTCCTGCAGTCCTCGTCAAGAAGTCCGATATTCAGCGGGCAAAAGCCAAATGAGAAAAAAGACAGGGCGACGGGCAAAAAACAGCCCCCGCCTCATGCTGTCCATGCGGATATTTATGATGAAGTAAAAAAGAAAGTTGCGGATATTTTAGGAACGGACAAAGAAGCCCGCAAGGGCGAAGAAGCCGAGGCTTCCGCAGAAGAGATAACGCAAGCCGATAAACTCGATGAAACGGCAGACGAAGAGCAGCATGATGTTCAACCGTCAACGTCTGTTCTCGATATCGAATATTCTGACAACGCAGAGAATGATTCTGCTGAAATCAACAGTCAGCCTGACGGGCAATATATTTCGGAAGAAGTCCCGAAAAAACACATTGCCGAAAAGACGGTCGAGAAGAGCCTGATTCAGATGATTAGGCAATATGTACGTAAGTCAGTCGCCGAGCCGGTTGAAAAAAACGACGATACGGGTGACGACACCGTCGGTGACGCGGCGGATGAAACGGCGACAAAGAGTGATGAAGC
The DNA here is from genome assembly GCA_002315315.1 of Faecalibacterium sp. UBA1771. GTDB lineage: Bacteria > Bacillota > Clostridia > Oscillospirales > Ruminococcaceae > UBA1771. The sequence goes on from DCGT01000007.1 coordinate 31,486, forward strand.
GGTAGCAGACGAGCAGGCAGATACCGACGAAGCCGCAGAAGAAAACAGCAACGGAAATTCGACGGAAGAAATTCCGACTAACGGAACAGGAAAAGAGTTTGAGGAAGCTCACAGGGAATTATCCGAGGAAATCGAAGAAATACCCTCTGAGGAAACCGACGAAGAAAGCAGCGAAGAATCCGACGAGGAAATAAGCGACGAAGCGGCGAAGGGTACCGATTATCTGCTGAATGAAGCCGAGGAAGCCGTAAGAAAAAATGCAGAAGTATTTAAGCGCTTGCGGCAGACGGTCGGGGAGTGGGTCCGCAGACCGAAAAAGGCTGTTGTACGACAAAAAGCTAATCCGGCATTTTTAAAGCTGGTGTCGGGGATTATAGTTGCCGCTTTGATTGTGAGTGGAGGTCTAAGATGTCTTTCGCTTATCAGCAAAACAACATTTTCATCTGACAGCAGAACACTTGTTGTAGGACCCGACAAGCTTGAGTTTATATCCGAGACAGGTAGCGGGTCGGTCACCGGGTCGATAGAGCTTGCGATAGACGGAGTTTCGATTGACAAAAACCTTGATTTGTATATTACCGATCAGAGCGGAAATATGGTCAACGGTGTGAATTTCACCGTATACCTTACCCGTATCGGCATCGGTGAGATAATTGAGCTGGTCGACGATGATGCCGATGGATTTTTATCGCTGACCAATCTTGAGGGCGGCGATTACAGTGTAACCATTGCTCCGGTCGAGGGATACGTTATGCCGACCGATGCGGTATTTACCGTAAAGGAGCAGGTCAGCTATACGAGGATTGTTAATATTTCCGATAAGATAATGAAGGAAGAGCAGGTCGATCTCCGTCAGGAGGATCCCGGCTACGGAGGAAACGGCAATAACGGAGAGGGCGGCGGTACTACGCTGATTGATACCGTGGAATGGATAGACAGCTCAACCTCTACCAAGGACGTCGAAAAGACGGTGAAGGTTATATATTATACCGGAGAAATTGGTGAAAGCGGACGATTGAAATACGCCGATGGCACACTCAGCGACAAAATTCCCGAGATTGACGCCAACGGGTATTTGACGGGATTATTCAGTCTGTATCAAGAGCCGGAGCCTGAGGAACCTGTGCCTGAAGAACCGGAACCTGTAAATGAGCCGGAAAACATAGGCGGTGACAGTGAGCTGTTTGCCAAAAACGGAGACAGCTATGTTTATCTTGTCCATGAGGTTCCCGTAGACACCGTAATTACCGAAAAGGTTACGGTTTACTACGGCTGGCAGACTTTTGACGGCAGAAGCTATTATTACGATAAAAACGGCAACAAGGTCACCGGCACGCAGGTTATCAAGAATGTTGCATATGTCTTTGACAGTGACGGTATTCTCGGTGGCGGAAGCGGAAGTGGCGTCGCGGGCATCGACGTTTCGACCTATCAGCGCGGTGTTGACTGGAATAAGGTCAAGGCGGCGGGTATCGAATTCGTTATCGTTCGTGCGGGATTCCGCGGCTGGGGCAGCGGTATGATTGTTGAGGACAGTATGTTCTATTCGCACGTTACCGGTGCGCAGGCGGCGGGTCTGAAGGTCGGCGTGTATTTCTTCTCGCAGGCTATCAACGAAGCTGAAGCGGTAGAGGAAGCGAGCGCTGTTATCAGTCTGCTGAATAAGTACAATTTCCACATCAGTTATCCTATCTGTATCGACACCGAGTGGTCGGGCGGAAATCCCGGTCGAGCCGATAATATCTCGCGCGCCGAGCGCACCAAGGTCTGCATTGCTTTCTGCGAAACGGTACGCAATGCCGGTTATGTGCCGATGATTTACGCGAGCAAGGCGTGGCTTGAATATTACGTTTATGTAAATCAGCTCAATTCATATAAGATTTGGCTGGCTCACTATACGGGAGGAAGCAAGTCAAGCTATACGGGACATTACGAGATGTGGCAGTACACCGGCAGCGGTCATGTTGACGGTATTCCGAGTGCCGTTGATCTCAATATCGGATATCTCGGTTATTAAAAGAACTGATATTTATGCAATAAATGTAATCCCTTCGCCGATTCGTCGATGAAGGGATTAATTTTATATGTGATAGGTTCAGGTCGGCTTTTCGCTAACCTGCATAGGGTGATACAGTGTATCGCGGAATAGTGCTTTATTTCTCTGACAAAATCACGCTTTTTATCTTGGCACCCTTTATCGAAAATGACTGTCGGTCGGTAAAATAGCGATTGGTAATAAAAATTCGATAGATTGAAAAAATGCCCCCGAAAAGCTTCGGGGGCATAATCTGTTAATGAGAAATTATTTTCCGATGATTTTGAGGTTGGTGTCGAGGATGTGGCGGATAAGGCGGTCGGTTTCAAGCTCCATTCCGACTTCGTCGCCGAAAATCATAGCGTGCGGATCCTCGGGAGTGTAAGGTCTCCACTCGGGCATCGGTGTGCCGTCGGCATCGTTGCCGTTCGGGTTACCGGTCTTGGCAAAGTTTGTCCAACAGTTGCACATCTTGCGGGCAACGTCGAAATGATGTCCGTCAAATGGACGGTAGCATTTCATAAGCGTTTCAAACTCAAACCACAGGTCGCAGGAATGGAAAGCGCCGGAAGCGTCGCCCGGAATATACGGGTCAAACAGCGCGAACCATACCTTTCTTCCGTTCTTGGCAAACAGCTCGGCGGACAGGCGGTTGCCGGCGTGGAACATTGAGAAAACGGACGCTTTGCGCAGGGCAGCGGCATCATCGGAGCCGACCATATACTTGATGTTTTTGTAATATTCATCGGCGTATTCACCGCAGTAGTCCTTGATTGCTTCGCCGAGCTCCTTTTCATCAGAAGGTCCGAACATAAATTCGTCGGCAGTAGCGGAGAACATAATGTCAACATCGTGAGCCTTGTTGTTGATGCAATCGTTGAACGGGAAGTCGGTAACGAATTTGCCGTCAACAACCGGTGCGCCGACGTTCTGGAAACCGAATTCATTATACTTTTTAAGCAGATAGTTTGCATCGAGCGCGCGAGCCTCGGCAAGAGACTTGATTCCGAGGAATTCAAAGAATTTTACACCGATTGCTTCGGCATCAGACATCGAGCGACCGTTGGAGGTGATGTACATGACGTTCGGATATTTAAGAGCGTTTACACCTGCAGACTGGATAATGGCGCGTTTGAACAGACCCTTAGTTTGCGGAGAATAGCACAGGAAATGAACGGCATCGCCGCCGCCCGACTGACCGAATATAGTGATATTCTCGGGGTCGCCGCCGAAGTTGGCAATGTTTCTGCGACACCATCTGATGGCCTCAGCCATATCGAGAAGCGCAAAGTTGGTGGGATGCTCGGGGTCCTCCGCTGTCAGCTCGGGGTGAGAGAGGAAGGCAAAAATGTTAAGACGGTAGCAGATAGAAACGAGAATTACGCCGCGGGATGCCATGCGCTCACCGTCGAATTCCATTTCATAGCCGTAGCCCTCCTGCATTCCGCCGCCGTGTATCCACAGCATAACGGGCAGCTTTTCGTCGGCACTCTTGGCGGGAGTCCATATATTGAGATACAGACCGTCCTCGCTCATCGGGATTTCGGAGTCGACGTGCCATTCCTTGGAATAGAAGGCGTTGGGGTCGGCACCGGGTGTACGCTGGGTGGGAATGGGGGCAAAGTCGTAGCACTCGCGGACACCTTCCCAATTCTCAACCGGCTGAGGAGCCTTCCAGCGATTTTCACCGACAGGGGGAGCTGCATAAGGGATTCCCTTGTAAACGGTGATTCTTGCGTCGGTTCCGGCAAAGCCTTTTACGGCTCCGTTTTCGGTAACTGTTGAACGAAGCATAATATTCTCCTTTTTGTAATTTTAAATTTAAAATGTACTAATTGTATAAATGCTGTCGAAACGAAGTGGTCGAATTTCGGCAATTGTCGACTGCTTCGTAGTCAGGTCACTCACAGACTTAGCAGATACTGCAAAAGTTTTTATAGGTCGATTCCCAATTCCTTGAAGTTAATGTCGTAAATGAATTTGGTCTTTTCGTCTATCGGGGTTTTGTCCATTTCAACGGTGTTGAAGAAATGGATTTCGTTGGGGCTTTCGACGGTGTACGGCGTCCATTCCGGCATCGGTGTGCCGTCGGCATCGTTGCCGTTGGGGTCGCCCGTTCTCGCAAAGTTTGTCCAATAGTTGCACATCATTCGCGAGAGGTCGTAGTGATAACCCTTGAACGGTCTCCAGCTCTTGCGAAGCGTTTCAAATTCAAACCACAGGTCGGACGAATGGAACGAGCCTGCGTTGTCTCCCGGAATGTCGGGGTTGAACAGGTAGACATAGCATTTTTTGCCGCGTTTGGCGAGAACCTCTGCAAGCAGATGCTCCGAAATACCGTGCATTGAAACGGTTGCGGCTTCCTTGAGTTTTTCTATGTCATTGCCCGCCATTTTACGGATAATTGACATATATTGGTCGGCATAAGGACCGAAATTATCACTGACCCATGCGGTGATGCATTCCTCGGTCGCTTCGCGGGGACCGTAAACGGATTCGCCTACCGTACCGCCTATCATTACGGGAACATCCTTAACGTGACCCTTGATGTTGGCATCCTTCGGTTCCTCTACGATGTATTTGCCGTCGATTACGGGGAACCAGAAATAGCCTGCTTCACAGTATTTCTGTTCGACGAATTCGGCAGGAAGCGCACGTGCTTCGGCAAGAGTTTTGACACCGAGGTATTTTTCAAAGAATTCAACACCCTGACGTTCTGCCTCCTCAAGAGGACGGTTGTTGAGGGCAATGAGCATTTTGGGATAGACCTCGTCGATACCGCCGGCGGACTGAATAATAATGCGCTGGAATGCACCGTCGGTCTTGGGAGAGGTGTAATGAATGAGCATAGCCGCCGCACCTGCGGACTGACCGAAAATAGTAATATTCTCGGGGTCGCCGCCGAAGCCGGCAATATTTCTCTTGACCCAGTCAAATGCGGCTTTTTGGTCTAAAAGCGCAAAGTTTGTCGGTGCTTCGGGATTTTCAGCTGTGATTTCGGGATGAGCGAGCAGTCCGAAAACATTCAGACGGTAGGAAACCGTGACGAGAATTACACCTCTCTTGGCGTGAGCTTCTCCGTCAAATTCCATTTCGTGTGCATAGCCCTCGCGGAAGCCGCCGCCGAAAACCCATATCATAACGGGGAGTTTCTCGTTGCCGGTTTTGGCAGGAGTCCAGATATTCACTACGAGAGAACCGTCCTCGCTCATGGGAATTTCGGGTTCGACGTGCCATTCCTTGGAATAGAAGGCGTCGGGGTCTTTGCCGGGTATGGGCTGAACGGTGATAGGTGCAAATTCAAAGCAATCTTTCACGCCTTCCCACGGCTTGACAGGTTGAGGGGCGCGCCAACGGTTAGCGCCGGAGGTGTCATCAGCGTAAGGAATACCTTTAAAGACGGTGACTCTTGCATCTCCGCCTCTCGCGCCGCGGACATATCCGCTCTCTGTTTTGACAACTCTTAACATTTTGTTGCTCCTTGAAAGAGTATATTAACCGATAGATAATGCGTAGTCGTGTCACAAACGAGTCCCGATTACAGGATTTGTTCGATACACGCGGGCGGCAGTGTGCTATAGTACCTTAATAAGCACACTGCACGCACCGATTATTGAGGTTGACGATTAAAGCAGACCGACCTTTTTGAGGTTGACGTCGATGAGGAACTTCATACGCGGCTCGATTGCCTTTTCCATCGAAATTTCATCGGCGAAGCGAATTGCAAGGCGGTTATCGGCAGTGTACGGCTTCCACTCGGGCATCGGAGTACCGTCGGCATCGTTGCCGTTCGGGTTACCGGTGCGGGCAAAGTTGGCAAAATAGTTGCACATTTTGCGAGCGAGGTCGTAATGGTGACCGTCGAACGGACGCCAGCATTTCATAATATTGTCGAACTCAAACCACAGGTCGCAGGAATGGAACGCACCTGCATCGTCGCCCGGGATATACGGGTCAAACTCGGAGAAGTAAACCTCTCTGCCGTTGCGGGCGAGAATCTCGGCGGTCAGACGGTTGGCAACATTGAAGGTGGAGTAGTCGGCAGCTTTGCGGATAGCTTCGGGATCGTCGCTTCCGGCGGCGTCCTTGACCAGCTTCATATAGTCATCGGCGTATTCCTCACAGCGTTCGGCAATCCATTCGGCGGCGGGAGAGGTAACGCCTGCCATAAATTCATCACCGGTGGCGGTTACCATAATGTCGACGTCGTTTATGCGGTTGCCTACCATAGCGGTTTCGGGCAGCTCGGGTACAAACTTATTCTCGATAACCGGAACGAGGGTGTTGGGCATTCCGAACTCGTGATACTTCTTTTCAAGATAGGTGGCGTCGAGGGCGCGGGCTTCGGCAAGGGTCTTTATTCCGAGGAATTCAAAGAATTTTACGCCGAGCTGTTCTGCCTCTTCGAGTGTTCTGCCGTTTTTGAGGAACAGGTCAAATTTCGGGAATACCATCGCGTTTGTGCCGGCAGACTGAATGATTGCGCGTTTGAACTCGCCCTTCATGGACGGAGCACAGACCTGGAACTGAACGGCAGCGCCGCCGCCAGACTGACCGAAAATGGTGATGTTGTCGGGGTCACCGCCGAAGTTGGCGATATTTCTGCGGCACCACTTAATAGCGGCTGCCTGGTCAAGCAAAGCGAAATTGGTCGGAGCGTCGGGGTTCTCGGCGGTCAGCTCAGGGTGAGCGAGGAAGCCGAACAGGTTGAGACGATAGCCGATAGAAACGAGAATTACGCCGCGGGAAGCAAAGCGCTCACCGTCGAATTCCATCTCGTAGCCGTAACCCTCCTGCATTCCGCCGCCGTGAATCCACAGCATAACGGGCAGCTTCTCGTCGCCGGTTTTGGCGGGAGTCCATATATTGAGGTACAAACCATGTTCGTCCATGGCAACCTCGGGGTCAACGTGCCATTCCTTGGAATAGAAGGCGTTGGGGTCGGCACCGGGGGTTTTCTGTGTGCAGATTGCGCCGTATTCATAACATTCCTTTACTCCGTCCCAATTCTCAACGGGCTGAGGAGCTCTCCAACGGTTCTCACCGACGGGAGGTGCGGCGTAAGGGATTCCTTTAAAAACAGTAATGCGTGCATCGGTACCGGGGAAGCCCTTAACGGCACCGTTTTCGGTCTTGGTAACGCGAAGCATATTGTTCTCCTGTTTGTTATATTTTATCTGTTGTATACTGATTGTTGATATATTCCGTGCTGTATGAAATGTCGTCATTAAAATATCCGGAAAAGTACCTTATGCGGCAAGTAACCGCATATTGGCACTTTCCGTACATTTATTTGAAATATCGGGTTTGATTATTTCTTATAGCCGAGCTTGTCGAGATTGAGCTCAAGAACATACTGCTCAATGGGGTCTCTGCCGGTTTCTTCCATAGCGATATCGTCAAAGAAGTTGATTCCCTTGGGGCTTTCGAGAGTGTACTTTTCCCACTTGGGCATCGGAGTGCCGTCGGAATCGTTGCCGTTGGGGTCGCCGGTCTTGGCAAAGTTTGTCCAGTAGTTGCACATTTTGCGGGCGAGGTCGTAATGATGACCATCGAACGGACGCCAGCATTTCATAAGTGTTTCAAACTCAAACCACAGGTCGGACGAATGGAACGAACCTGCATCGTCGCCGGGGATTTCGGGGTCAAAGGTGTAGTAATGGATATCATAGCCGTGAGCCGCCGCGACCTCGCACAGCAGGTGCGCACTGCCCCTGTTTTTGCTGATGGACAGCTTTTCGTCGACGGGGATATTGTTCTCGGCGTAGAGCTTAAGAACCTCGTCTGCCTTATCCATATAGATTTCCTTCATCCATTCGACAGGATCCTTGTCGGGACGAAGCGGGAATTCATCGCCGGTACTGCCGATCATAAACGGTACTCGGTTCATTGTATCGGTGAGCGCATATTCATCGACTGATTTTTCAAGGAATTTGCCGTCGATGACATAGTTGAACATAAGTCCCAGCTCGTTGAACTTATCCTCGATGAAGTGAGCGTCGAGCTTGCGAGCCTCCTCGATTGTCTTGACACCGAGTGCCTCAAAGAATTTGACGCCGTCCTGTTCGGCTTCTTCGAGAGAGCGACCGACAGGGAACATTGCCTTTGGATAGTATGCGGACAGACCTCCGACCGACTGAACAATGCCTCTGTTGAACAGCTTGGATGACTGAGCGGAGCAAATATGAGCGAGAATGGACAGACCGCCTGCCGACTGACCGAAGATGGTCACGTTGTCGGGGTCGCCGCCGAAATTGGCGATGTTGCGCTGAACCCATTCAAGACCCGCCTTCTGATCGAGGAAACCGAAGTTGGTCGGAGCATCGGGGTTCTCGGCGGTCAGCTCGGGATGAGCGAGATAGCCGAACACGTTAAGGCGATAGGCAACGGAAACGAGAATAACGCCGCGTGAGGCGATGCGCTCACCGTCGAATTCCATTTCGTGTGCATATCCTTCGGATAAGCCGCCGCCGAATATCCAAACCATAACCGGCAGCTTTTCGTCGGCAGACTTGGCAGGAGTCCAGATGTTTACGCGCAGGCTGTCCTCACCCATCGGGACTTCGGGGTCAACGTGCCATTCCTTAGAATAGAAGGCGTCGGGATTCTGACCGGGGATTTTCTGCATTGTGATGGGTCCGAACTCGTAGCAGTCGCGAACGCCCTCCCAATTCTCGGCGGGCTGCGGAGCACGCCAGCGGTTGTCACCGCTTGTGTTGTCGGCAAAGGGGATGCCCTTGAAAACGGTTATGCGGGCATCGGTGCCGGGGAAGCCGCGGACTGCACCGTTTTCTGTCTTGGTAACTCTGAGCATGGTAATCTCCTTGTAGCATTAATTTGGTTTTAATAATCAAGTTTACCGCAGACGGCATATTACTGTCGCCTGCGGTGATTTTTACTTGCGGAGAAATTTATTTTGCGTTTTTCGCCTTGATGATATCGCAGTTGTGCTTGTTGAGGAAGTCATTGGGGGCGGTGGCGGGAGAAGCCATCTGAATGGTGTCGAAGAACTCGATGTTGGCACGAGCATCGTTGTAGGTTTTCCATTCGGGCATCGGAGTTCCGTCGGCGTCGTTGCCGTTCGGGTTGCTGTACTTTGCGAAGTTTGTCCAATAGTTGCACATCTTGCGAGACAGGTCGTAATGATGACCGTCAAACGGTCTCCAGCACTTCATAAGCGTTTCGAACTGGAACCACAGGTCAGAGGAATGGAACGAGCCGGCATCGTCGCCCGGAATTTCGGGGTCAAAGTTGTACAGCCAGATATTTCTGCCCATTTCCTTGTAGAATTCACCGACCATACGGGCGGCTACGTCGTTGATATTGACGGCGGAAGCCTTGTAAAGCGGAGCGTTCTCCTGCTTGCAGGCGGCAATATAGTCGTCGGCGATAGCTCCGAAGCTCTCCTTGATCCATTCCTCGGCGGAAGCATCGGTATCTTCCTTGGAATGCATAATGAATTCGTCGCCGGTCCAGCCGAGCATAAGCGGCATATCGTTGATTTCGCCGCGGGCTATATAATCCTCGATTTCCTTGGTGAGGAACTTGTTGTCGGTGACGGAACCGAAGCGATAACCGCCCTCGAGGCACTTCTCTTCAACAAAAGCGGCGGGCAGAGCACGAGCCTCGGCAAGTGTCTTGACACCGAGATATTTCTCAAAGAATTCGACACCCTCTGCCTCGGCAGCGGCGAGAGACGGATTGTGACCGAAGAAGGTTTTGGGGACGTCCATAATGATGGAGCCGCCGGCAGAGGATTCTACGATAGCCTTTTGGAACAGACCCTTGTTGGTCTCGGAGCACATCTGAGAGAATACGCTGACGCCGCCGGAGGACTGACCGAAAACTGTGATGTTGTCGGGGTCACCGCCGAAGTTGGCGATGTTGCGCTTAACCCATTTAATACCTGCCTGTTGGTCGAGGAAGCCGAAGTTGCACGGATGCTCGGGGTCTTCTGCGGTCAGCTCGGGATGAGCGAGGAATCCGAAAACATTAAGACGATAGGCAACGGTTACGAGGATAACGCCACGGGAGGCGATGCGTTCACCGTCGAATTCCATTTCGTAGGCATAGCCTTCCTGCAGACCGCCGCCGAAAATCCAAACCATTACAGGGAGCTTTTCGTCACCGGTCTTGGCGGGAGTCCAGATGTTGAGGGCAAGAGAGCCGTCTTCGCTCATCGGGACCTCGGAATCTACGTGCCATTCCTTAGAATAGAAGGCGTTGGGGTCTTTACCGGGGGTTTTCTGCCAAGTAATAGGGGCAAATTCGTAGCATTCACGAACGCCTTCCCAATTCTTGACAGGCTGCGGAGCCTTCCAGCGGTTGGCGCCGGAGGCGTTGTCGGCAAAAGGAATGCCCTTGAAAACCGTGATTCTTGCGTCGGTTCCGGGGAAGCCCTTTACTGCGCCGTTTTCGGTCTTGGTAACTCTAAGCATAGTAATTCTCCTTTTATATAATATGAAATTTTACTATATACACCTCACGTCCCGAACCTTTCGGAGGGGGACGTGAGAAGCGCTGCAAATGAATTATTTAATGAGATTTTTGAGGTTGCGCTCGAGAACAAAACGCTGTTTATCGTCGTAGATGTCCTCTTCAAAGGTCAGTTCGTCCATAAACTTAATGGCGCAAGGGTTCTCGTGGTCAAATTTCTTCCATTCGGGCATCGGTGTGCCGTCGGCATCGTTGCCGTTGGGGTTGCCGGTCTTGGCAAAGTTTGTCCAATAGTTGCACATCTTGCGGGCGAGGTCATAATGATGACCGTCGAACGGACGCCAGCACTTCATAAGCGTTTCAAACTCAAACCACAGGTCGGAGGAGTGGAACGCGCCTGCATTGTCACCGGGGAAGGACGGTCCGAAGATGTAATAATACGGAGCTTTGCCGTTTCTCGACTGAATTTCGGCGAAAAGCTGTGCGCCGATTTCGTTGAGATTGACGGTCGCTGCCTTGCGAAGGGTTATGCCCTCAGCCTCGGCTCTTGCGGCAGACAACTCAAGATACTTCTCGGCATCGTCGCCGTATGTCTTTTTCGCCCAATCCTGCATTCTTTGCATCTCTTCGACGGCATCCTTCGGTTCGGGAACGGAAACACCCGGGAGACCGCTGCCGCCGGCGGGATCGGTCATAAATTCGTTGTTGGTGTTGCCTATCATTATGGGGACATCGGCGACTCTGCCGCCGACAACGGTGTCGTCGACCTGCTCGGTGACATACTTACCGTCGATTATTCCGCGCCACATAGCGCCGAATTCCATAAATTTCTGCTCTACGAACCAAGCATCGAGCTTGCGAGCCTCGGCAATATTCTTGACACCGAGGAATTCGAGGAACTTAACGCCGTCCTGCTCCGCCTTTTCGAGTGTGCGATAGTGGCGCATACCCTTGTTGGACGGATAGTCAAACGCTACGCCGCCGGCAGATTCGACGATTGCCTTGTTGAATGATCCGCGAGCGAGAGGTGAGCAGAGGTGAGCGAGGGTGCTGCCGCCGCCTGCCGACTGACCGAAGATGGTGATGTTGTCAGGGTCGCCGCCGAAGTTGGCGATGTTGCGCTTTACCCAGTCGATGCCCGCCTTCTGGTCAAGGAAACCGAAGTTGGTCGGAGCGTCGGGATTCTCGGCGGTCAGCTCGGGGTGAGCCATAAAGCCGAAGCAGTTTACGCGATAGGCGATGGTGACGAGGATAACGCCGCGGGAGGCGATGCGTTCACCGTCGAATTCCATTTCATAGCAGTAGCCCTCTTTGAGTCCGCCGCCGAATATCCAAATCATTACGGGGAGCTTTTCATCGGATTTTTTGGCGGGAGACCAGATGTTGAGGGCAAGAGAGCCGTCCTCGCTCATCGGTACTTCGGGGTCGACGTGCCATTCCCTGGAATAGAAGGCGTTCTGATCCTTGCCGGGAATTGCCTGCATTGTGATGGGTGCGAACTCGTAGCAGTCACGGACACCCTCCCAGGGCTTGGCGGGCTGCGGAGCACGCCAGCGGTTGTCACCGCTTGTGTTGTCGGCAAAGGGGATGCCCTTGAAAACGGTTATGCGGGCATCGGTGCCGGGGAAGCCGCGTACTGCGCCGGTTTCTGTCATTGTCTGACGAAGCATGGTTATTCTCTCCTATATGTTATTTTGTGCGCGGCACCGCGAGTCAGCCTCACGGTGCCGCGCGGTTGAATCGGATTATAAACGAAAAAGCTGAAACGAAGCTTATTTGTCTATTTCGGCGCGGTTGATGTCGATGAGGAAGCGGCGCAGCTTGCTGTATTCGCCGTCTGCTCCGTCTACCTTGTCATAGAAGTCCATTTCGGGCTTGGCATCGGCAGTGACCTTTTTCCATTCGGGCATCGGAGTGCCGTCGGCATCATTGCCGTTGGGGTTGCCGGTCTTGGCAAAGTTTGTCCAGTAATTGCACATTTTGCGGGAGATATCATAATGATGTCCGTCAAACGGTCTCCAGCATTTCATAAGTGTTTCAAACTCAAACCACAGGTCGGACGAGTGGTAAACACCGGCGTTGTCGCCCGGAATAGTCGGTCCGAACTGATAGTAATAAACATCTCTGCCCTGTTCGCCGAGATAGTCTACAGCAAGCTGTGCGCCCTGTTGGAAGGTGCTGTATGCGGCGAATTTGCGGATAGACTCGGGGTCATCACCGACAGCTTCCTTGGCAATGGTGCGGAACTCGTCGGCGTGCTTGCCGAAGTTGTCGTCAATCCACTTGTCAATGTCGGCGGCGGTAACGCGGGCGGCTCCGGTCGGGAACTCGTCGACAGTGTTGCCTATCATAATGGGAACATTGGCAAAGCGGTTACAGCGCAGAGCGTCGGACGGATCCTCAAGGGTGAATTTGCCGTCGACACAGCAGCCGATACGCAGTCCCGCTTCGTGCATTTTGTCCTCAATGAACTTGGCGTCGAGCTTGCGGGCTTCGGCTATCGTCTTGACGCCGAGGTGCTTCTCAAGGAACTCCACGCCCTTAGCTTCGGCACTTGCAAGGTTTTCACGTGTTCTGAACATACAGGCGGGATAGAGGAAGTTTACGCCGCCGGCAGATTCGGGAATGGCTTTTTGGAAATGTCCTCTCGACATCGGTGATTCGAGATGAGAGAGAACCGAACCGCCGCCTGCCGACTGACCGAAGATGGTGATGTTACCGGGGTCGCCGCCGAAGTTGGCAATATTGCGCTCAACCCACTTCATACCGGCGAGCTGGTCGAGGTAACCGAAGTTGGTCGGAGCGTCGGGATCCTCGGCAGTGAGGTCGGGATGTGCGAGGAAGCCGAAAACATTAAGACGATAAGCAACGGATACGAGGATAACGCCGCGGGATGCGATGCGTTCACCGTCGAACTCCATTTCATAGGCGTATCCCTCCTGCAGACCGCCGCCGAAGAACCACACCATAACCGGCAGTTTTTCATCGGCAGACTTGGCGGGAGTCCAAATATTGAGATAAAGACCATCCTCGCTCATTGCGATTTCAGGCTCTACGTGCCATTCCTTGGAATAGAAAGCATCGGGATTGATACCGGGAACCTTCTGCATTGTAATGGGTCCGAACTCGTAGCAGTCACGAACGCCTTCCCAATCGGCGGCAGGCTGAGGAGCTTTCCAACGCAGATCGCCCACAGGGGGAGCGGCGAAGGGGATACCCTTAAAGGCGGTGATTCTGGCGTCGGTACCGACTATGCCTCGAACTGCGCCGTTCTCTGTCTTGGTAACTCTGAGCATTATGTATTCTCCTAATCTTCATTTTGCGGTACCGCCGGTGTTTACCGACAGTACCGAAGCAGTAATATTATATTGTATTATTAAATACCTTATTTAAGACCAAGCTCCTTGAGGTTGAGGTCAAGCAGGAATTTGCGCTTTGCATCGTATTCGGGAGCACTGCTCATCGAGATTTCATCGAAGAATTGAATGTTCTGACGGCTCTCGGCGGTAAACGGAGTCCACTCGGGCATCGGAGTACCGTCGGCATCGTTGCCGTTCGGGTTGCCCTTTTTGGCAAAGTTGGTCCAATAGTTGCACATTTTGCGGGCAAGGTCGAAATGATGTCCGTCAAACGGCCTCCAGCATTTCATAAGCGTTTCAAATTCAAACCATAGATCGGCGGAATGGAACGCACCTGCATTGTCGCCGGGAATGGTCGGCGAGAAGATGTAGTAATACGGATTTCTGCCCTGGTCGGCATATTTCTCAAGTCCGAGCTGGGTGGCAAGCTGGAACGAGCTGATGGAAGCCGCCTTCTTGTAGGCAACGGGGTCGTCACCGGCAATATTCTTGACGATTTCCATATATTCCTCAGCAGCACCCTCGGGGAAGTTCGCTTTGATCCATTCGTTGATTTCGGCAACGGTATCACCGGTCGGAACCATCATAAACTCATCGGTTGTATTGCCGATCATAAACGGAACCTTTTGCAGACGGTCGTTGGCAGCAGCGACGGACGGGTCCTCGAGCAGGAACTTGCCGTCGGCAACCGGACCGAGCATCATACCGGATTCGAGGAATTTCTGCTCGATGAACCAAGCGTCAAGCTTGCGGGCTTCGGCAAGGGTCTTGACTCCGAGATATTCCTCAAAGAACTTTTTGCCGAGCTGTTCGGCTGCGGCAAGCTCGTTGCGACGAGCGCGTGCTCCGGATTTGGGATAAACAAAGTTGATGCCGCCGGCAGATTGGATAATCGCTTTTTCAAACGCGCCGACCGACTTGGGAGAAGCGAGCTGAGCATAAACGCTGCCGCCGCCGGCAGACTGACCGAAGATAGTGATGTTGTCGGGGTCGCCGCCGAAGTTGGCAATATTGCGTTTGACCCATTTAAAGCCGGCAAGCTGGTCGAGCAGACCGAAGTTGGTCGGATTCTCGGGATCCTCTGCGGTGATTTCGGGGTGAGCAAGGAAGCCGAAAGCGTTGACACGATAGGCAACGGAAACGAGAATGACGCCGCGGGAAGCAATGCGCTCACCGTCGAACTCCATTTCGTGAGCATAACCCTCCTTGAACGCTCCTCCGAAAATCCAAATCATAACGGGGAGCTTTTCTCCGACGCTTTTGGCGGGAGTCCAAATATTGACACGAAGACTGTCTTCGCCCATCGGGACCTCGGGGTCGACGTGCCATTCCTTAGAATAAAATGCGTTGGGGTCCTCACCGGGAATTTTTTGCATGGTAATGGGTCCGAACTCGTAGCATTTGCGGACACCCTCCCAATTCTCGACAGGCTGGGGTGCGCGCCAACGGTTCTCTCCGCTTGTCGGAGCGGCATACGGAATTCCTTTGTAAACGGTAATTCTTGCATCACTGCCGGGGTAACCCTGAACAGCGCCGTTTTCGGTAACGGTAGATCTGAGCAAAACAGACACCTCCATATATTAATATTATTATGATTTAAAGTATAATAGAGATTTTTTAACTATTTAATACAAATTAATAACATAAGACTTTGCTTTTTTATCCACTATATCAATTTAACTCGATTTATGACGTTTAACAGGTTAATCCGGTAAAGTAAAAACAGCGATTCTGCAGACAGCTTACGGGGAATGTCCGCAAAATCGCTTTTCATAAATGAGATATAATTACAGCTTTTAACAGTCGCAGGAGGTTATCGGAACGGGAGAAAAGGAAAATGCTTCAACGGTAAGCGGTTCTTTGCTTCCTGTCGACCCTCGTGATGATACGGTGAGAAATGTCGAAAATGGAAACGATATAAAAATCGTGGCTCAACTATTAAGCGCGGCATCGCCGGAGTTGAAATATGCTTTGAGCGTGTCGAGACTTCCGCTGTCAAGCTCAAAACGGTCCGCATTCCAACCGCCCGACAGCGCAACCGTGACAATATCACAGCTTTTGCCGCACGCTTCACCGATCGTCTGTGACAGCGAATAGGCGTCGACGGCGTTCATATCGGTGTCGAAATCTGCCGAAAGGTCGAGAAAAATGCCGGTTGTCTTGTCGGACAGTCCTTGTGATATAAAGTCGGTCAGAGCGCATCTCCAAAGCTTTTCACGCATCTGCACCCCCTCGTCACAGAAATATTCGCCGCGGCGAAGAAGCATCGAGGTCTGACCGCCGCTGAGCTTCTGCGTGCCAGATGACAGATACAGCTCGTTGAGACCGTCGGTTTTTATCCACAGCTCATCCTCAACGGTAAACCAGAAGCCGTCGAGACGCTCAACCACCTCGGACAGTGTATCGGACGGCACATTCAGATACCATCGGCAGTCGATGCCGAGTGTTTGCGAAATCGCTTCCTTGAGTGACGCAAAGCCTTTTTCGGCTACCAGACGGGAGATTGTGTACGGCTCGCGGTCGAGCAGCAGCACGGTGCCGAGCGGCAGGTCGCAGACAACCGCCCGACTGCGGTCGGTATCGAAGCGCACTACGGCGCAGGACAGCAGTCCGAGGTCATCCTCGCAGGATATTATAATATTGCGGCTCGACGGCTTTATCTGTTCTA
>DCGT01000007.1:48034-48348 GCA_002315315.1 Faecalibacterium sp. UBA1771
CACCCGCCACAACATCGTCGGGACGCGTTTTGAGCACAAAAAAGACGGCGGTGAATATGGGAATCAACACAACTGCGGTAAGTGTGAAGCCCTTTAAAAAATCAATCAGCGCACGTTTGGGTCGGCGGTGACGCATAACAAACACCCCTTGCAAAATTCTTTATGACGTTAGTGTTGACACACTCAAAAAAATTATTCCGCTTTTGTCTCATATTTTACAAAAAAGCGTTGACAAAGACGAATAGAGGTGATATATTAATAAAGCGGTCGAGACAGTAATCGAAAACCGAAATGCTGGTGTAGCTCAGCCGGTA
>DCGT01000007.1:48482-48718 GCA_002315315.1 Faecalibacterium sp. UBA1771
CGAATCCATCCTCTCCCACCAAAATAAATGCCTGAATTGTCTACCTGACAGATCAGGCATTTTTAGTTGTTTACCGAAGTATGCTGTGGTAAAAGGAACATCGTAAAGTGCTGCACCGATCACGGAACAAACATGCAGGCGAAGCACGACAAGAGCCTGTATGACCTGACTGTGAAAACGGGATACGGAGACAAATTCGAATTTGTTATCATAGAGGTGATTTGATGAGAAATCTG
>DCGT01000010.1 GCA_002315315.1 Faecalibacterium sp. UBA1771
TTGCCAAATCGAGGGCGACTGCGTCGTAGAGTGCGCCGATAACCTCTGCGCGGCGGTCGGCTTCCATATTTTTCTGATTCTCGCGCTCTTGAATTTTGTTGTTGACATTCTCCATCAGCGTGTTCTTGGAATTCTGTACAAATTCATTGACCGCCTGAGCGCGGTCTTCTGCGGTCTTACCGGTGATTTTGGCAATATCCGCGGCGGCACTGCCGTCGACAAAACTGCGGATTTCGTCGCGGAAATCGGGGTTTTTGGTGATGGACTTGCGTATATCGGTGGCAGCCTCCGCAATCATA
The DNA here is from genome assembly GCA_002315315.1 of Faecalibacterium sp. UBA1771. Lineage (GTDB taxonomy): Bacteria > Bacillota > Clostridia > Oscillospirales > Ruminococcaceae > UBA1771. The sequence goes on from DCGT01000010.1 coordinate 300, forward strand.
TCGGGGTTATTCAGATTACCGTACGCCTTATTTGCCAAATCGAGGGCGACTGCGTCGTAGAGTGCGCCGATAACCTCTGCGCGGCGGTCGGCTTCCATATTTTTCTGATTCTCGCGCTCTTTAACTTTATTGTCGATAAGTCCGATAAGTTGGGTTTTGGCGTTATTTACAATGTTGAGAATTGCCATTGCTCGTTCGGTACGCTCCATATCGACCTGCAGTTCATTGCATAGCTTCTGCGCTATGTTATTTACGCTGTCCTTGATAATATCATTTTCTTCGAACTGTTTTATATAATCGTCTACGGCTTCATCGTTTACAATCCGAGCTGCATCCCTTTTATCAAGACCTTTGGTAAAATCTTTGATAAATTCAATGGCGAGCTGTCGATTCAGCGACTCCCGGAAATCATAATACATATTGTGTGTCGAGGAATGCTCGAGAAGCATTCCGCTGAAGGTTACACGCTCCTGAGCTTCAAGGTTGGCGGTAGGTTCTTCGTTCAGGCTGAAAGTATCGTCATAGCCGGAAATAATTTTCGCATCTCTATGAATATTTGCCATCACTATATCTTCGGTGGATAATTCATTACGCTGTAATGTGATGATGCCGTTTTCCCGTGTTAAGGTAACCTTGACCGGCACATTGTTGTCTGTGGCGAATATGTATATCGGGTCGCCGGAATCTATCATTTCCTGCAAATAAACGTCATCGGATGTTTCATAAGACAATCCTATTTCGCTGACGACATACGGACCAAGCTCGGATTTCGGCGGGAGCAGAGAAGCCATCTGCGCGCGTATTTTGTTCCCCTCTATTTTGTAGTTTTCGTCGGCTATATAGCCGTGGAAGTCATTTAGTATCTGTTCGTTGCTTAGAGCTTCCTCAAAATCTTCAGCATTGAACAGACTGCTTTTCAATTTTTTAAATGCATCGGTGTCGATGATATTTTTCGCATAGCTCTCGACGTCGAAGCTTTTGACGAAATCGGCAAGCTCATTCTCGTCATCAAAATGCAACTCGGTGATTTGCTTATGAAGCTCGTTATAGGCGGCAAACCGACTGATCATTTCATCGTATTCGCTGTCATCTATCGTATAGTGAAAATAACTGTTGTAGTTTTCTTTAATTTCGTCGATCACCTTGCCGTAGCCGTCGAAGATTCCAAGCAAGGTATGGTTGACTTCCTCATATTTATCGGTGAAGGGGTTAAAGCCGACCATACCGAGTACCGTATCAGACGAATCGCTTTCCGTTATCGACACCGCACCGCCGTTTTCTTCCAAATCATCGAATAATCTCTCGACGGCATCTTCACCTAAATAGAAAGTACGGTAATCTGAATCTTCTGTGAAAAGATGACCGATGTCGCTGTTTGCGGTATAGTTGAGCGACATATTAAGATGCTTCAAGCAAAGGGTATTTAAAGCATTTTTAAACTGATTGAGTTCTTCTGTGTTTCGCTGTCCTTCCATAATATCCTCCGTATAAGCAAAGTATTATAAATTTTAAATCTGTGCACATGACACGCATATTTATGTTTTATCTGATTATACAGTACCTATTTGCTCCCGACAATACATCCGCGGCATTATGAACAATAATTTACAATATCGGCATTTGCGTCACAGATTGTTAACATTTCGCAAGGGAAAGTATGATATACGCAGGTATCAACAATGTAATGCTTTAAAACCGTGGCAGGGTGAAGCATCAATCGTCTGTGGTTTTCGTAATAAGGACCGGCGAAATTGCCCGCCGCTGCCGAAAAGCGTTTGTTAATTAAAAATTCACACAACCGTAAAAGAAAAACGCGCTTTGCGGTGTAATATAATAACGGACAAATATTTACGGCGTGTTGCCGACGACGAATTACCCGCGAAAGGACCTTACCGCAGGCTGCTCCGCACACGGCGATTGAGACGCGGGAACGGCTGTTCGGGGGAATCGCTTGCTGAAATATTTGTTTTTGCGGGCTTTATGCGTGACACGGAAGGTCAAGGTATAGTATAATACAATTATATGTAATCGGTTCGTTTTCCGATGCGGATGAAACTTCCGACGAACTTCACGGGACTCCGCCGCACCGCCGTTTCACATTTTACCGACAATTTTGAGATTGCGAGGACAGACAGATGCCTAAAACCTTTGCGGAAATCATTAAAGAAGCGGAAAAGAAGGGCAAATATTCAAAGGAATTTATCGAGAACGCCGAACAGAACTCGGAGTATTCGAGATATGAACAGGGCAGAAAGAATGCAAAACAGCTTTTAAAGGATATGCTGCTTGTTTACGGCTCGTATGCGAACGGCGACTCCGAATATGCGCAGGTTTTGGTGCAGCTTAGGGAGCTGTCGGAATATGACGTGACGACGGGTTGGGATTATACCGGCGAGGTCGGAAGCTACAACCGGCTTATGGAAAGCGTCCTCAAATATGAGCAGCTTCTCGACCAAAAGGAGAGCGAGCTGCACAGCGAGGCGGAGGAAAAGCTGAAAATCGAGAAAAACGGCGAGCGAGTCTGGGCGAGTGATACCGAAATAAAGGCAGACGGCAAGCTGATGAAGGATAGTATCGACATTTCGGTCAGGCAGAATAAAATCGACAATATGCGCAAAATCAACAACGATATTCTGTACATTCTCGAACGCGAGAGCAACGGTCGTCTGCCCGCCGAGCCGGCAGACGCGATAAAGATATCGAGCGTCGGCAAAAAATTCGATATGGTTGACTACGGTGCGCCTGCACCGGTTCAGCCGCTGTTTCGTATGGGCATTGAGGTCGACCACAGCGACCGTCCGCTTTTCCCGCACGAGCCGAACATCAACGATATAGCGCAGGGTCTGGTGGGCGACTGCTTCTACCTCACCGCGCTTACCAACATTGTCAGCATGAATCCCGATTTTATCAAGGATGCGATGAGGGACAATATGGACGGCACCGTCACCGTGCGGCTGTACTCCAAGGACGAATACGGCAAATACGAGCCGGTGTATGTCACCGTTGACAAAAAGGTCGATTCCTACGGCGGTGCTTTCAGCGGCGGCGGAGAGAACTGCGTATGGGTCGATTGCTTCGAACGCGCGCTTGCCACGTCGGGAATGTACAGCTTCCGTCATCAGCGCCGCAACTACTGGAAGCCGGTGCCGCCGAACATCGAAACGATATACGCCGAGCTACTGGAGAAAAAGGAAAAGGGTGAGCTGGTCGGCGAAACGCTGAAAAAAGCCCGCTCCGATTACCCGTGGATATTCCGAAACACGGGTGACGGAAACGGCGAAACCGACGAGCTGGTTAAGTGGCCCAACTACAATTCCATTTCGGGCGGCTTAGCCAGCGTCGCCATGGAGATGCTGACCGGTCCCGCCTATCCCGCGCGCGATATATCCATACCCAAGAATCACAACAGCTACATTAACCTCAACTGCCGCAGTGCCGCCGAGCTTCTCTACATCGCTGCCGTCAACACCGACGGCAATATGGATTCAAAATATTTTCATGCCAAAACCGACGTCAACTTCGGTGCGACAACGCGTGAGATTGCGGAAAAAGCATGGGAAACAATCAACGCAAGGAGAGGGAACAAGCCCCTGTGGTTTACTACGGACAAGCAGAGCTTCGTGGAGCAGTTCGAGACCGTATGCAATAGTCTTACGCAGCAGATCGACGGCGAGGTTACTTCCGAAAAGCTGATTGCCGCCGGCAAAAAATTCAACTATATACCCGAAAACGCAAATCAAGATGCCGCAAGAAATCTCGCAGTTCAGGCAAATCTTACTGCACAGAAGCTCGGTGCGGGCAGATATAACGATGCGCAGAACAAATTTTACCAACTGATTAAGGAGTGCGAGCGGCGCAATCTGCCGATGGACTGCGGCTCCGACCGTAAACAAAACGTTATTGCGGGCGGTCACGCCTATGCCATTCTCGGAGCTTACGAGGATAACGACGGGCGGCGCTTCCTGCGTCTCAGAAACCCGTGGGGCGACAGACCGCTGTTCAGCAACGGACTCGAAACGACCTTTAACGAGGACGGCTCGAAGAAGTACAACTGGACAAAGGTCGAGGACGGCATCTTTGACATAGAGCTTGGGGATTTTTCCGAGCTGACCGACCATATGGCGGTCAACGGTTATAACAACGACACCGTGACCGTTCCCAACAAAATCAGCAACCGATTCGGCTCCATTCACGACAGGGCGATAATACGAAGCAAATCCGAAATGCTGGAAATGATTAAGATTCATATACTCACCCTCACCGATGACGGAAAAGAAAAGTATACGACGACCGGCACCGCCGTTCTGAAAAATGACGTCAAGGGGTATATGCTTATCGCTCCGCTCCGCGACATAATATGCAAAAACAGAAAAATCAAGACGGATGATTACGAGACACGGCACGCCATCTCCGCCGCAATCCCCTCGATGATTACCGAATTTCTCAATCAGGCGGACAGCCTGCTCGATGAGGTTTACGGCAACGTGGGGAACAAAACGGAAACCGAGATTCTGAGAGAAATATTCTTACGGTTTAACACAATGCAGATGCAGGAGCTTGAAGCGATACAAAATCGGCAGGAAAATAAGCCGTGGTCGGAGGCAAAGCTCGATCTGATAGCACGCACGATAATGCTTATGGGCAAGAGCGATTCCATCAGCAAGGTGAACAATAGCAGCGGCATCCGCTTTGAGAATCAGTTTGAACGCCTGAAGGATATGATTGACAGCATCGAGCCGGAGGGAAGACTGTACCTCGGAGATTTTTCCGGCAATATCGACGTCGAAAGAGAAGATGAATATATCGAAAGTCTTTATGTCGGTGAAAACGGCGTAAAGTATGCAGATGTCGTCAAATCCAATGGGGAAAAAACCACCGTTACCTTCAGCAGTATCTATGACAGAATCAACACCTTTACCTTTAAGGATATGAGACCCGAGGTTTCAAAAGGGCTTATCGCGCCGGGCAGTAAAATCGACGTTGCGCCCAATGCCGGAGGAAAGGCCGTTCCCGAGATTCCCGAGGTCATAGAGGACAATCCCGAGCAGCCCGAGGCAGAACAGGACAACCCCGAACAGCCTGAGGTCGAGCAGGGGCTTCCTCCTGCACCCCTCACCGTCGACATTAACGACAATGCCGCGCCCGTTATCACGGAGCTGAATACCCACGCCTCACCGTCAAACGCCAAAAACATTGTATCGGTCGCTTCCTTCCGCGATTATCTCAAGCTACTAAACGACATCGCGGAGGTGCTCGACGGCACCGACAGCCGCTTAGTTAATTCGTCCGGTGCGTTCCGTGCACTGAGCGACGGCATAAGCGATGCGCGCCGCGAAATGGTTATGGTAAGCGGCAGGAGCTTCACCGACCTTGCCGACGTGCTGACCAAGCTTGAGCCGCTGTTGGATGACTACGATCGCAACTGCCGCGACTTCCCGCATAATAATTGGCGCAGGAACACCCGCGTACAGGCGTGCGAGCTGCTCAGGGAAACAATACGCTCGGCAAAGGTGAGCAATCCCGAGCCTTGCCGCCGTATTGAGGAGGATTACTCGAAAAAAATGGCGGAGCACCTGCTTGCCGACAGCGGCGAGAGACCCGACCGCGAGCGGATAAACCAGGTCGCCGAAAAGCTGCTCGACAACAAGCAGTTCAAGGGTCACGTCACCGGCAAAAACCTCTTTTTGCTCAGCCGTGCCTCTGCCAAGGAAGTCAAGTCGAACGTCAAAACCCTGCAGAAGGAGGGCAAAAAGCACCTCGAGAAAAACTCCGCGGCAGCCGAACAGCACCGCGACCGAACCATAGCCGGCGCAGTAAAATAACGCGGCGGGCGCACAAAGCAAAATCACAAACCGGACTATAATTTATTGCCGATAAAGCATTTGGCGGAAGGAGCGATTGTCAATCGCCCCTTCCGCCTCTTAATATATGCACCTTGACCGGCGAGTCGACATGCTTCACAAAGCTTGCCGAAACACATAAAATATTCCCCAATTTGCATTGCTTTGCAATTAAATTATTGCCGTATCAGTATCGTTTATATTATACAGTATAGTTTTTAATGTGTGTTTCCGGATTTCTCTCCGGTAATAATAAGCCGTCTGAAGACGAAAAGTATTAATATGTATGCGTGTCAGACAGACAATACGACACCGCAAAACGGACATTTCATTTCCGACACATCCCGTATAGCCTTCAGTTTACGCTTTCGTTTGCGCCTTCCTCCAAAAAGAAGATGTCCTCCGTCACGTTAATAAAGGTTTTGTCGTTCTTCAAAGCGTGTTTCTTACCTTTATAAAGGACCGTCGTTTCGTTCGCCGACACTTCTACTCGGTCACCGTTATTTAAATGATAGCACACGGTTATAAGCGGCTCACCCTCGGCGGCGGTAAAAGGTCTGTACCTTAATAATCCGCTCATATTTACACACAGCTCGATTTCGTCTTCCGCAGTAATCTCCTTTGCATCAAATAAATTTACGCATATTTTCAACAGCCTTCATTATACAAATTCATTTATAGAAATACAAGCAGGTTAAGAGTCCAGATTAATCCACAAAGCGTGGCAAACACAGACATGATCACGGTAGACATAGTTACCAAAGTAAAGGACCGAGCCGTCATAGTAGACACTGGTGACGTAGTACTGACTACCGCCGGGCGACCGCAGCCACCACCAGCAGTTGCCATTGTAACTATTTACATACGCTCCATTGGCAACTGCATACTTTGTGGGTTTGCACTGCCTTGCACTATCCGAAGTGAAATACTTTTCGACTTCCGTAATGCTCAAAAGGAACACCTTGTCCGTGGTAGCATTGCCGGGATTGGTGCTGCATTTCGGATTTTTATCTGCGGACACAGTAGTATTTTGAATTTGTGCCTGTTCCTCTGCACTGAAAGCATTATTCAGGAAAGTGTCATTCATCCATTTGCGGAGTGAGCAGTTTTCCCATGTGACATCTGTGTATGATGTATTATACTGTTGGCAATCGAGAGCATATTCACTGATAACAAGAATTCTATTGTCTTCTTTTGCAAGAACTCGCCATTCAATATATTCTTTGCCGTTGGAAGTATTGTTGTCTTGCTCGTAAGCACCGAAGAAAACGGTTGAACCGACTTCCGCTTTTGAAAGCACTGCTTTATATTAACACGGCATCTAAATAACGATAAAATACA
>DCGT01000046.1:0-133 GCA_002315315.1 Faecalibacterium sp. UBA1771
CCCCCGTCCCCAAAGTTGAAGTTATATGAGGTATAACGAAAAGTTATCAGACAGATTTGATAGTTCATGAGTACTAAAGATTGACAAAATAGTGAATATTTATTATATTTGTACGGTATTATATGCAAGAATG
>DCGT01000046.1:211-419 GCA_002315315.1 Faecalibacterium sp. UBA1771
AACCTTGAAAAATGGGAAACTCACGTGTTGAAATTTGTTCATGTGCAAGATGAATTTGAATGGATAATTATGCAGAACACTGATTTCATTGACAAAATCCGCATCCTGTGTATAATAAATTAAGTATTGTTCGTCAGGGACAGACGGTTGTATTTTGAAAAATCTAATAGTGATAAAGTAATTTGGACAAAGATGTGCAGAGGCTAGG
>DCGT01000046.1:448-887 GCA_002315315.1 Faecalibacterium sp. UBA1771
GCCTACGCACTTTTTTTCATTTAATGGACTTTTTGTTACTGCATTAACACGTTAAAGTGGTGGCATGCTATTATGCATACAACTAATGGAAATATGACAAATTATAATAACTAATAGAACAAAGGATATTAAGCTGTAAATAAACAGCATAATATATATTTTACTTTCAAGTTTTAAGGAGGAAAACTATGAAGAAGAGAGCTTTAAGCCTTGCATTAGTACTTGCAATGGCAACTTCTCTTGTTGCTTGTGGTGGAAGCAAGGACAATGGCGAGAGCGGCGACGCTACTTTCCCAGTACTTGATCAGGCTACATACGGTGATGAGAGTAGCGAAATCTATGATAGCATTCTCGGTGAGTTCTACGAGTACTATCAGGCTGCTTCAGGAGCAGAATCAGTTTCAGAAAGATATGCATTAATGGCTATCGCTGAGGCAAA
>DCGT01000046.1:913-6663 GCA_002315315.1 Faecalibacterium sp. UBA1771
GCAAAATTATTAGAGTCAGGTGTATTTTTCCCAACCCGTACACAGGGTGGATTCTACGCAGTATCACGTTTGGCTCCAAAGACAGTTGACTACACATTGTGGGGAAATGACTATGAGAGATATCATCAGGCACTCGTAGCTACCACTCCTATCTTATCTGAAGATCGTGATGAGATGAAGGCTAAGTGGGGCGAGCTTAAGGGAACCGGTGAATACGAAGCATGGGCTAAGCAGTTCCTTGCTGATAAGGGATATACCTTAAAGGATTCTTACTCACTTGTTTATACTGCTGACCCAAGTACTTGGGATGTTCTTGCAACATCAAAGGCAGTTGACTCAGAAGCTATCATCAACACATACGACGGATTAGCTGAGTATGACGTTGAAGGTGTATTACAGCCAGCACTTGCTGAGTCATGGGAAGTTTCAGATGACGGACTTACATGGACATTCCACCTTCGTCAGGGCGTTTCTTGGGTTGATTCACAGGGATCTAAGGTTGCTGACGTTAAGGCAGACGACTTTGTAGCTGGTATGCAGCACATGATGGATGCTAAGGGCGGACTTGAGTACCTTGTACAGGGTGTTATCGTAAACGCTGACGAGTATATCAATGGTGTTGTAACTGACTTCGCTGAGGTTGGTGTAAAGGCTACTGATGATTATACACTTGAGTACTCACTTGTTGAGCCATGTACATACTTTGACACAATGTTAGGATACGGAGTATTCGCTCCAATGAGCAGAAGCTACTATGAGTCAAAGGGTGGAAAGTTCGGTGCTGAGTATGATAACTCAGCAGCTGACTACACATATGGTACATCAAAGGACAACATCGCTTACTGTGGACCATACGTAGTATCAAACGCTACAGAGAAGGCTACTATCGTATTCGAAGCTAACCCATCTTACTGGAACGCTGCAAACATCAATGTTCATACTATTACATGGGTATACAATGATGGAACAGATCCTACAAAGAACTACTCAGACTTCAAGGCTGGTGTTCAGGATGGTGTAACTCTTACTGATTCTGTATTAAAGCAGGCTCAGGAAGATAAGCTTGATGGAGATGATGAGACTATCTTCGATAAGTATCACTACATCTCAGATACAAACGCTACAACATACAACGGATTCTACAATGTAAACCGTTATGCATTCGCAGTTGCAGCTGATGATACAAAGGTTATCAGCCCACAGACAGCAGCAGATGCAGCTAGAACACGTTCTGCATTACAGAACCAGAACTTCAGACTTGCATTAAACATGGCTCTTGACCGTGGAACATACAATGCACAGCTTTCTGGAGAAGATCTTAAGTTCAACAACTTACGTAACATGTACACACCAGGAACATTCATTTCACTTTCAGAGGATGTTACTGTTGACATTAACGGATCAGCTACAACATTCAAGGCTGGTACATTCTATGGTGAAATCGTTCAGGCTCAGATCGACGCTGACGGTATCGCATTAACAGTTTGGGATCCTAAGGCTGACGGTGGTGTTGGTTCTTCAGACGGATTCGATGGATGGTATAACCCAGAGCAGGCTGTTAAGTACTTAGATGCAGCTATCGAAGAGTTAGGAATCGAAATCTCTGAGGAGAATCCAATCTACATCGATTATCCATGGCCATCATTCCGTGAGGAGTACTCTAACCAGGCTAACGCTTACAAGCAGTCTATCGAGGCTTCTTTAGGCGGAAAGGTTATCATCAACCTTGTTGAGTGTACAGATGCTGACCAGTGGTATGGTGTTGGTTATGACACAACATACGGATACGAAGCAGATTACGATATCTATGACCTTTCAGGATGGGGCCCAGACTATGGTGATCCTTCAACATACCTTGGAACAATGCTTCCAGACTTCGCTGGATACATGACCAAGTGCATCGGTCTTTTCTAATTCGAAGAGAGACTAAAATAATATAAACGATATCCATAAGAGAGAGGTAGTAATGCCGCTCTCTTATGGTGTGTAAATGAGTGAACAATTATGACTAAATATCTTATCAAACGATTAATTCATGGAATATTGTCTATCATCGTTGTAGTAGCAATCATCATGCTACTTGTATATACATTGATGAATAGAGATCAAATTTTTGCGAAAGACTCTGTTTATTCGCATATGAGCAATAACAATAAAATTGTATATAAATACCAATTGTGGGAACAGTATGGTTATTTGGACTACGTTCCTTATGCAGAGTGGCTTCAAGATAAAGCTACAAGCGGTGAACTTGATGAGGAAACTCGTACAAGAGCCGTTAATATTGGTAGAACTGCAGATAAAGATAATGATGTTGCAAAACAGTATTTATCTGAATTTACCGAGTATTATGAAAGCGAAGGTTACACCGTTGTTCGTTTAGATGCCATTATGCTTTCTCCTCAGAAAGTTGCAGATGGTGGACAGCAGCAGGTGTTTGCATATAGAGATCTTAATATCTTTAAGCGCTTAGGTAGTTACCTTGTAAACCTCGTAACAGTAGATGATTTGGACAATGCAAAGGGCATTGACGATGCAGATCGTGGACTTTCATTTACATGGCATGATCCTGCATACGGCGGAGATAAATTCTCTCCAGCTGTTATGGGAAATGGTACTACTCATAAGTATTTACTGTATTGTGATTCAAAATTCCCATTCATTCACCAGAATATTTTTGAAGTACATTTAGGAACTTCATATTCTGTAAATCAGGGTGTGGATGTATTTGAAACAATGACAGAAACTCAGGGATCTTATGTGAAGTCTCTGATTACATATCCTACTGGTGTACAGGAGGAAAGAGCAGATGATTTACATTCTGCTACATACATTAAAGGATCTAGAGATAGTAGTGAAATCAACTCTGCAAGATTTACTGATGACTACACCAATGTAAAGACTATCAAGAGTGGACACTCTAAGATGGGCTATTCTTTCATTATTGGTATCATCGAAGTTATTCTTGCATACTTATGTGGTGTGCCTCTTGGAATTACCATGGCACGTCATAAGGATGGAGTTGCAGATAAGATTGGTACCGCATTTATCGTATTCATGATTGCGGTTCCTTCACTTGCATATATCTTCTTATTCAAGCAGTTGGGAGGAAAATTTGGACTTCCTACCACATTCAATATGGATGAGGTTGGAATTAAGAGATTCCTAGTATATGTTCTTCCTATTCTTTCACTTGGATTACAGACTTTAGCAAACTTGGTACGTTGGTTACGTCGTTATATGATTGATCAGATGAATTCTGATTATGTAAAGTTTGCTAGATCTGGTGGACTTACAGAGTCAGAAATCTTTAGAAAGCACATTTTTAAGAACTCTGTAATTCCAATTGTTCATGGTATTCCAGGAGCAATTATCGGATGTTTAAGCGGTGCATTTATTACTGAAAAAGTTTATGCTATTCCTGGTACTGGTGGATTGTTAGTTACTGCAATTAACGGCACAGATAATGGTACAATCTTAGGTTTAACATTCTTATTCTCAACATTATCAATTATTTCATTGATTCTTGGTGATATTTTATTAACTATTATTGACCCTCGAATTTCATTTACATCAGGAGGTCGCAAATAATGGAAGAATCTATTAAAAAGAACGACGGATTAGATGAATTATTCGAATTCGTTGATATCAGTTCATTTGAATCTGAAAAAATCACAGCTCCAAGATATTCATATTGGAAATCAGTAGGTAGAGTTTTCTTTAGAAAGAAATCTAACTGGGTATTCTTAGGAATCTTAATTCTTATCTTAGGATTATCATTCTTACTTCCAGTTATTAGTCCTTATTCACTTGATACATCTCCAAACTTATTGGAACCAAGTACACACCACAACTCACCAACAGAATATTTAGCTAACCATGCATTTGAATTTAAATGGATTTTGGGTACTACATCAAATGGTGACTCATTATGGAATCAATTATGGACAGCATCTAGAACATCTTTATCACTTGCATTCATTTGTACACTTATCAATATGACAATTGGTATTATCCTTGGTGCTATTTGGGGCTTATCAAAGAAGTTTGACGTCGTTATGATGCAAGTCTTCAATATTGTTGGTAACGTTCCATATATCTTATTTATTTCAATTTTATCTTATATTATTGGCGCAGGTTTCTGGAGCCTTGTCTTAGCATTAACTATTACAGGTTGGTTAGGAACTGCATACTTTATTAGAACTCAAGTTATTATTATCCGTGATAGAGAATATAACTTAGCTTCTAAAACACTAGGTACAAATATCTTCACAATTGCATTGAGAAATATTTTACCATTCATGATTTCAATTATTGTTACAATTATTGCAACTGAATTACCATCATATATCTCTTATGAAGTTTTCCTTTCATATATTGGTATTGGTTTATCAGCTAAAGAAGTTTCTATTGGTCAAATGATCAATAACGCTTCAACTAACTGGATGTTAAAACCATGGGAATTCTGGCCACCAGTAGTTGTTTCAGCTATTGTTTCAATTGTATTATATGTTGTTGGTCAAAACGTCGGTGACGCTTCTGATCCAAGAACACATATGTAGGAGGTAATTATGGCAGACGAAAAGAAAGTATTATTATCTCTTAAAGACGTTGAAGTAAAATTCAAAGTCAGAGGCAGATTATTAACAGCTATCAGAGGTGTCTCAATGGACATCTATGATGGCGAAACACTTGCGATTGTTGGTGAATCTGGTTCAGGTAAATCAGTTTTAACTAAAACATTCTCAGGTATGTTAGATTCAAATGGCTTTATTTCAAATGGTTCAATTATTTTAAACGATGATGAAGTATCGGAAACTATTGTTCCAAATTCTAAATCAAACCAAAATTATTTAAAGAAAGCTGAAGCTAAATTAAATGAATATGCTCGTTATGAAAATGCAAGAAAGTATTATTTAGAAATTAAAACTATAGAAAAAGAACTTGAACAAAAATGTTCATTCTCTGAAGAAGAGGAAGAAGAATTCGAGAAAGAAGTTAAAGAATTAAATAACCAACTTATCGATGCAAGAAATGATATTCAAGTTTACGACAGAAAAACAGAAAAAGAAGAAATTCTTAAATTAAAAGAAGTTATTAAAAATCTTCAATTACAAATTGATGAAAAAGTTGCAGCTCATAAGAATGAAAAAATGGCTAGAAGAAATGAAGTCTACAAAGATGTAGAATACATTACTTCTGTAAGAACAAGAAAAGAAGAATTAAAAGCTCAAATTGCTGAAGCTATTACTCAACCAGTTCCAGAACAAACTTTAGCAAGAAATTCAATCTATGCTAAAGAAATTCTTTTATCAGCATGTAGATATGGAAAGTATGATGTCATCTTCTTAGTAAGCAAACTCTTATCTTCATTTAAAAAAGCAATTATGAATGGTGAAGATTTAAATGACCAAAATGTTGTTAATGAAATCTTCAATAAAGTTAACTTTAGAGTTGAATATCGTGAAACTCTTGCAGATGGTTCATTAAGAGGCTATGCAATTATTGACTTAGCAAAAATTAAAAATCCTAGAGATTGGCAAAGAATCAGAGGTACTAGAATCTCAACAGTTTTCCAAGACCCTATGACTTCTTTAAACCCAATCATTACAATTGGTAATCAAATTTCAAATGTTATTATTAAGCATCAACATTGCACAAAAGCTGAAGCTAAAGTAAAGGCAATTGAAATGATGAAAGCAGTTGGTATTAATAATGCTGAAGCAAGATATGATGATTATCCATTCCAA
>DCGT01000046.1:6700-18115 GCA_002315315.1 Faecalibacterium sp. UBA1771
TCAGGTGGTATGAGACAAAGAATCGTTATTGCAATTGCATTATCATGCGCTCCAAAGATTTTAATTTGTGACGAACCTACAACTGCACTTGACGTTACCATTCAGGCTCAGATTCTCGATTTGCTCAAGGAGCTGAAGGACAAAATCAACAGTTCCATTATGCTCATTACACACGACCTCGGCGTTATCTCCAATATGGCGGATTACGTTGTCGTTATGTATGCCGGACGTGTCGTAGAGCGCGGTACAACCGAGGATATTTTCCACAATCCCTGCCATCCCTATACAATAGGTCTTATGAAATCCAAGCCCGTTGTAGGCAAAAAGGTTGAGTCCCTTTACAACATCCCCGGCAGCGTTCCCAACCCGGTAAATATGCCCAACTACTGCTATTTCCGTGACCGCTGTGAGCAGTGCGTCGAGGGCTGTCACGGTGAATATCCGCCGTTTATTAAAATCAGCGATACACACATCGTTTCCTGCTGGCGTTATGACGGCAAGGGCGAGGTTATGGGAACACCGAAATCCGTCAACGTGGAGGAATTGTTAAATGACTGATAATATCAATACTCAGACTGTCGCTGCCGAAGCAGAGCAGACCGAAGTAAAAAACGACGATCTTCTCGTTGTCAAAAATCTTGTTAAATGGTTTCCGATTAAATCAGGTTTTTTTAAGCGCACAATAGGCAACGTGCGCGCCGTAGACGGCATCTCGTTTACCATCAAAAGAGGCCAGACGATGGGCTTGGTCGGTGAGTCGGGCTGCGGTAAGTCTACTGCCGGCAGAACTATTCTCCGTTTGCAGGACAAAACCTCCGGCGAGGTTTGGTTTGACGGTCAGGAAATCTTCTCGCTTGACAAGGAGGAGCTGCGCAAGCTCCGCCCGAGAATTCAGATAATATTCCAAGACCCGTATTCCAGCCTTTCTCCGAGGATTCCGGTAGGCGAAATCATAGGTGAAGCTGTCCGAGAGCACCATATTGTGCCCGAGGAAGAATATGACGATTATATTTCGCGCGTAATGCGTGCCTGCGGATTGCAGGAGTATCACAAGGACCGTTATCCGCACGAGTTTTCCGGCGGTCAGCGTCAGCGCATCTGCATTGCACGTGCGCTCGCGCTTAACCCCGATTTCATCGTTTGCGATGAGCCTGTATCCGCTCTTGACGTTTCTATTCAAGCTCAGATTATCAATCTGCTCAAGGAGCTTCAAAAGGAATTCGGTTTCACATATCTTTTCATCTCGCATGATCTTTCGGTTGTCGAGCATATTTCCGACACCGTCGGCGTTATGTATCTCGGCACAATGGTCGAGTATGCCGATACAGAGAAGATATTTGACAAGCCGCTTCACCCTTATACCGAGGCGTTGTTCTCGGCTATTCCCATTCCCGACCCCGATGTTAAGATGAACCGAATCGTCCTCAAGGGCAGTCTGCCTTCTCCGGCAAACCCGCCAAAGGGCTGCAAGTTCCACACACGCTGCGAAAAATGTATGGATATCTGCCGCTGTGCGGTGCCTGAATGGACCGAGGTTGAACCCGGACATTGGACAGCCTGCCATCTTTACAACAATGAAGAGCAGAATGCCCGTGCCAATGAAATTCTCAAGGTCGAGAATGCCGACGGCAAGATAGATGAAGCAAAGAAAAAAGAGCAGAACATACTTTGAGGATGACGGACGTGTCATCGCACCGATGAACGTCGAGGGAATGCCGTGGTATGTCGACAAATCATCAAGAAATTCTATTTCTCAGGGTGAACAGCTTTCGCCAAAGCAGGAGAGAATGTACCGCCACGCCGTGGTAAAAGCAGCGCTGTGTGTCGGTCTTGTATTTATCGCGGTGTTTGCAATTTTTATCCTTTTCTGCCTTTGGCTTTGGAAATGAATCAGGGTGTGAAAATTAACAAAACGAAAGGACTATATTTATGAAGTTTAACGAGCTTAAATATGAGCGTGTAACCGTTGAGCAGATTCGCGAACAGCTCAATGTTGCGCTCGAGGCTATCAAAAACGCCAAGTGCGGCAACTGCATAGTGAAGGCTCACGACGGATTTATGCCCATTCTTATGGAATATCATACCGCCGCGTCGCTGTCCTACTGCCGTTTTACCCTTAATATGAACGATGAGTTCTACAAGGCAGAGAATGACTATTACAACGAGGCAAATCCCGAAATCAGCAGTATGATACTCGAGCTTGAAAAGGCTATTCTCGCTTCGCCGTTCCGCGCCGAGGCAGAGGAGCTTCTCTCGCCGGTGCTTTTCAAGAACTATGAGGTATCGGTCAAGAGTGTTGACCCCGCTATCGTCCCCGATATGATAGAAGAAAACAAGGTTACCACCGAGTATGCCGAGCTGATGGCAGGACTTGAGTTTGAATTTGACGGCAAGACAATGACCCGCGCCGAGTTGATGAAGTATGCCAAGGACGCCGACCGCGATGTTCGCCGCCGTTGCTATGAAACTCTCGGTACGGGACTTGAAAAGGTCAGCGATAAGCTTGACGATATCTATGACCGTCTCGTCCATATCCGCGACCGTATGGCAAAGAAGATGGGATACAAGAACTTTGTCGAGCTCGGTTACTATCGTATGGGCAGAATTTGCTATGACCGTGATATGGTCGAGAAGTTCCGCAACAATGTCCTCAAGGATATAGTTCCTGTTGTTGCCCGTCTGCGTACCGAAAACGCCAAAAAGCTTGGCATTGACGGTCAGTTTATGCTCTACGATAACGACGTAGCCATTGCCGGCGGTGACCCGACTCCCGGTACCAAGGAAGAAATTTTTGCCGCCGCTAAGGAAATGTACCATGCGATGAGTCCCGAGAGTGCAAAGTTCATCGACATGATGCTCGAAAATGATGCTTTTGATGTTGAGCCGCGCAAGGGCAAGTGGGGCGGCGGTTACTGTACTGAGTTTTCCAAATACCGTCAGCCGTTTATCCTTGCCAACTTTAACGGTACGGCGGGAGATGTCGATGTTGTTACCCACGAAGCCGGTCATGCGTTTAACGCTTTCCTTATAGCCGACAACCGTTTTGCTCTTGAGCTTCAGTGTGGCGGTATGGAAACAGCCGAAACTCATTCGATGAGTATGGAATTCTTCGCTTGGAAATATATGGATAAGTTCTTTGGCGACCGTGCCGAAGAATACAAGTTTATGCACGCTCTCGATGCCTTTACTTTTATCCCTTACGGCACAATAGTCGACAAATTCCAGCATATAGTATATGAGAATCCCGATATGACTCCCGCAGAACGCGATGAGGCGTGGAAGAAGCTGGAAGCCGAATATCGTCCGTGGCTGTCGATTGAGGGAATCCCCTATATCGAAAAGGGAACAAGATGGCAGTATCAGATGCATATTTTCGAGTCTCCGTTCTATTACATTGACTATGTAATAGCACAGACCGTCGCATTTGAGTTCCTGCTTGCTCTCAACGAGAATTACGATGATGCTTTCGCTCGTTATATTCAGCTTTCCAAGCACGGCGGTGAAATGCTTTACACCGACCTGCTGAAGGAAGCCGGTTTGAAGTCGCCGTTTGAGGACGGCGCACTTGCCGATGTGGCGGCAGGAGTAGAGAAGCTTCTTAACGGAATTAAGCACTAAAAATAACCGCCGCCCGAGAAAATCGAGCGGCGGATTTTTGTCGACAAAATATATATTATCTATACAGTGAAATTTAAAACCTATTTCCGAGTCCTCGTTTTTCGAGAATTCTGACGATGAAAACGCCCGCGATACACGGCAAAAGCTGACCTGCGGCGGTATAGAGAACAAAGGTGTAAAGCTTTGAAATGCACATACTGCCTGTTGTGGCAAAGCACAGCTCACAGCCGATTATCAGCGCATTAATCAGGATAGGCGGTATTGCCGAAATAAAGCACATACCCTTGATGCGCACGTTCCTTAATGCGTGCGATAACAATGCGGAAATAAAGGTGGCGAGAGTACCGAAAAGAATATCGAATGCTCCGAGAATGTTTGCACCCGCAACAACTCCCACGGCGTTGGAAATTGAACAGCCGAGAGTGACTCCGATTACCGCACTGCCTCCGAAAACGGGCAACAGCGAGAGCATTTCGGCAACTCTCATCTGTACTGTACCGAAGGACAATGGAGCAAGCAACAGCGATAATGCGGCATACAGAGCCGCTATAAGTGCCGAAATTGCCAGCTTGCGTGTGGATTTGCCGAAATTAAACATATTCAGGCTCCGCAAAATCAGAAAACAGACGGGAGACGGAGAATGTCAAGATGTTCAAGCAGTATTTTCAGACCGATGAGTATTAAAATACATCCGCCTGCGATGTTAGCTTGCTTTTCAAATTTCGAACCGAAGAACTTGCCGACAAGCACGCCGAGTACCGAAATAGCAAATGTGGTGCATCCGATAACGGCAACAGCACCGCCGATGTTTGTTCCGAGCATTCCGAAGCTTATTCCTACGACAAGTGCGTCAATCGACGTTGCGACGGCGAGCATAAACAGCTCCTTGTAGTCGAGCTTGTCCTTGGTTATGTCGCAAGACTCCCCGTCCGGATTAAATGAGTCGAAAATCATCTTGCCGCCGAGTATTGCAAGCAGACCGAATGCTATCCAATGGTCAAAGCTTGAAATGAACTTCTCCGCCTGACTACCCGCAAGGTAACCGATAAAGGGCATAAGTGCTTGAAAGCCGCCAAAGAACAGGCCGATAATCGCGGCATTTTTAATGTTGTTTCCTTTTAAAACCGCGCCTTTGCAAATTGATGCGGCAAGTGCGTCCATAGACAAGCCTACACCGATTAAAAATATCTCGAAAAAATTCATACTGACCTCAATTATGTTATAAAATCACATAACCCATTACGGCACCCGTTCTATTAAGGTGTCATAATGGGTTATTGCAAGTAATTTTGATTTCCGCTTACTCGGTAACTTCCTTAATGGAAATGAAGCGGAGTTGATTCAGCGGAGTCTCAAGCTTGTCGGCAACAATAGCCATAAGCATGGCGGCTGTCTTGTCGGGAACATTGTACAGCTTTACGCCGCCGCAGGAGCCTTTGGCAAGCTCGGGAGCCTTGATTTCGGCGGGAGCGTCGGTTTTTGTTTCGACAGCAGTCTTGGCGGCCTTTTTGTCAAGAGCTTTAGCCATAATGACGATAAACGCCATCAGCACGGCAAGAACGGCGAAAACAATAACAATACCCAGAACGGATACGCCGATGCCCTCGATAATTCCCATGTTTTCATTCATATCAGTATTCCTCCAATTATTCAAAAGGACAAAAGCCCATATTTGCGAACACATTCAATTATATATCGCTTTGACAAAATAATCAAGTAAAAGTTGTCACTTATTCCGAAAAAATCGGTATACTTCAATGCTTGCCGCCGCGTCTTGAAAGCGGGGGACCGATAATTTCGGACAGAATAACCGATTCACGAAGTCGGTCAAGCGTTATGGAAGGAGCTTTTTTGACCTCGGATGTTTTTTTGCTTTCGGCGTTACTCTCGGCTTTTTTTTGCACGGGTGCTTTTTTGATATTACTGCCCTCTGCCATTTACTTTACCTGCGGCTTATCTGTCTCGGCAATTGCCTCTCTCATGTGGGTGTCCGAGATGAGATTCTGCATATTATAGTAGTCCATTGCGCCGAGCTTGCCCTCACGCAGAGCCTGTGCAAGTGCCATGGGAACGGTTGCTTCAGCCTCAACGACCTTGGCGCGCATTTCCTGAACCTGAGCCTTCATTTCCTGCTCAAGTGCGACAGCCATTGCGCGGCGTTCCTCTGCCTTAGCCTGCGCAATACGCTTGTCGGCCTCTGCCTGGTCGGTCTGCAGTTGGGCGCCGATATTACGGCCAACGTCAACATCGGCGATATCAATTGACAGAATTTCAAAGGCGGTTCCTGCCTCAAGACCCTTGCTCAGCACGTTTTGAGAAATCTTATCGGGATTCTCAAGGACCTCCTTGTGTGTATCGGCAGAGCCGATGGTCGTTACGACGCCCTCGCCGACACGCGCAATAACGGTCTGTTCACCTGCACCGCCGACCAGACGGTCGATATTGGCGCGAACGGTAACCTTTGCCTTGGCGCGCAGCTCAATGCCATCCTTGGCAATGGCGGCTACTACGGGTGTTTCGATGACCTTGGGGTTAACACTCATCTGAACTGCCTCGAGAACGTCACGTCCCGCAAGGTCGATAGCGGCGGCGCGCTCAAAGGTCAGAGGAATATCGGCACGCTGTGCGGCGATAAGCGAATTGACGACACGGTCGACATTGCCGCCCGCGAGATGATGAGCCTCGAGCTTGTCTATAGGCACCTTAATTCCCGCTTTGGTCGCCTTGATGAGCGGATTGACGATTTTTTGCGGTACGACACGGCGCAGTCTCATACCGATAAGATTGATAATGCTGACTCTTGCTCCTGCGGACAGTGCGCTTACCCAGAGTGTAAACGGGACAAAGCTGAACAGAATGGACAGCAGTATAATTCCTGCGATGACAATCAGAATAATCCAAATGGTAGGGGCTTGCAGCAGATAATAAAAATCCATAGTAAATCTCCTTATTAATTATATTTGAACGACGACTATTCGGTTGCCCTCGGTGACAGCCACCCTTACGCGGTCACCCTCTGGAACGAAAACGCCGTTGCTGACTACATTATATCTTATTCCGTCAAAAACCGCACAGCCGGCGGGACGGAGCGGAGTGACGGTAAAGCCGATGCTTCCGACAGCGGGAACGAGCTGTTCTATCTGCTCGGGCTCTGAGTCGTTTGTCAAAATTTTGGGGAATTTGCCCTTTGAGAAGCACACGAGCACGATAATAAACATTGCCGTCACGACAATGGAAATCGCCGCACCGAGTATCAGACCGCCGATTAGGGAACGGGCGGAGATTACAATGTCGATAAGCAGTATCACGATTCCGGTAATGCCGAACGCGCCGAAGCCGGGACGAAGCATTTCGAGGATAAGCAGTACAATGCCGACAATAAACAGGATTATCGACAGTGCGCCGAGATTGATAAAGGTTTCGGAAATCATCGTAAACTCCTTTATTTATTTGATTTGTCGCCGTCGTCTGTTTCGCGGACTTTGGACGAGGACGGGTCGGGTATTGGTTTTTTCGGTTTGATTAGCTTTTCCGTCAGCTTGGAAACAAAACCTGCCTTCTTTTTCTTTCGAACGGTTGCCGGTTCGCTGTCCGAAATCGGTTTGCCGTTGGCGTCAAGACCTTTTCGGAACAGCTTTTCGGTGATGAATTCGGAAACCAAATCGTAAAATACCGCCACAAGCGGAACACCGACAAACATACCTACAATGCCCCACAGCGAGCCGCAGACAACAACGGCTATCAATATCCAGAGAGCAGACAAGCCGACAGCATCGCCCAAAATTGCGGGGCCGAGAATGTTTCCGTCAAACTGCTGAAGAAGGATTATCAGCAATGCGAAGCCGATTGCAATCGACGGGTCGACAATGAGAATAATAAACGCGCCGACCACGCCGCCCACGAGAGGACCGAAGGTCGGTATGAGGTTTGTAACGCCCACGATAACGGAAATCAGCATTGAGTACGGCATCTTGAAAATCATCATGCCGATGAAACAGATAATGCCGATAATGGCGGAATCAATGATTTTGCCGACAAGAAAGCTGCTGAAAGCCCTGTTGCTGCGGGTGGCGATATCGGAAAGGCGGTCGTAAACCTTGTCGTTGAAAATCGCCCGCAGAATATTTCGGCATTGACCAAGCAACTCCTCTCGGTCAATCAGAATATATATGGCGGTGAACAGCGAAATTATGCTGTTGAAAACACCTGCGCCGACCTTTTTGGTGATGTTGAGCATTTCGGGACCGAATTTCTTTATCCACGTCAACAGCTTGATACCGATTTCGTCCCACGTTCCGAACAGGTCATTGATAATACTGCCGGAAAGGCCGAATTTCTCGACCCATTCCACAATAGCCTGCTCAGAGGAATCGGCGTATTGACTGAAATTCTCAACCAGTGTCGTGACGCTGTCGACAAGCTGAGGCATCATTGCGTAAAAGAATCCGCTGAGCAGGGCAAGCGCGATTATTACTGTCAGCGTAAGTGAAAACGACCGACGCAGTCGTCGGGATTTTATTCCTGCAAACAGCTTGTTTTCAATCGGCTCCATCAGCAAATTCAGCAGATAGGCGACTGCGATGCCCCAAAGAAACGGTGAAATAATACCGACTATCGTCTTTAATACGGCGGCAACGGAGGGGAAATTGCGTACAAGCACATAAAATGTGACCAGAACGCAACCGATGAGCAAAACGGTTTTCTGTTTTCTGTCAAAACGGAATTTTCTGTTCATTGAGCTTCTCCTATTGTCTCTTATATCTATATTATATCACCGATTTAAAGTAACAGGAATAAATTTTTGATTAATTTGCGGTTTATGCTCTGCCGTCACCCGACCTTTGAGTTTAGGGTCGGGTGTCAGCGGTTATTTTTGAGCTGTTCCACGGCAGCGGCGATTTCGGGACGGCAATCCTCCATAAGCTCTTGCCATTCGCCCTCGTATTCATAGCATAAATCCTCGTGCGGCTCGTTTTCTATGCGCTTCAGATAGCCGTCGAGCATATCGAAGTCCTTTGCATAGCAGTGGAAGCTGTTGGCACGGTGGGTATAACTGCCCATTTCGACGCCGAGCGTATCGGCAAAGCGCTTTTGCAGCATAATCAGAGCAAAGGCGTTCATAAAGGCCGCCTTGCAGGCGTCATTGGAACGGAACAAAACCTTGCCGTGGAGCTTGCCGTCACGGATAAAATACTGTATATGCTGCAGGCAGGCGGGGTCATCTGTCTGAATGTCGACCCTCCAGTCGCGCACAACGATAACGGCGCGGCGTGAATAGGGATTGCGTCGAAGCTCATCGACGATAAAATCAAACTGTCCCGCCATTCGGTCGTGATAGGTGTAGGCCCAGTTGCCCTTTTCTATCTCAAAATCGAGTATGCCGTCCAGCATTTCCTGACGGTATTGCTCAAGCTCACGGTAGCCTCCGATAAACAGTTTGCTTATCATCGGCTCGGCGAGCGGCTCGGTTACCGTCATCGTCATCGAAACCTCGAGCTGTTCGGTGTTCCAGTCGGGTACGGGAGTGAGCTCTCCATCGTATTTCAGACTGTCAAGCGCTTTGTGGTATGCTTCGGGCAGGGTTTTTTCTTCTATCAATATCTCTTTCATATTCTTCATAATCCTTTCCGTTGATATAAATAAATGTTATAATATATTGCAAAAGAAATTAACAGACAAATTAATGCAGTTATCGCAAAAATCCTCATATAAATACAAGTAACAATATAACATATCGGAGTTATTATGGGCAAGCAGATTACCGTAGGCGTGTTTGCGCACGTCGACGCAGGCAAGACAACGCTTTGTGAGGCAATGCTTTACAGCGCCGGAGCAATTCGGAGATTGGGGCGTGTCGATAAGCAGGACAGTTGGTTTGATACTCATACTCTCGAGCGGTCGAGGGGAATTACAATATTTTCCAAGCAGGCACCGTTTACCGTCGACGGTGTTCGCTTTACACTGCTCGATACGCCGGGTCATGTCGATTTTGCCGCCGAGGCGGAGCGCGTCCTGCCCGTCTGTGACTGTGCGATTATGGTTATAAGCGGGACCGACGGCGTTCAGGCGCATACCGAAACGCTGTGGCGTCTGCTTGTCAGATACCGCGTACCTACATTTATATTTATTACCAAGATGGATTTGCTGTCGCTCGGACGCGCGGAGCTTATTTCACAGCTTAAAAGCCGACTCGTCGGCGGATTTGTCGATTGCAGTGAGGCTTTTGTTGACAGCGGCCGTCCCGAATCGCTTATCGAAAATATTGCGGAAACAAACGATGAGCTGACCGAGCGTTATCTGGACGGCGGCGAGATTACCGAGGACGATATTGCCGCACTCGTTCGCTGTCGCAGTCTTGTACCGTGCTTTTTCGGTTCGGGACTAAAAAATAACGGAGTAGAGCCGTTACTTCGCGCTTTGGCGGCGTGGACGTCCGAGCCGGGCTACAGCGATGAATTTGCCGCTAAGGTATATAAAATAGACCGCGATGCGCAGGGTCAGCGCCTTACGCATATCAAGGTTACCGGCGGTTCGCTAAAGGTCAGAACCACGCTCGAATATACCGACAGACAGGGCGATAAGCTAAGTGAAAAGGTAACTTCAATACGATTAATTTCCGGTGCGAGGTCTGAAAATGCCGAGGAAGCGCAGGCGGGCAGTATCGTTGCGCTGTCGGGGCTTACGCAGACATACGCGGGTCAGGTGCTCGGAATCGGGTCGGACAGCTCTTCACCGGTGCTGGAGCCGGTGCTGTCCTGTCGGGTACGACTGCCGCAGGGGTGCGACGCACGCACGGTTTTGCCCAAGCTTGCACAGCTTGAGGAGGAGGACCCTCTGCTTCGATTTAAATGGGATGAGCATTTAGGCGAGATTCACGCTCAGATTATGGGAGAGGTGCAGACCGAGATACTTCAGAGTGAAATCGAACGTCGATTCGGTGTTACGGTCGAATTTGATGAGGGGAGCATCTTATATAAAGAAACTATCGTAAATACGGTTGAGGGAGTAGGTCATTTTGAGCCGCTTCGCCATTATGCCGAGGTGCATCTGCTTATTGAGCCGCTCGAAAGAGGAAGCGGAGTCGCAATAGCGACCGATTGTCCTACCGATGACCTTGCCGCCAACTGGCAGCATCTTATTTTGTATAATTTAGGCGAAAAGGAGCATATCGGCGTGCTGGGCGGCTATCCGTTGACCGATGTTAAAATTACGCTCAAATCGGGGCGCTCGCATCTGAAGCACACCGAGGGCGGTGATATGCGCGAAGCGACATTGCGTGCAGTGCGAATGGGACTTATGAATGCCGACAGCGTACTTTTAGAGCCGATATACCGTTTTCGTCTTACCGTCCCGACACCGCTTGCCGGTCGTGCGGTCAACGACATTCGTTCAATGAGCGGTATTTTTGATATCGACGCGATGCCGGACGGCAGCTCGGTGATAACGGGTAAAGCACCTATATCGGAGATGAGGGGCTATGCATCGGAGGTTGCGTCCTATTCCGCGGGCAGAGGAAGTCTTGTCTGCGAATCGGCGGGGTATGACGTTTGTCACAACGCCGCCGAGGTTCTTGCCGAGCGGGGTTATGATCCCGAAAGAGATGTTGACAACACTCCCGATTCGGTTTTCTGCCGTCACGGTGCGGGATTTATAGTAAAATGGCGCGAGGTACCGAGCTATATGCACCTTGAGAGCGTGCTCAAAAGCCGCGCAAATAACAAAGAAGCAAGACATCGCCGCGTCAACATCGACGAGGCAGAGCTTGAAGCGCTTATGAAGCGTGAGTTCGGAGATATA
>DCGT01000046.1:18128-30925 GCA_002315315.1 Faecalibacterium sp. UBA1771
CATAAAAAGACCGCAGTACAGCGCCGCGAGAGTATATTCTGCGGGTGTTGTGTCGGCAGAGCCGAAGCTTCGCCGCCGTCATCTGCTTGTCGACGGCTATAATGTTCTTTTTGCTTTGCCGGAAACGAGTGAGCTTGCCAAAACAAGCATAGAAACCGCCCGTCAGCGTCTGATGGATGAGCTTGCCAACTACGCGGGCTTTACGGAGAATGACGTCGTGCTCGTTTTTGACGCCTACCGCAGCCACGAGCAGGAGGGCAAAAGCTTCGATTACCACGGTATCGAGGTACTGTTTACCGCCGAGGACGTTACCGCCGATGCATGGCTTGAACGATTTGCACACAAAATAGGCAAGAACGACTCGGTACACGTTGTGTCGAGCGACGGTATGATACAGGTCGGAGTTCTTGCCGCAGGAGTGCTCCGTATGACCTCCAAAGAGCTTGGTGAGGAGCTGACGCGCGTCAATAATATAATTAACGAGCTGATAGAAAAGAACGGTCTGCCTTCGGGAACGAGATTTGAGGAGCTGCTTGATGACAACGAGAAATCAGAGTGGCGTGAAATGCTCCGCAGGGCGGCAGAAGAGAATAATCAGAACGGAATAAATAATTAACCGGATTGACGATAACGACAGACCTCCTGTGCGCCGTCTGCATTCGTCTTAAATTAAAGCGACAAATAAAAATATTTTGGTAAAAACGGAGGAAACCACTATGACTGATGTAACCGAAAGATTTTTGCGCTATGTCAAAATCGACACGCAAAGCGAGGAGGGGTACGAAAGTACACCGTCTACCCTCAAGCAGTTTGACCTTGCCCGCGTACTGCGCGATGAGCTGACCGAAACAGGTGCGACAGATGTGTATCTTGACGAGAAGCTGTGCTATGTCTATGCCCGTGTTCCGTCCAATATCGGCGAAAATGCCGCCCGTCTCGGGTTTGTTGCACACATGGATACCAGCACCGCCGTCAGCGGAGCAGATGTTCACCCTATTATTACCGAAAATTATGACGGTGGCGACATCGCCATGGGCGGTGAATATGTTCTTTCTCCGAAGCAATTTCCTGCTCTGCTCAACCATATCGGCGAAACAATAATCAGTACCGACGGCACAACTCTGCTCGGCGGAGACGATAAGGCAGGTATTGCCGAAATTATGGGTCTTGTCAAATTCCTTGTCGAGAATCCCGACTTTAAACACGGTGACATTTCAATCTGCTTCACTCCCGACGAGGAGGTCGGAATGGGTGTTTGGGGCTTTGATTATGACCGCTTCAACGCCGATTTTGCCTATACGGTCGATGGCGGCGAGCTGGGCGAAATAAACTATGAGTGCTTCAATGCCGCCGCCGGCAAGGTCTATGTGATCGGCACGAGCATCCACCCCGGCTCGGCGAAAAATCAGATGGTAAATGCTCTGCGTGTCGCTATGGAGTTTGATTCGCTGCTGCCCGCCGCACAGCGTCCCGAGCATACCGAAGGCTATGAAGGCTTTTTCCATCTCGATGAATTTTCCGGTAATGTCGACGCTGCCAAGCTTGACTATATCATTCGCGACCACGACCGTGAGATTTTCGAAAAGCGCAAAAAGCTGTTTGCCGATGCTGCCGATTTCATCAACAAAAAATACGGCGAAGGTACGCTGAGAGCCGATATAATAGACGGGTACCGCAATATGGCGGAAATCGTCCGCGAAAATTATCATTTGGTGGAGAACGCCTGCGCCGCTTTCCGTGACTTCGGTATCGAACCGAAAATCGACCCTATCAGAGGCGGCACCGACGGCGCAAACCTGTCCTACAACGGCTTGCCTTGTCCAAATCTCGCCACCGGCGGCTTCAACTGTCACGGCAGATTCGAGTTTGTACCCGCCGAGAGTATGGATAAGATGGTAGAGGTGCTTAAAAAGCTGGTCACGACCTATTCGGAGTACGTTAAATGAGAACGCTGTTTGAGCTTGATGCAAAGAACTATTCCGAAAAATCCGAAACAGTTTCCCGACCGTCGGTTCGCGCAATCATAATTCACGGCGGTAAAATAGCCATGGTGCACAGCGTGAAATATGACTATTACAAATTTCCCGGCGGCGGAATAGAGGGCGATGAGTCGCATATCGAAACGCTTGTTCGCGAAACAATGGAGGAGGCGGGTCTGTCTGTCGATAGCTCCACCGTGCGCGAATACGGCAATGTTCACCGCGCCGAGGGCAGAATTCTCAATGGTACGGAGCAATGCTTTGTACAGGATAATTTCTATTATCTTTGCGATGCCGTCGATAACGGTACGCAGTCACTTGACGATTATGAGGCGGATGAGCAGTTCACACCGCTGTGGATTGAACCGCAGGTTGCAATTTCCGCCAATCGCCTTTCCGGCCACGGACCTAAAAGCCGCCTTATGACAGAGCGCGAGGCAAGAGTGCTTGAGATGCTCGTAAACGAGGGATATTTCGGGGATTAGTGTTTTTAGTCCGAGGATAGTGGAAACAAGCTAAATATAATACCGCAGAGTCGTATCTCGTCGACACGGCTTTGCGGTATTTTTTATATTGCGATATTTTCCAGCACCACAGCGTGCGCTATAGACGGTATTGACTCCTTTTGCTGAAAGGTTGTCGGACTCATCAGCGCGCCGGTTGCGATAAACAGTATTCGCTTGAGCTGACCCGCCTCGAGTAGCGGAAGCAGATAAGCGCACAGCACCGAAGCCGAACAGCCGCACCCCGAGCCTCCTGAAGCAACGTACTGTGTGTTTGTGTCGTAAATCACCTTGCCGCAGTCAAAATGGTTTTTCAAGCTCATTCCGTCCTTGGCGAGCAGCTCGGCAAGCAGGTCACTGCCTATATTACCCAAATCTCCCGTGACAACCAGATTGAAATCATCGGGAGTGTAGTTGCTGTCGGCAAAGTAGCGCAGAATGGTGTCAGCGGCGGCGGGAGCCATTGCTGCGCCCATGTTGTTGATATCCTTTATGCCGAAATCGCGTATTCTGCCGAATGACGCCTGTGTTACGCATATATCGGAGCTTCTGTCCGCGCCGAGTATTACGCATCCCGAGCCGGTGACCGTCCACTGTGAGCTTCGTGTTCGCTGACCTCCGTATTCGAGAGGGAAACGAAATTGACGCTCGGCGGAGCAGAAATGGCTTGAGGTTATCGCCGCAACGCGGTCGAAGCTTCCGCCGTCTATCATTACCGAAGCGACAGCGAGCGATTCCGCCATGGTTGAGCAGGCACCGTAAACGCCGATGAACGGAATATTAGCACCGCGCGAAGCATAGTGAGATGCAACGCATTGGTTCAGTAAATCCCCGCCTACAATCGCCTGAGGCAGCAACTGCCCCGCTCTTTGTTCGGCGGCGGCAAAGGCGCGCATTTGGAGCTGACTTTCCGATTTCTCCCAGCTGGTTTTACCGAAGGTGGTGTCGTCATCGTAAAATTCGAAATAATCCCTCAAAGGACCTTCCTTTTCCTTTTTACCTACATACGCCGCATAGGAAATGACCGACGGCTGATTGTCGAAAATAACGGTATAGCCTCTTTTAACTGCCATATAACTCCTCCGTCACATCGACATAAAATAGTAAATCAGACCCGCAATGACCGAAGCGGTAGTGCCGTAAACGATGACGGGTCCCGCTATTACAAACATCTTTGCGGCAGTGCCGATAATAAAGCCTTCACTTTTGAACTCGATTGCCGGCGAAACAACCGCATTGGCAAAGCCGGTAATGGGTACAAGCGAGCCTGCTCCCGCGTGGCGCGAGAGTCTGTCATAAACGCCGAGACCGGTTGCGATAGCAGACAGCAATACAAGCGACGAGGAGGTCAGCAGTGAAGCGTTGTCATTTGAAAAGCCGAGCATGGTGTACATATCAGACATAAGCTGACCGAGTATGCAGATGGCGCCGCCGACACCGAACGCCACTGTGCAGTCTCTCAAAGACTTGGATTTGGGTGTAGCTGCCGATGCCATTCGGCGGTATTGTTTTACGGATAATTCCATATTTCCTCCCGATAAAAAGAAAGTGTGGAACGGTTCACGGCTTGTCGCAAAGCACACCGTAACCCTTTCCACACTATTATCACCCTGACAATGATAAAATATACTATTGCTCCTTTAGCCGAAAACTTGTAAAATAAACAATAAGGCGGTCGAGCTTACACCGATTGCCTTAATTTGTATTCGGGGCGGTGTCAAATGGCTGATAATAAAGCTCGCATTTTGCATCTTTTACATTTTTTAGAGCAGTACACCGATGAGGATAACGGAGTTACGCTCGAACGAATTTCCGATTACCTTGCAGGAATCGGTATCAAGGTCGAGCGCAAGACGCTGTACAACGACATAGGAATTCTGAAGAACTGCGGATATGATATATTATGCGAAAAGGACAAGCAGTTTACCTACCGTCTGCTTTCCCGAACCTTTGAGCTTGCTGAGCTTAAACTGCTTGCCGACACTGTCAGCGCGTCCCGCTTCATTACCAACAAAAAGAGCCGCGAGCTTGTGAAAAAGCTCGAATCACTGACCAGCTCTTTTAAGGCTAAGGAGCTTCACCGTCAAACATCGGTTGTTAATGTTACCAAGACCGAGAACGAAAGAATATATTACAGCATAGACGCCATTCACCGAGCCATAGAGGAAAATCGTCGTCTTACCTTTAAGTATTTTGATTATGATGTGCATCGGCAAAAGGTGTTGCGCCACGGCGGAGAGCTGTATGAGGTCGACCCCATTAGTCTTGTATATTGTGATGAAAACTACTATCTTGTTGCGTTCTCGATTAAAAATAAAGATAAGCGCAACTATCGCATCGACTGTATGGAGATGGTTACCGTTGCCGAGCAGGAGCGGGAGCTTGATGATGAATACCTCAATGTATCGCAGACGGAGCTGACGGGAATGCAGTTCTCGATGTATGGCGGTAATCGGTACACTGTCGAAATGTCGTTTGACAACAGTCTTGTAAGGAATGTAAATGACCGCTTCGGCAGCAGTGTTTCATTTATTCCTGACGGCAAATGCTTTACCGTAGTGACGGATGTTGAGGTCAGCAGAACCTTCTTTTCGTGGATATTTCAGTTCGGCGGCAAGGCAAAAATAGTATCTCCGCCCGACGTTATAGAGCAGTACCATAAGATGCTTGCCGAATCACTTGATTCGCTGGATGAGAAATGATAAAAGGTCGCATATCGCCGCCAGACGATATGTGGCCTTTTTATGTTATATGACCTTTCTCAGCTTTGGAATTTCGATTGTCACACTGCGCTCGATTTGATTTTTCGCTTCACTCTCGGCTCTGCGGTATGCGATTACATAATCGTCATCGGGATATTCTGCATCCCAGTCAACATCAAATACGAAGCACAGCGACGCCATAAAATCGTAAAATCTGTCTTTGTTCTTTTGCTTTTTCATTTTCACAAGCCCTCTTTCTGTTTGTCTTGGTTAAAGAATAGCCGAAAATATGTACAAAAATTAGGACAGTAAATTATCGGCAAAAAGCACCGCACGCAAGACTGCGGGCGGTGCAGAAAACAAATTACTCTACTACGTCGTATCCGGCATCCTCTATGGCTGCCTTGAGGGCGGCGTGGAGGTCACCGTCGAACTCTACCTCGGCACTGCCGTTTTCAAGCGATACAGCGGCGGATTTTACTCCGGCAACGGCGGTAAGGGCGTTGGTTACGCGCTTTACGCAGTGCTCGCACATCATTCCGTCTATTTTGATTGTTTCCTTCATTGGTAAATTCTCCTTATTTGATTTTAATAAAATTAAGCCGTAAGGCATTGGACACGACACAGACCGATGACAGCGACATACACGCGGCGCCGATTACGGGACTGAGAAGAGGACCGCCGAAGATATGGAGAAGTCCCGCCGCAATAGGAATTCCGATCGAATTGTAGCAGAATGCCCAGAAAAGATTTTCCTTGATATTGGTAATAACCGCCCTTGACAGCGCAACGCCGGTCGAAACGCTGTTTAGCGAATCGCCCATGAGAACGACGTCGGCAGACTCGATGGCAACATCGGTACCTGTGCCGATTGCAATTCCTATATCGGACTCGGCAAGTGCGACGGCGTCGTTTATTCCGTCTCCCACCATTGCTACACGGTGACCCTCGGCGCGTGCGTCGGCAACGATTTTTGCCTTTTGCTCGGGCAGAATTTCGCTGTAAACATCGTCGATACCGCACTGCTTGGCTATTGCGGCGGCGGTACGGGCGTTATCGCCGGTAATCATTGCACAGCGGATACCTTTGCTTTTAAGGCTGTCTATAGCGGCGGCGGCGTCTGATTTGATTTTGTCGGCAACGGCAATTATGCCGAGCGGTTTACCGTCAGCGGCAAAGAACATCGGTGTTTTGCCATCTACGGCGAGAGAATCCGCTTTTTCGGTGAGCGATGAAATATCTACTCCGTGAAGCTCCATCATAGCTCGGTTGCCGGCAAAAACGCGTATTCCGTCGACCGTGACCTCCACGCCGTGACCGGGTATCGCTTCAAAATCGGAGCTTTCGGGCAGGGTGAGCGACCTGTCGGCGGCATATCCCACTATCGCGTCACCGAGTGGGTGCTCCGCCATGCTTTCGGCGGCGGCGGCAATTCTCACAAGCTCGTCATCGTCATTTATCGAGATAATATCGGTAACGCTCGGGCGACCCTCGGTGACGGTACCGGTTTTGTCGAACATAACTGTATCAACACCCTTGAGCGTTTCGAGCGCTTCGCCGTTTTTAAACAGAATACCCGTTTTGGCGGCACGACCAGTGCCGACCATAATAGCGGTGGGGGTGGCAAGACCGAGTGCACAGGGGCAGGCTATGACCAGCACCGAAACAAGCACCCTTACGGAGAGCGAAATATCGCCGGTAAAAATCAGCCACAGCAGAGCGGAAACAAACGCGATACTCATTGAAACAGGCACGAAATATCCGCTGACTATATCGGCAAGCCTCGCAATCGGCGCCTTTGAGCCCTGCGCTTCCTCGACCAAATGTATTATTTTGGAAAGAGTCGAATCCTCGCCAAGACGCGTGACCTCGACCTTTAATGCTCCGTTGCGGTTAACCGTACCGCCTGTAACGGTGTCACCGACCGTTTTGTCAACCGGCAGACTTTCGCCTGTCAGCATTGATTCGTCGACCGAGCTTGTACCCTCCGCAACGATTCCGTCGGCAGGTATTTTTTCACCCGGCTTAACAAGAATGATATCGGAGACGATAAGCTCGTTGAGCGGTAGAGAAGCGCTCTCACCGCCTCTTATGACGGTTGCAGTGTCGCTTTCGAGCGAGTAAAGGGCGGAAATTGCCGAGCCGGTGTGTTTCTTTGCGCGGCTTTCCATCGTTTTGCCGAGCATAATCAGTGTTATAATCATTGCCGACGATTCAAAGTATAAATCCATTACCGCCGACATATCGCCGAGCGCTATACGAACGGTTGACCAAATACTGTAGGCAAATGCGGCGGCGGTACCGGTCGCGACAAGGGTATCCATATTGGGATGCAGCGCAAACAGCGCCTTGAAGCCGCTTATATAAAAGCGCCGACCGCAGAACATAACGCAGACCGCGAGCACCATCTGAACAAGTGCGAGGGTGAGCGGGTGCGATTGCGGCGACAAAAATTCGGGGTAGGGAAGCGAAACCATGTGACCCATGGCAAGGCAGAACAGCGGAACGGTAAATACCGCGGCGGTTATCAGCCGTTTTTTTGCATCGGCAAATTCCTTTTCCTGCTCGTTTTCGAGTGCTTTGCGCTCGGGCGGGTTTTCGACAAGCTCATAGCCTGCCTTACTGACCGCCGCCGAGATATCGTCCATAGAACCGAGCTTGTCATCGTAGCTTACCGCAAGCTTTTCGCTCGCGAGATTTACCGATGCGTTCTCAACAAATTCCAGCTTGCCGACGGCGCGCTCGACTGCTCTCGAGCAGGCGGCACAGCTCATTCCTTTTATTAAAACGGTGCGATGCCTGAGCATTAATATCACTCCAAATTAAATACTGTGTTAATAATATCACAAATTATCAATTAATACAAATTATTATTAGCTTTGCCGACTTGAAAGGCAATATTTATCGTCTGCGAATTATTGATATTCTGCCGTCTGTGGCTCGGCATCTGCGCGGTATGATTTATAAATCCATAACGCCGAGCATAATTACTCCGACAGACACGGCGGCAATACACAGATAGTGCTTTACAGACAGTCTTTCTTTGAGAAATATTCTGCCCCACAGCACGCTTGCAACGCAGTATGATGAGATAATCGGTGCCGAGTAAACGACGTGACCCGTGTCGGAGAGAGCATAGATGTAGAAAAACTGACCAATCGTTTCAAACAGAGCACCGGTGTATCTCAGAGACTCCTTTTTAGGCACAATACTTTCTTTTTTTACAAGCACGGTGTAGATTAAGCACATAAGCCCCACCGCAAAAAATGTCAGCTCATAGGCGGTGTTGGCTGAATCCTCGTCGATAATCGTCAGCACTCTCGTGTCGGCAAAGGTTCCGAGCGCATCGAGCAGACAATATATTATCGGTATCGCTATGGCAAGCATACTTTTGGCATAGCGGTAATTGCCTGCATCCTGCCTTGCACGGCGAAGCTCGTCATCCTCCGATGCTTCGGTCAAGCCGAGACCGATAACGCCTGCGCAGACCAGAGTCACCGCCGCCGCCGCAAGGGGCTTGAGTGTGTTTTCGACTCCGCCGGTAATGAGCGTAAGTACGGCGACCAGCGCGCCGGAGCTGTTGCATATAGGCGAAGAAATCGACAGCTCGATAAATCGCAGTCCGAGATACCCGACCGCCATCGACGCGATATAAAGCATAGAAACGGGCAGATATGCGGTAAAGGTTTTAAAGCTCAGCTCAACTCCGCCGAACACGATTTCGACAAATGCGTGTATGCCCATAACCATTCCGACCGCCGTAAGCATTTTCAGGTGACTGTATCGGTCGCCCGAGTCACGGCAGCCGAGCTTAGAGAACAAGTCGCTCCCGCTCCAGCATATCAAAGCAATGACTGCAAACCAAAACCACATATACACCAATCTCCTTGATCTCGTTCGTTTGGATAATAACACAAAATACC
Source organism: Faecalibacterium sp. UBA1771 (assembly GCA_002315315.1). Classification (GTDB taxonomy): domain Bacteria; phylum Bacillota; class Clostridia; order Oscillospirales; family Ruminococcaceae; genus UBA1771. The sequence continues at coordinate 27,236 of DCGT01000046.1, forward strand.
TTTTGCGGTCAAATAATTGCGGTGCTTTGCGGTATGAGTTATAATAAATTAAATGCCTCACCTTACAATGCAGTATTTCAATTGTGAGGCATTGACTGAAAAAATTATTCATTCGGCGGTATTGCAATGACACCTAAAACAAAAGTCAAGCGTGATTCCGTGATAATCGGCTTGGGTCTGTTACTATACGCGGTAATCAGCAATTCTCTGTCCTACGGAATCGCATATATCTATAACAAAATAAATTACGGTCAGTGGCGTACCGGCATTGTCGACGAGCTGCCGGGAATATTGCTGAGTATAGCCGTTTACACGGCATCTCTTACCGCTGCGGTGATAATGGCAGATGAACAGCACACGGAATGGAATTTCAACAAGCCGAAAAGGCTTTTCGGTACAGCGATGCTGATACTCGGTGCGAGCTATCTGCCCATCAGTATATTAAATGGTGTTGCATCGACGCTTCTCAAAAACATCGGTGTCACGAGCCTGATTGCCGACGTTGCGTTGCCGAGCAACCCCGCAGGCGTTATTTTGACCTTTATTCAAGCCGTCGCTCTGCCGGCTTTTTTGGAGGAGCTGTTGTTCAGAGGAGTAATTCAGCGTCGTCTTGTCAAATATGGCGGCGGATTTGCCGTAATAGTTACATCGGTGCTTTTTGCGCTTATGCATGAGCGCTTTGCCCTGCTTCCCGGAATGTTTCTGTTCTCTGTCGCAATGGGTTGTGCCGATTTGATGACCGATTCGCTGTTACCGTCATTTTTAATGCATTTTTTCAATAATTTTATGGCACTTGCACAGCTTGCGCTTGCCGACAGAGGAATATACAGGATGATACCGTCAATGACGATAATGGCGCTGTCGATTTTCTGCGTTCCGTTTGCAATGGTATCTGTTATAAGAAATACAAAAGCGGGCAAGATCGACCGCTCGCTTTTCATATCGTCTGCGCCGAGACGGTGGTTTTATTTCACCGTACCGACAATCGTTTTTATTTTGTATCTGCTTGTTATGACGGTGCGCTATACAAGCTTTTCATGGTGGTCGTGATGACAAGGGACGAACGGTTTATGTCGCTTGCGGCAGCCGAAGCGGAAAAAGCACTGGCAGAGGGAGAAATACCGGTCGGTGCGGTTGTAGTGAAGGGTGACGAGGTAATGGGAGTAGGTCATAATCGCCGCGAAAATGACCGCAACCCGCTTGGTCATGCCGAGCTTGCCGCGATAACGGAGGCATCGAAAAAGCTCGGTGACTGGCGGCTTGACGGCTGTGAGATGTTCGTTACGCTCGAGCCGTGTGCCATGTGCAGCGGCGCGATAGCTTCCTGCCGTATTCGACGGGTCGTGTTCGGAGCGTTTGATTCGGCAGCGGGATATTGCATAAGCCGTGAGGATCTGCATCGCTTTGCAGGTGCTCGGGGAATAGAGGTGCTCGGCGGTGTGCGTCAATCGGAATGTGAGAAGCTTCTTGCCGATTTTTTCGGCAAGAAGCGTAGTTGAATTGTACTTTTGACAGAAAACCGCGCGGCTTCATATTGTCGATTATCGGACCGTCCACAGGATTTTCTTTGTGCTCAAAACGACCGCAGTATTAATACCGGTTATTTTCTGACCGCCGATACATAATTGTTTATTGTTGAATTTCGGCAAAGTGTGTTATAGTAATATAAAATTAATTGCGAGAAAAACTTGCAGAAAGGGAGTTACCATGTCACAGGATTACGCTTATCCGTTTATCGAGCAGAGAGCCGACCCGTATATTGTGCTCGGTTCTGACGGTTGGTATTACTTTACCGCCTCTGTACCAGCATACGACCGAATAGAGCTTCGCCGCTCCAAGACGCTCGAGGGTCTGAAAACCGCCGAAACAAAGGATGTTTGGTTCAAGCATGAATCCGGACCTATGAGTCAGCATATTTGGGCGCCCGAGCTTCACGAAATAGAGGGTAAATGGTATATCTATTTCGGAGCGAGTGAGCGTGACGATATTTGGAAGCTTCGTCCCTATTGTCTTGAATGTCTCGGAAATGACCCTATCAATGACGAATGGATTGAGCGCGGAGTTATGGTCGCCGCCGACGGTGACCCGTTCTCCTTTACCGATTTCTCGCTCGACGGTACCGTATTCAAGCATAACGGCATCTGGTACTATATCTGGGCGCAGAAGGTCGGCGGTCAGATGAGCATTTCCAACCTGTATATTGCCGAAATGGAAAATCCGTGGACTCTTAAAACCGTACAGTTTCAGCTTACCACTCCCGATTACGACTGGGAGCGAGTTGATTTCTGGGTTGACGAAGGGCCCGCCGTGCTGAAACGCAACGGCATGATTTTCGTGACCTTCTCTTCCTCCGCGACGGGTGCGTGCTATTGTATGGGAATGATGTATGCCGACGAAAACTCCGATTTGCTCGACCGCAACAGCTGGACTAAAATCCGTCGTCCGTTACTGACAACCGACGAGAGCAAGGGAATTTTCGGTCCCGGTCACAACAGCTTCACCAAGGATGAGGACGGCAATGACGTTATTGTCCTGCACGCTCGCCCCTATGAGAAAATAGTCGGTGACCCGTTATATGACCCCAACCGTCATACTATGCTGCGTCATTTTACCTTTGACGACAGCGGCTTCCCCGTGTTCACGCTGTAATTTATTTCTTATCGCGGTTTATCGGGAGGAATCCTTACGGTCGAATTGAAGCCGCTTTTGCCGGAATTATTTATAGTTCAAAATCAGTAACTGTGAAAAGTCTTTTGTCACTTGTTTAACTCGTTTTATGTGCGGCAAAGCTTTCCGCCACCGTTTTTACATAATAAATTCACCCGTCTGCATATTGCAGGCGGGTGATCGTTTATTCGGTCTTTTTTATTGTTGCCTTACTGTCCGGTCCCGGCTTATCAAAATCACTTGCAATCGGAATATTATCGGCAAGACGATAGCTTGAACCGTTCTTTTCACGGTCTAAAAAGCCGAGACTGAACAGCTCGCGCCGTATTGTCGCGAGGTCGCCTAAGGTATGCCATTTGAAAAGCAGAGCATTGACCTCACGCTCGGTGTAGGTTATGCCTGACTCGAATTCTTCGGCAAGGCAACAAGGTGCAAAGCATTTGGCCTTTCTCTTGGCGGTCAGAGCAGTCAGTCTGCCCGCCAAGAGAAATCCTCTGATTTTATTAAGATATTCCTGATCCGTTATATTTAATTTATAATTAACCGCATTTGGAATATCCGCAGTAGCGGCAGATTACGCATCCGCCCTCGTGTTCAAGAGGTGCACCGCATTCGGGACAGCTTGACAAAAGGGGAGAGCGATCGTCAACGTCCGGGATAACCGCATTGAAATTTGACGCTTCCTGCATCGCGGTTTCATTTTGTCCGAAATCCACCTGAGGGAGAATTGTCTCACCTGCAAATTTTTCGGTCTGCTGTTCGGACGGCTCTGCGGGTTCTGCCGGCGCAGAATGAATCACATCGGATCCTATGGTGCCGAAATCGGTGACAGGCGGCTTGTATTGCGGCTTCGCATCAAGACGGTATGACGGAATATATCCTGATTGAGGAGGCATTACCGGGGCAATGGAATCGGGTGCAATGGACGCGTATTCCGCAGGCATAGCGGGCATAACGGGTGCTGCGGGGACAGGTATGGCGGGCATAGCGGGTACGGGAGCAACGGGATGGTTGTCCTTGGAC
>DCGT01000046.1:30956-36621 GCA_002315315.1 Faecalibacterium sp. UBA1771
TCGGATCGATCTCTTCATCTTCAAATTCCTCATCGCCGTGTGTCTGCTGGAACTTGGCAACCTTGGCGACGACCTTGGCTATAGCGTCGGGGCAGGAGGTACAGTTCAGTCCGTGTACTCTGACGGTTGACGGACAGCGTATACCCTTGAGCTGACTGTAAATTTCGTCAACCGAAATTCCGCTTCGCAGTGCAATCGAAATAAGTCTTGCGGCTGCCTCCGACTGCGACGGACATCCGCCCGCCTTTCCGGTGCTGGTAAATACCTCGCAGATACCGTTTTTGTCGTAATTTACCGTGATGTAGAGGTTGCCGCAGCCGGTGCGAACCCGCTCAGTAAAGCCCTTGGTTATGCGGGGTCTCGGTCTCGGTGTAATCGTACCGAAGTCGGAGTCGAGTGTCGTTTCGTCGACGACAGGTTCTTTAACGGGCTTTTCCTCGACCTTGTCGGTTCCCTTATTGACCTTACCTATATTGAGAACCTGCGTATCTCTTGAACCGTCGCGGTATATTGTTACGCCCTTGCAGTCCAAACGGTAGGCAAGCAGGAACACCTCTGCGACCTGCTCACGGGTTGCGTCGTGAGTAAAGTTGACCGTCTTGGAAACGGCGTTGTCGGTGTTTTTCTGGAATGCGCTCTGAACGCGCAGGTGATATTCGGGTGAAATATCGTGAGAGCTGCGGAAGACATTGCGGATATACTCGGGTATTTCCTCTATATCCTTAATCGTGCCGCTCTGTGCGATTTTCTTTAACAGCTCGTCAGTCAGCAGACCCTCTTCGCTGAGCTTGTTCTCGAGAATCGGATTGATTTCGACCAGCTCGGTGTTGTCCATAACGTTGCGAATGTATGCATAAGCGAATACCGGCTCAACACCCGAGGAACATCCTGCGATGATGGACAGTGTACCGGTCGGGGCAATGGTGGTAACCGTGCCGTTGCGTATAGGCGTACCATCGGCAAATACGCTCTGCTCAAACAGCGGGAACGCGCCTCTGATTTCGGCGAGGTTTTCCGAAGCCTCGTGACCCACCTTGTTTATAAACTCCATCACCTTTTCAGCAAGATTGACGGCGTCGGGAGAATCATAGGGGATACCGAGCTGTAACAGCATATCGGCAAAGCCCATAATGCCAAGTCCGATTTTGCGGGTGTCACGGCTCATTTCGGCAATCTGCTGCAGGGGATAATTGTTTATGTCTATTACGTTATCGAGGAAATGAACGGCGTCATAGATTGTGTTGCCGAGCAGATTGGTGTCGATTTCGGGCTTGCCGTCATCCGAAACGGTAATCATACGGGAAAGGTTGATAGAGCCGAGATTGCAGCTCTCATACGGGAGCAACGGCTGTTCTCCGCAGGGGTTGGTTGATTCGATTTCTCCGACAGTCGGTACGATATTGTCGCGATTCAGACGGTCAAGGAATACTATTCCCGGCTCGCCGTTGTGCCATGCATTGTCGACGATTTTACCGAATACCTCGCGGGCATTGAGATGCCCCGCAACCGACTTGTCGAACGGATTGATAAGGTCGTAGTCGCTGTTATCCTCGACAGCCTTCATAAAAGCCTCGGTAACACCGACCGAAATGTTGAAGTTGGAAATATCGGAGTTACCCTGCTTGCAGGTGATAAACTCCAGAATATCGGGATGGTCTACGCGGAGAATCCCCATATTCGCGCCGCGTCGGGTACCGCCCTGCTTGACTGCCTCGGTAGCCATATTAAAAACACGCATAAAGCTGATGGGACCGGAGGCAACGCCGCCCGTGCTGTTGACGGGGGAGCCCTTCGGACGGATTCTCGAAAAGGAGAATCCCGTTCCGCCGCCCGACTTGTGAATAAGCGCGGCCTGCTTTATCGTCTCAAAGATGCCCTCCATACTGTCCTCAACGGGCAGTACGAAGCACGCCGAAAGCTGACCGAGCGGTCGACCGGCGTTCATAAGAGTCGGTGAGTTGGGCAAAAAGCGAAGATCGGTCATCATATCGTAAAAACGCTCGGCGGTAGAAGCAACGTCGGCGTCTTCATCGTATATTTCATCTGCCGCCGCAACCGAGTCCGCGACACGTCGGAACATATCCTCGGGAGTTTCCGTAACATTGCCGTCGGCATCTTTTTTAAGGTAACGGCGCTTCAGAACCTCTGTTGCATTATATGTTAGCTTCAGTTCACTCATTTGTATTCCTCCATCATTCAATATACTATATATAGTGCAGTTAAATTTTCAAAACAAGTTATATAATACCCTATTACAGAGAGCTTTTCAATAGAAAATTTTACTTTAATAAAAGCAAAAATCAATGTTTGTACAATATGTATAAACGTACACGCGAACACAATGTTGAAAAGTCTGTTGAAAATGTTGAAAAGGGCGATTTTACCGATATTTATTTTCAACCGTTTTTACACGTTAAAGGCAAGGTCGTTCAACTTTGTGTTGAATAGGGAAATAAAGGAAACACGGTTTTCTTTGATTTTTATGATTTGGGACTGCATCGCGGCACTCAATATAAAAGGCAAGGGTAAATTGCTTGCTTTAATCGTCTTTTACCCTGCGTTTTTCCATTCGCAGCTACCGGAGATTGATATTCTCCTGCGAACGGATAGCACCTATATTAAAATCTCGCAGAAACGCACAGGGCATTTCCGCGAGTTATTTAACTTGTCAATTTCTGTCGAAATTCTTTTTGCCTTTGCCCTCGCGGTGATTGTTCAGCTGCTCACGTTGATAAGCTCTTGGCGGGGAATCGGGCGAATTGCTGAGTCTTACGAAAACCGTACCGGCGAGCAGATTTACATCGGAAACGATGCCGGGACCATCGGGGGTGCGCACACTTGAACCGACGCTCGGAGTAATCTCCGCGAGGTCATCGTACACATCCTGCTCATATTTAAGGCAACACATAAGACGACCGCAGGTTCCGCTGATTTTGGTGGGATTGAGCGACATACCCTGCTCCTTTGCCATTTTTATCGAAACGGGCTGAAAGTCGAAAAGGAATTGCGAGCAACAGAACTGACGGCCGCAAACGCCGAGACCGCCGAGCATCTTCGCTTCGTCTCTGATGCCGATTTGCCTTAGCTCAATTCTCGTGTGGAACACGGATGCGAGATCCTTGACAAGCTCTCTGAAATCGACTCTGCCGTNNTCGTCGCGCACGCCTATCTGACGCAGCTCTATGCGGGTGTGCAGAACGCTTGCCAAATCCTTTACCAGTTCGCGGAAGTCGATTCGTCCGTCGGCGGTAAAGTAGAACAGCACCTTGGAGCCGTCAAAGGCATATTCGACGCCGACCAGCTTCATTTCAAGTCCGTGAGCGGCAATTTTCTGCTCGCAGATAGTGTAGGAATCCTTTTCCTTGCGCTCTATCAAAGCCAGTCGTTCGTTGTCGGCGCGATTGGCACGGCGGATAACCGGCTTTAATGGCTGAACGATCTTATCCTCCGGCATAGGATGACGACCTATCGACACAATGCCGTACTCCATTCCTCTTGCCGTTTCCACAATAACGGCGTCGTCGGCTTTAAGGTCAAAAACTCCGGGGTCAAAATAGTAGGACTTACCGTTTCCTCTGAATCTGACCGATACAATATCTTTCATAAAATGTAATTTCCTGTTCTTAAATATATTGGACACGCCGAGTAGTCCACGGCTTCCGTCCGAGCGGCAGACCGCGTTTCGGACGGTACGGCGATATCCTTTACGCCTTTGGCGATTAATTTCGATTTATCTGCAAATCCGTGTTACCAGATTTGCCGCGGCGAGCTTGACCGATGCGTTTCGCTCGCCGACCTCCTGTCTTGAACGGTTCAGTATTTCGGATATTCGGGCGGCGTCGGCACTGCCTGTCTGTCTGCCGGTATATCCGAGTGACAGCGAGGTCAGCTCCAAAAGCTGAACAAGCGTCTGCTTCTTTTCGTATTTCGACAGCAGTACAAGCGAGTTAAGACGGTCGCGGGACATCAGATAGCCTGCCAGCCGTTCGGCGTCGTGTACCGTGTCACGGAATTTTGCATCGTCGGCGGCACGGAGAAGGTATCCGAGGCGACCGGCAAGGGTCCTGCTCATTCCGTCTAAATCCGATGCCTTAGGACGAAGCTCCTTTGCCTTTTCGGCACAGCGCTCGGGCGAGAGAGGCTCGAGAGGCATTACAATACACCTTGAAGCTATGGTGTCGATTAAGTCAAAACGCGAGCGAGCGGTAAGTATAAAATAACTGTCGGCAGGCGGTTCCTCAAGCACCTTCAGCAGAGCTGCCGCCGAGCTTCGGTTGAGGTCGCCGGCGTTGCGCACAATGCACACGCGCGCACCGTCGGTCATATTGGCGGCGCGGTACAGCTCGGAACGAACGGCCCGCACGTCCTCGGTTTTTATCATACCCGCCGCTCCGCTTCCGCTGAGCATCAGACAGTCGGGATGCTCATTACGAAGAGTGAGCATCCCCGAATCATTCAATATTTCACCGGCAAGCATCCTCGACAGAAGATTCCTGCCGCATCCGTCCTCGGCGGTAAGCAGTACCGAGCGCGGCATTTTTCCGCCCTTTATAAGGGCGCAGAGCCGCTCAATCAGCGCTTCACTGCCGACAAAGCCGTCAAACCGATTCACAGCTTTTCAAACCTTACAATGTCCTGCACGATTACGGTAGCACCGCCGACGGTAACCTCGATAGGCGTAGATATGTCGACCATCATACCGTAAACTGCCGAAGTGGGTACCAACGATTTGCGCTTACAGCTGTTGGTGCGAATAATCTCGATGGCTTCATCCACTTTGTCGTCCTCAACCGCCATCATAAAGGTGACGTTTCCGGCTTGCAGAAAACCGCCGGTAGAGGCTGTACGGGTGAGCTGAAAGCTCTGCGAGGTAAGTGCGCGCTGAACAGCCGAGCTGTCGTCTTTGTTGACAATAGCAGTAATAAGCTTCATCTGAATTTCACTCCTTTTAACCATAAGATGATACCTTTGCGGAATTAAAACAATTTCGCAATTTAATTTTACCACCTTTGAAATAATATTTCCACTTTTTTTGAAATGTTGATTGTATATTGTATAAATTCATCGGCGGTTCGGGTCATCGGTAAAGCAGAGCAGTCTGACGCTACGAGTACAAATTGCTTTTTCAACTTGTATTTTGCAAAAAATATGTTATGATAATGTTATTCGCAAGAATATAATGATTTTTCGGAGGAAATTACCATGGCTCATGTTATAAGCGACGATTGCATTATGTGCGGAGCTTGCGCCGAGACCTGCCCGGTTTCCGCTATCTCTGCCGGCGACACCAAGTATGTTGTTGACGCCGATACCTGCATCGACTGCGGCGCCTGCGAGGACGGATGCCCCGTCGAAGCCATCAAGGGCTAATCGAAAGTGCAATGACAGCGGCGGACACTTTTTCGGTGTCCGCCGTATTTCGTAACGGGGAATGTTGACAACAATGGGATTTGAAACGCTGAAAAACGGTACGCGCGTCTATACCTCGACAGGGGATACGGTTTCGGTCGATTCGCTGATGCTTGCCGCCTTTGCACCGGTGCGTCAAAGGGTGCTCGAGTTGGGGTCGGGCAATGCCGCTATGCTTCTATGGGTTGCCGACCGCGGGTTGTGCAAAGGTGCCGTCGGCGTCGAATTGAGAGAAGATGCCTGCCGGCTTGCCGAG
>DCGT01000046.1:36653-79832 GCA_002315315.1 Faecalibacterium sp. UBA1771
GCCGCCGAATCAAATGCCGATATTAAAATTATCCGCGGAGATATCCGCACCTTTCGTTCGGACGCGAAATTCGACCTTGTGCTGTGCAATCCTCCTTATTACGATGCTTCCTCCGGTGCAATGCCGGCCGGCTTTACCGCCGACAAACGCTTTGAAAACAACGGCAGATTTGCCGATTTCTGCATATCCGCCGCAAAAAATCTCAAGCAAAAGGGCAGCTTCTGCTTCTGTTATCCAGCATCGAGGCTTGCAAACGCTTTTATTTCGCTGAGGTCGGCGGGACTTGAGCCTAAGCGTCTGCGCTTCGTTCGCCACTCGGTCGGTGACGAGCCGTACCTTGTCCTTTGCGATGCGCGGCTTTCGGCGGGAGAGGGACTGCGCTATGAGCCGGACCTCGTTACACGCTCGGACGGCGAAGAAACGGCGGAATATGCCGATATTACCTGCGAAGGGAAAATAAAGAATGAGTGAACCGTGTTTATATATCGTTGCCACACCGATAGGTAACCTTTCCGATATTACATCAAGAGCGATACAAACGCTGTCCGAGGTCGATTTTATTGCCGCCGAGGACACGAGGGTGACGCTCAAGCTCCTGAATCATTTTGATATTAAAAAGCCGCTTGTGAGCTGTTACCGTCACAATGAGGATGACCGCAGTGAGATGATAGTGTCGAGAATTATCGCCGGTGAGAGCTGTGCGCTGTGCTGTGACGCCGGTACGCCGGGCATCAGTGATCCCGGTGAACAGCTTGTCGCCACCGCAATCGAGCATGGAGTGAGAGTTGTTCCCATTCCCGGTGCAAGTGCGCTTGTGTCGGCGCTGTCCTGCTGCGGACTGCCCACCGGACGCTTCTGCTTTGAGGGATTTCTGCCGACCTCGCGCAAAAACCGAGCCGAGCGTCTTACACAGCTTGTCGGCGAACAGCGCACCGTTGTTCTGTACGAAGCTCCGCACAAGCTCAGAAACACACTCCGCGACCTGCTTGATACGCTCGGAGAGCGCAGAATCGTACTCGCAAGGGAGCTGACCAAGGTTCACGAGGAGTTTGAGCGAACGACGCTGATTGCCGCGAATAAAGCGTTTGAGGAGCGTGAGCCTCGCGGTGAGTACGTTTTGGTAATTGAGGGCAGTCAGCCCGAGCCGCCTGCCGAGCCGAGCGCCGCCGACGCAGTTGCCGAGGTGATGAGGCTGGTAGATGAACAGGGAATGTCGCTGGCTGCTGCCTGCAAACAGTCTGCCGCACAGTTCGGAATGAAGAAATACGAGCTTTATCGGCTTGCTCTTGACGCGCAGGAGGGGATGGAATGAGGATAATTGTCGCTTCGGACAGTCACGGTGACACCGAATCACTCGAAAAGCTGTGTACTAAGCACCGCGACGCCGACTATATTCTTTTTTTGGGCGACGGAGAGGGTGATGTCGAGTGTGTACGGGATAGAAATCCGTCATTTCCGCTCGTGGCAGTAAAGGGCAATTGCGATATGTATTGCAGTGAGCCGAACGATAAGCTGTTGAGTCTTGACGGAATGACAATCTTTATGACCCACGGTCATAATTATTCGGTAAAATACACCACCGATTTGCTCGAAACGGCTGCATTGCAGCTCGGTGCAAACGTAATTTTGTTCGGTCATACACATTACCCGCTTTGTCAATGGAAAGGGGATTACTGGCTTGCCAATCCCGGCTCGCTCGGTCATCCCAAAGACGGCATAAAGCGCTATCTGATAATTGACTCTGTCTCTAACGGCGCATATTGTTATTTGAGTGAGTTGAAATAAGAAATAAAATACCCCGTTTGGCTGCGGCATACACCGACAGACGAGCGGGGCTGTTTTTATTCAAAAGGGAAAACTATCTTCCGAATATTTCTTTAAGCTTGGGGAATCGAGGCTGTGTTCCGAAAATTCTGTCGAGCAGCTTGCCCGCAAAGGCAATAATCGGCGAGTTTATCGCTGTTGTCACGATAGTACCGAGTCCTATGCTGTGAAACGAAGATGACGTAAGGTCGGACAGTCTAAGCGAGGAAGCGTCACCGAACAGCGTCAGCGCAAGTATGACCGAGATAACAAGTAGGGTTATGTCAAAGCACCACTTTGTTTTGTTTATGTTAAATCCGAATTTGTCTGCGATTTCGGCGACAAACAGCTCATAAACCTGCAGGGGAAGATAAGTTCTGAAAAAGCACGCTACGCCCGTCGCCGTTATACTGTCGCCGACAATCAGCATTATCCAGCGCATCGCGACGGTGTCAAAGCTGACGTCACGCATAATCCACAGAAACAAATTAAGCGCGTAGCCGTATATTACGGCAACGGCAAACGCACACAGGTACTTCCAATTAAAACGCCGCACGACAACGCAAAGCACCGCAAGCATAAGGCCCTGAATTATGTATTCGGTAACGCCGACGCTCAGACTGTGCCACACGGGCGCGAGAGCCTCACAGATGATGAAGGCGGGCGCGGCTATCATAGAAACACCGAGATTGACCTTACTGCAAATTGAGACACCGAGCGCGACAAACAGTGTGCCGAATACCCACATCAGCTCACCGCCCCGCTCCACGGTATGTGTTTTACTGCCTGCTTCAGACATATTTTTCCTCCTATTGAAAAACAATATGTCGTTTCGGCAACCGGAATATGTCAAGCAATTTAGCTTTACATATAAGTTTCTGCCGAAACGACAAAATAATTGAATTATGCGGACTGTCCGTTACTTTCTGTTGCCGTACATCTTGTCGTAGTACGCCTCGTAATCGCCGTTTACTACATTGGCGAGCCAATCCTTGTTATCGAGATACCAGTCGATTGTCAGCTTGATACCCTTTTCAAACGGTGTTTCGGGATACCAGCCGAGATCGTCTTTTATCTTCTGCGGGTCGATTCCGTAGCGGCGGTCGTGACCCTTGCGGTCGGCAACGTGCTTAATGAGCGCCTCACTCACGGTCGGGTCGACCTTTTCCTTAACATAGTCGATGATTGTTCCGATTATGGTCAGATTGGTGCGCTCGTTGTGACCGCCTACATTGTAGAATTCACCGTCTTTGCCGCTTGTTATGACCATATCAATCGCTTTGCAGTGGTCGTCTACATAAAGCCAGTCTCGGATTTGCAGACCGTCACCGTATACCGGCAGATCGCGGTGATTGAGACAATTGTTAATCATCAGAGGTATGAGCTTTTCGGGGAATTGGAACGGACCGTAATTGTTGGAGCAGCGAGTAATATTTATCGGCATCTTATATGTATCATGATATGCCTTTACCAGCATATCGGCAGAGGTTTTGGATGCCGAATACGGAGAATGCGGGTCGAGCGGAGTCGTTTCGGTAAAGAAGCCGTCCGGTCCGAGCGAGCCGTAAACCTCATCGGTAGAAACCTGCAGATATTTCACGCCGTCCTTAAAGCTTCCGTCGGGCAAAGTCCAAGCCTGTTTTGCGTTGTTGAGCATATTTGCAGTGCCGAGGACATTGGTGCGCACGAATACGAGCGGGTCGGTGACCGAGCGGTCGACGTGCGTTTCGGCGGCAAAGTTTACCACATAGTCGATTTCATTTTCGTCAAAAACTTTTTTGACAGCCATCTCATCGGTGATGTCACCTCTGACAAAGCTGTACCTTTTGTCATTTTCAACCGACTTGAGGTTATTGAGATTGCCGGCATAGGTAAGCGCGTCGAAATTGATAATTTCGACGTCCTCATGATTTTTGAGCATATAGATGATGAAATTTGAGCCGATAAATCCGGCTCCGCCTGTTACGAGATAGCGCTTCATATCCGGTTTGTCTCCTTTAATTCATTTATATATTCTGCGATTGCCGCCCTCCAGTCGCGCATATCGTCGCCGACGGTAGCCCGCAGAGCGGCGTTGTCGAGCGCTGAGTAGGCGGGACGCTGTGTTTTGCTTGCATATTCGGCGGTAGTGCAGGGCTTGACTTCGACATCTATTCCGGCAAGCCGGACAAATTCCTTTGCAAAATCAAACCACGAGCATATACCGCTACAGGTGCAGTGATATATTCCGTAATTGTCGGTAACCGCAAGCTTCAGCATTGTATGTGCAAGGTCCACGCAGGAGGTGGGATTGCCGAATTGGTCGTTGACTACGCTGCAGCCTCCGCGTTCCTTAGCAATCCTCAGGATTGTTTTAACAAAATTTTTACCGTTAAGTCCGTATAGCCACGCCGTGCGGCAGATGAAATATTTGGAGCACTCCGCTTTTACGAATTTTTCGCCCTCAAGCTTGGTCTTACCGTATGCGGTCACGGGAGCGACCTCATCGGTTTCGACTCGAGGCATCGGCTCATTTCCGGCAAAAACATAGTCGGTGGAAACGTGTATCAGCTTGGCACCGATTTTCTCGGCGGCGGCGGCAAGGTATTTGGGAGCGAGCGCATTCACTGCGTAGGCGGCTTCGGTCTGCGTTTCACACGCATCGACATTTGTATATGCCGCACAGTTGAAAATTATATCGAATTTACTATCTGTAATAAATTTATCGACTGCCGCTTGGTCGGTAAGGTCAAGCTCGGCAATATCAACGGCGGTAACATCGGCATTTATGTATTGCTCCGGAATATTCCCGAGACTGCTTTTGCCGTCCTTGAGCTGACGCACAAGCTCGGTACCGAGCTGACCGCCGCAGCCGGTGATAAGAAGCTTCATATACAATACCGCCCTTTCTTATTTCAGCTTGCCGTCTTTGCCGCGATAGTAGGCAAAGCGGAAACCCCATTTTGCAAAATATTTGAACATTCCCTCTATAAGTATCATAAAATATTTAACATTGTGCGAGCTTGCACGATTCCATGCGTGGTAAACGTATGTATCGGGATAATATACCGCACGCATCAGCTGACGGGCACGGCGGGTAATATCCATATCCTCATAGTAGAGGAAAAACCGTTCGTCAAAACCGCCTATCTGACAGAAAAGAGAGGTACGCATTGCGATAAAGCAGCCGGGAGCGAACTCAATGTCAATCGGCTTGGTCAAATCCTCGTCCGCCATAACATAGTGGTCGCTCTGCGCCTTTAACAGCTTGGGTAAGGAATGGTGAGCGATAAGTCCCAAAAAGGTCGGGTCACGCTTGGCGTGCATTATGTCCTCGCCGTCTGTCGTGAGTACCTTCGGAGCAACCAGACCCACATCGGGGTTTGCCTCAAAGAATTCGGCAATATCGGTAAAAACATCGCGGTCAAAGAGAATATCGGGATTGACGATAAAATGGTAATCGCTGTCCAGCATATCCGAAACGGTGTTGTGACCGTGACCGAAGCCGAGATTGTCGCCGTTTTTTACAGCGACGATTTTTTCGCCGAAGGTATCGGTAAGCAGCTCAAAAGTATCGTCCTGCGAATTGTTGTCGACGATATACAGTGTCAGGTCCACACCCTTTGTATTTTCGAGAATGCTCTCGATTGTCTTTTTGCATATTTCACCGTCGTTGTAGGTAACGATGGTGGCGGAAACCTTTATTTGGGACATTGAAAAGTCCTCCGTCCTATTTGTTGCCTATATAGGTCAGCGGCGCGGCGTCGCCTGACTGTCTTGATTCTATTCTGAATCGCTTTGTAGCCTTGATAAGCGCCGTCAGCTTGGAAAAACCGTAGTTTCTTACATCGAAATCGGGCAGTTTCTTTTCAAGCTGGTTGCCGACGCTGCCGAGGAATACCCATCCGCTGTCATCTGAAAATTCATCGACAATACGCTGTACCTCGTCGGCAATATCATTAAGGTCGGACTCCGAGTTCTCAACCGACTGCTCCTCACGAGAGATTATCTCGAGATAACGGAATATCTGACACGCCGAAATAAACGGCTTGGGCGTTTTCTTTTCGCCCATTCCGATAACGCATTTGCCCGCCTCGCGCAGACGTGCGGCAAGTCGGGTAAAATCGCTGTCGCTGCTGACTATGCAGAAGGAGTCAACATCGCCGTTGTACAGTATATCCATGGCGTCTATTATCAGCGCCGAATCGGTGGAATTTTTGCCCATCGTGTAGGAGTATTGCTGAATCGGAGTTATCGAGTAATCGAGCAGTACCTTTTTCCACGAGTTGAGTCGCCCTGTTGTCCAATCACCGTAAATTCTTTTATACGTTATCAGGTCGGCATAGCCGGCAAGCTCCTCAAAGATGTACTGCGTGTATCGGTCGGAAACATTTTCGGCGTCGATTAGCACCGCAAGCCTGGTTACGGCATCTGTGTCGCCGGATTTTGCCGACAGCATTTTACTGCTCATCTTCTTCCTTTTCACGCGCTTTGGTAAGCGTGTTCAGCATATGCTCGTAGCCGCGTTCGGCAGAGTAGTTCCAATCCTGATGCGGCTCGGAAAGACGGCGACCCGAAACTGAATGTGCAAAGAACTCAAGCAACTCGGGATTGCGGACGAGAACCGGACCCGAAAGGCGCGTGAAGAAGGCGTTGCCCTTTCTGAGACCCTCGCGCTCCTCCAACAGCTTGTTGGAGTCGTACTCTATAAAGAATAATGTTTCATCGTTAAAGCTAATGCTGTAAGATGTATTTACGGTGGCAACAACGGGCTTTTCGATAATGGGAGTTTTGAGTATCAGCTCCGTGTACTGCCGTTTTTCTATCTCGGTAAATTCGGCGCGGATAAAGCCCAGACCCTCACGGGAAACACCGTCGAGGCAGTTAATGCGGTCACCGAACAGAGCGACCGAGTTTCCGGTCGCCAAAAGGGTACCGCCGCACGCAATATAGTCACTCAGCTCGCGGCGAACGCGGCGCACATCTTCAAGGGCGGTAATGATATTTTTTTCGGTACCTGCTCCGAAGTAGATAAAGCTTTTGTCACTGAAATCGACAACGCTGCCGATGGAGAACTTTTCGATTTTAACATCCTCGCCCTCCTCGCGCAGACGGCGGGCAAGAACGGAAACATTTGCATAGTCACCGTAAAGGTTGAGTAAATCATCATAGCAATGCAGTAATTTAATCATCTGTCGTGCCTCCTGAGACCCGAGATGAATTTATCGACATCGGTAAAGCAGGTCATGACAAATACCTCGCCGACGGGGTTGCCGTAAAGGCTCTTCATCATCTTTTTGATTTTGGGAATAACGGTCAGCCGTTCGGGGTCGACCGAGGTAAACTCAAAGCGAGTTGCCAAATCGTCGGCAAATTCGCCCGACAAAAGCACCCTCTTGATTCGGTCGTCGGCAAGCAGGTCAAAGTCGATATCCCACAGCCACGAAATGTCATTGGCGGTATATTTGCGGCTCAATTGGTCAAATACCAAAACAACGGTCGCTTCGCCGTTCAGATTGTCAACTATCGACTGCAGTGTGCGGTCGTATGAAATGGAATTCTCGTGCTTGCACAGCATAAACGTGCCCTTGTGACCTGCAACACCGAAGCTGCGGATTCTGCCGTTTTTGAGAATGTATCCGTCAAGGAAGCGTACAGCATCGTCGGGCTTTATGCCGAGTGCATCGACACCTGCGGTAAACGCCGCAAGGTCGTTGTAGCCGAACATAGTGTTGAAAATCTGCGGGTGAAGCTCAAATTCACCGTCTATGGTAAACTTGTCATCAGCCGCTCTCGTGATAACGTGATTCGGAGTTCCTCTGTCAAAGCCGCAGGACGGACAGCGATAGCTGCCCACGTGATTATGAATACGGAAGCGGTACTCCGTTCTGCGGTGGCAGACGGGGCAGAAAACGCCATCGTTATAGACATGCTCAGTACCCTGCTTTTCACGAAGCTCGGGTGCATCTATGCCGTAGGTAATGATATTTCTGTCCATGCCGAGCGACATAACGAGTGGGTCATCGGCACACAGAATGAGCGTGGACTCGGCAGGCAGACCCTTGGCAAGCTCCCCGGCAACAAATTCGTTGTGCCCGTTGCGTGTGAGCTGGTCTCGGAAAAGATTTGTTATTACGATGTAATTCGGAGTAATATCGGCAAATGTATATTGACAGTAACGCTCGTCGCTCTCGATGACGGCGACGTCGGCTTTAACTTTGCCGGAAAGAGTGCTGTTGCAAAGCAAAAGCGTGGCAACGCCGGATTTGAGGTTAGAGCCCTTGGAGTTGCAGATAACCCTTTTGCCCTCGTCGCGCGCCATTGCCGAAATCAGCTCGCAGGTGCCTGTCTTACCGTTGGAGCCCGTTACGGCTATAACGGTAGCGGGAAGCTTGAGCTTTTTGAGAATGTTAGGTGCGATTTTGAGCGCTATTTCGCCGGGCAGACTGCTTCCTCTGCCGAATATTTGAAGCACTGCGGCAAACAGCTTAGTAAACAAAATAACAATAGCCAAATAAATCCCCTCACAAATCAGGTTTAAGGACAGATTCTCGAAATGCGGTTCACCGCCGAAAATAATCCTCTAATTATATATTACCGATATCGTTTTAGACATATTTAACACAATATCGGTAATATAATAACAGAATGCTCGGGATTTTACAATAGTTTTAAAAAAGGCGGCACGGATTGGCGATTGACAGACGGCGAGCGGATTCGGTGACGGTAGAACGGCGGGCGGCAACCAAGCCGAAATTTTGCACCGATATATTCTTAACTGTACGGCACTCAGATAAAAATGTCACTTTCGACTGTTCGACCGGACTTTTCA
Organism: Faecalibacterium sp. UBA1771; assembly: GCA_002315315.1. Lineage (GTDB taxonomy): Bacteria > Bacillota > Clostridia > Oscillospirales > Ruminococcaceae > UBA1771. The sequence goes on from DCGT01000046.1 coordinate 45,268, forward strand.
AAAACGTTCAGACCGTTTACCTGTGAATAGGTTGCGAGCGACACCATTTCCACCCTTGTTTTCATGGCGGCAAGCTGATTTTTAAGCCACCGCTCATCCCTGCCCGCCGCGATAAGACAGTTATCCATTATCTTACCGTCAATGACGAGATTGTATCTCATTTCGTCATCGGATGCCGCGATATTCATATCGTCGGGGGTGAGCGGGCGCGCCGAGCCCTTGGGTAGGATGCTTATGCATCCGTTGGTTTCCAGCACGGCAGATTTGATGTCTGATAAATCGAAATATCCCTGTGTACGGCAACAGGTCAGAAATTCGTTGATATCCAGCTTTGCCCTCATAAGATTCTGCTCGTAAATCATATCGTTTTCAAATAGAATTATCGGCTTGCCGACGAGAAACTCACGCGCTGTCAGCGACTTGTTGCAGGCTGTCGATATACCGATCGAAGCGGCGGTGTAAACGGCGGTTGCAATAATCGGTCTCCAGCACTCGTCAAGCGGACTTATCGCCAGCTCTGCCGCAATAGAGCCGACCGTTATGCCGTTGACATAGTCAAAAAGAGATAGCTGAGAAATCTGACGCTTTCCCATAAGCTTGGTCATAAGAAACATTTCGGAAATCGAGATAACCGATGTAAGAATAAGCTTTATCAGTTCCATAAATTAACACCTCAAGGCAAGTGTTGACCTGTAATGCACGGCTTATTCAAGGGGAGTAAAATATCGCCCCGATTTGTCTTTATTTTTGTTGAAAAACGGACACGATAATGGTATAGTTAATATAGAATAATTATATACAAAATTGTATGCGGCCCGAACGGGTCGAAAAGGGACTTTTTACAGATGATTGGCGGTTATGTTACGGATGCCGGCGCAAGGGCGGATTTTAGGTGCGCTCCGTCGGCGGTTTTTAAGGTACTGTGTGATGCGGACAGCTACAGGCTTTGGTTCGGCAATTCTGCGGGGGAGAGCCTTGCCTATGTCGAACCGGATTTCTGCTCGGGGGCGAGAATGTCCTTTAAGGGTCGCGGCAGTACAATGATAATCACCTCGTTCGTGCCGGATTCGCTTTTATCCTTTACCGACTCGGTCGAGACATATACCTTTACAATTGAGCCTGCCGAATCCGGATGTGTCGTGACTCTTCGGGTGCAGACCGTTTCGGTGCAGGAGAATGCTCGCGCGGTCAATGATTACGACTGCTCGGTAATGCTTCGTGCGATGAAGGTTCCCGCTTACGACCTTGAGCCGGAGCAGGTCGACGATAAAGCACAGACAGGCTACAGCCGAGCCGTTGCTTCGGTAGAGAGCTTCGTTGCCGGATATCGGCTTCCGGTCGACGCCACAATGAAAAGGCGCAGAAAGGTCATATCGGAGTTCATCGACGATGCAAACCGCACCGTTTCGCTCAACCTCAGCTCGGTGGCGGCGGCTCTGATATTGTGCGTCGTGCTTTTCTCTGCGCTTGCCGTGTCTACCCGATTCGAGCGAAGCAACATCGTTCCGTCGTCGGGACTTCTGCTTACGCAGAGTGACAGCGTCGACCGCGAGCACGCAATGTCAATCAGCATCGGTCAGCCTAAGCAGGAGTTGGAGCTTATGCTTAACTGCCAGGGTCAAAGGCTGTCGAGCGACGAGTATTTTTACTGTTCGGTAATGTGCGACGATGACGGCGACCCCGTTTCGCAGATATTTGTGGAATATAACGCCTACGGTTCGGTTCGCCGTTACGCATTTGTCGACAGGACCATTTCGGAGCAGCTTCTCAAGGTAGGCATTAAAAATGTCGGAACATCGGTTGCGCCGTCTATGTCGATAGCGAATATAGAGGAAGCGGTAGGTCAGCCTTGCTCGGCATTTACCGTCGAGAGCAGCGGGGCGCTTATACTGCATTTCGGCAGATATAAAGCGGATGAGGACCCGCTTTCCACGGCATTCAGATCGGAGCTTTTCATTACCGTCAATAAGGAAACGGCAACCAAGACCTGCGATTATTATTATCGCTACGACATTATGAACGTCTATCCTTATGACAGTATGAGCGGCGGACTGTCGAGTCAGTTTTCCCGCTTTGACGAATACATAGAAAGCCGCTATCAGTCCGAGCGTTCGCTCATGCTGTGCGGCAAGAGCATGAATCAGGTGGCGCAGATACTCGGGTCCTCAGGTCATACGATAGAGAGCGATGAAGAGGGCATAATATATTACGGTTATGTAATCGGCAGTAAGCTGAATTCAAAGGTTTCGTTTGAATATACCGTGGAATATAGGGATAACATCGCTCAGTCGGTCAAATATACCGAATCGAGGCTGTGTACCAAAGGTAACGGTGAGCTCGGCGAATACGGCGAACGGCTTTCGCTCGGAATGTCGGAGCTTGAGGTCAGACACCTGATGGAAATCCTTCCGAGCGGAGTTACCGTTGATGCAGACGGTACGGTGCTCGGATACGGTTGCTTTAACGGCGATGATAACAGATTCGCACTCACAGCGGAATTTGACCGAGACGGCATACTTCGGTCGTTTTCATATTACGATAAATCGGGGAATATAGTCGAAAATGATTCAACAGCAGAAGATTTATGAAGCAAGCGTTGATATTTCAGCCCGCCGCGCCGATGTTTTCGGTTTGCTTAATGATGCCGATGCAGTCGGTGAAATTCTCGGTGTGTCGATTGTCAACAAAATGAAATATAAGGATGACACCGCAAACGGTACTGTCATTATCGACGGCAGTATCTTTGAGGCATGGTCGAGACCTTACGATATCGACCTTCGCCGCAATGAGCTTCGCATACGCTTTCGTGTGGCACAGGAGGGCGTTGGCTGTCGTCTGATGGCGGTCGTGCTCTGTCATTCCAAAATGGCGGAGAATTTTTCCAATAAAATAGTCGAGAGTATCCTTGTCGAGATAAAGAATTATGTCGATTCTCATAAAGGCGCTTTGCCGCGACAACCGGGGAAAAAATCCATTTTGCGCAGGAATAAGACTAAGCGTGAGGATTCGGTCGAAACGGTTAAAAGCACTGTGGAGGGCGACGAGGACGTAAAGGTCTATCAGCGCCCCGCAATGTCACCCGCGCGCAGAAGGAGTGTTCGTCGGTTCAGAATCATTGCCGCACTGCTTGTCATCTCAATACTTTGCGGAATAGTATATCTTGGCATTAAGATTGCCGACGGCTTGAACGGCAGGAAGGCAGAACGCGATTTGAGCGCCAAGGTTACGGTAACCGCCGCACTGTCGCTGAGCACCGGTATGAGCCGAAACGATATTTCATACACACTCGGCACCAACGGCTGTGATACGGGCGATAAGACTTATATTTACCGCAGTGAGCGGACAGTCGACAACGGTATTCCCGCTGTTCAGATTGCGGTTAAATACGGTAGCGGCAACAAGGCGGACAGTATTACCTGTCTCGACCTCGAAACGGTTTTTGAGGATTACGATGTCGGCAGTCCCGATATTTCATTTGCTTCCGGTTCGACGGTGGAGGATATTGTCGCCGCAGTCGGCAGTCCCGCGTCGATGTACCGCATATACGACAACGAGGGCGGCGAGCAGATTACCGAGCTGCATTTCGGCTATCTCGACCCGTTTGCCAACTTCAACAGCGCATGGCGCGGAGAATACATCGTCGCGCTGAACGGCACGAGCGGGGCAATTACGTCCGAGAGCTGGTATCCTGTCGACCCCGCAGACGAAATGCCGTCGGGACAGCTTGACGGAACGGCGTTGGGCAATCAGTTTGATGATTATACCGATTATCTCTGTGACAAGTATGAGATGGAGCATATTTTCCTGCTGATCGACAAAAAATATACACGCGGAGACGCCGAGAAGGTAGTCGGTACTCTCACACAATACACGTCATCGTCGGGACTGAATCTTTTTGTTTCGGACAGCGAACGCAAGCTTGAAAGCGATGAGCCGAGACTTCGTATTTCGATAGGCTATGATTTTAACGGTCAGCTTCGCGCCGCCGCAATTACCGATATGGCACTGATAAACCGTTCGGGAATGCTCGCCGACAGCAACAGTGAGCTGGTGACACGCGGAATGTCGTATAAAGACATTAAGCATCTTATGGGCGTACTGCCCACCGCCATTCGCTATGACGGCGAATATATCAATGTATGCTACGGGCGTCGGCTCGAGTCCGATGTTCCCGAGGAACAATTTGAGCTGATAGTCAAGCTGAATCCGCAGACGATGCAGTCGGAAAGCGTACTGCTCAATACCGGCGTTGCAAAGGTTCAGGATTCTGCGGGAGCCGCATAAAAAATCATCGGGGTGGATGCCATGCAAATTCCAAACAGAATGAGGGTCAGACGGATGACATCCGTCGAGGACAGGTATTATAACCGTGAATGGTCGCTGTCATTGCTTATGGCGGCAACGACGGCGGTGCTTCTGTTTACCCTGCTGTTTTCACTGTTTTTCGAGCTTAGTCGGGCTTCAAGCGCGCTTAACGAGCTGGATACCCGTCTTTCGCTTATCATAACGACCGGATTTGCGGTGCTTTGTATCGTTTTCAAGATACTGCGCCGCCGTACCGGATATGAATACAGCACCGTAATGCTTATGACCTCGCTGTGCTTTATATTCACCGAGGCATCTCTGATAATACTCGTCCGTCAGATGATGACATGGGACTTGACGGGAATCGTCAACGCCGATTTCACGCATTCGGTTTATCATATTGCCGGTACGTCGCTGAAGGTCGGCGCGGTATTTTTTGTCGCGATGCTTGTTGAAATGTGTATTCCCGCCCGTCACGGCAACCCCGTAATGGGCAGGCTGTGGTTTTTCAACTGCATTGCACCCGCTTATATCTTTCCTATAATAATACTGCTCACAACACTTGTCGGCAAAAAGGATCGCTACGGTATTTCGGTAATCATTTTGTCGGTTTATTTCTCATATATTGCCTGTCTTGCCGTTCGTTATCTGTTTAAAACAGTTATGTTCCACCTCGTCAGCGGCAAACACAGCATGAAGATTGAGAGCATTGATATAGGACCCGACGCCAAGCTTCACCGTATGCTTGAAAATAATGAGGGACGCAAGCACCTTGCGGGCGTGCTGTCGTTTACTAAGGCACAGCGCAAGCAGTTTGACGATGTAATTATAGAAGCCGCGCTCAGCGGTATGAACAGCGACTCCGATAGAGACAACGTATTTGTCTATGAAATAGCCGAGTCGGAGGAGGAAGGCAACAAGCCTGAGGAGACGGCGGTCGATGTCGAAGCCGAGATTGTAGCCGAAGATACCGAAACGGAAAAGACGGCGGAGCAGGAAGTATGCGAGGATGCCGAAATCGAGAGTGAATCCGCTGAGGAAGATGAGGAGCAGATCGCAGAGCAGGCCGATGAAAAAATGACAGAGGACGCCGAGGGAAGCGATATTGCCGTAGCGGCGATGTCAATGCCGAAGTCTGTGCTTGAGGTTGCAAGCTTCACGCTTGAGGAGGTTGCCGAGGATATCGAGCCGACGGAGCAGACAGCAGAGCAAGCCGAGGATGATTCCTATAATACTGATGATGAATCGGCTGAATTTATCGAGGTCGCAGACACGGCTGAGGAAACAGAGGATGCTGTCGAATCTGAGGAATCTGCTGACGCAGAGAACGATACCGAGATTGACACCGACGGAGATATAATTTCCGAAGCCGAGAGAATAGAAGAAACGGCTGAGTATGTAGCCGAGCAAGCCGCCGAACCCGAAACCTCAGAAGAAAAGGAAACTACCAAATCCGAAACCGAAGAACAGGTTGCGGAATTCGCCGAAGAAACGGAAACGGATATTCCCGATGTCGGAGGGGATTCGGAGCAGTCGGATGAACTCGAGCATAAGGCAGAGGATGAGACTGCGGAGCAGTACGATGAGTCTGCCGAAAATTCGGGAGCGTGTGAGAATAGACCCGAGGACGGGAAAACCGATGAGCCGCAAATTGAAGCTGATGAGGTCTTTGAGCAGAACGAGTTGTCCGACGAGACCGGAGCAGTGATGTCGGAAAATTCGTCGGCAGAATCCGACGAAAAATCCGAGAGTGTCGAGAAGTCCGAGCCCGTTGAAGCGTTTTCGACCGGAGTTGAAGACGCTGTTGAAATTTACGACGGTAAAAAGCCGATTGAAAGCATAACGCCGTTCAGAGTTAAAACAGCCAAACCCGCACGTAAGAGCGCGAAGGAGAGCTTCTCCGGTATTCTTCTCTTCTTTAAGCGTGTCAAAAACGGTATAGTCAAGGCGATTGCGGTCGTAGGTGCCGCTTTTACGGCGATGTTTGCGGCACTTGCCGTCGCAGGTCGGTTCACCGCTAACGTATTTTCCGCAATTACCGGGTTTGTCGTGAAGATATTCAAGGGCATAGCCGCCGCCGTGTCCGTTGCCGGCAAGGCATTGACTTCTGCCATCGTCGCGGCAGCAAAGGGTGTGGCTTTAGTATTTACCTCAATTGCCAAAGGTACCGCATCAGTATTTACATCAATAGCCAAAGGTATAGCCTTCGTTGCCCGCAAGCTTGCGGGACTGGTTTCTCGATTTGCCAAGGCAATAGTCGGAGCTGTAGGACGCGTTGCACCGATTATTAAAAACTCTGCCTGCAAAGCCTTCACAAAGACCGCAGACGCAGTTAAGATTGTTCTTAACAAAACGGGCAGAGCACTTACTGCCGTATTCCGCTGTATTACCGGATTCTGCGGTAATATGTGGAATAAGCTTTCGGATAGGACAAAGTCAGGGTTAAAGAAATTCGGAGGCTTTACCGCAAGAATCTTTACCGGCGCAGTCGATGCCGTAAAGAGATTCGCCGTGTTTGTCGCAGGCAAGACGGTCTCCGCTTCTCGAACGATAGCGGTAGCATTTGCGGCGTTTATCCGTCGTGTTGCGGGATTTGCCGCAAGGGTGTTCCGAGTCGGCATAAGCGCAGTCGGCAGAGTAGCTGTAACGGCTGCAGACCTGATTGGCAGAGCCGCCAAATTCGTTTGGGGTAAGCTGAAGGAATTGATTTCAAAGCTCGGCGAACTGATAAAGCGCGAATTTGAAAAGCTTGCGGCGGCGATAAAAGCATTTGCGGTAAAAATGACTGACAATATCAAAAGAATCGCAAAGGAGTTTGTCGCAAAGGCTGTCAGCAAGTCAAAAGAATTTGCGGGTAAAACAGCTTCGGCGTTAAAGACTATCGCTGGAAGGACACGCATAAAAGCAGTTGAACTTACGGCCGAAGCATGGAATCGGATAAAGGAAAAATCGGTGTCGGCGGCTAAATTACTTAAAGCTTTTTCGATAAAGACTGCCGATTGGATAAAGACGGAATACAAACGCTTCATTGAATGGTCTAAACAGACGTACATAAAGCTTAAACCGGTTGTTAAGGAATATTTGATAAAGACAAAGAAATATTTAAAGGATTTCTTTTTCGGAAAGCAGGATTAAATAAACGGCAGGGCTGTGTCCTCACAGCTCTGCCTATTATAATTGTATTTATATAATATTCATTTCAATTTGCCTGCGCGGATTGAAACGACCGAAATATTTTGATATAATAATCGGGTAACTATCATTGAATGGAAATTCTTATGGAAAATACTGCCGAATATATAAAGAATTACGGTCTTGCTACCGCTGTTGCACTGCTTGTTTTTGTTGCCGTCGTTTTTATCTACCGCTATACCAAGAAAAAAAACGAAGGCGGGTTTGTGAATGATGCACTCAAATCCGAGAGCCGAGAGAGAGGACTCGGAGCCGCACGCAAGCTTTTGGAAAGGTATGCCGATTTTAAGGACGTTAAAATTCTCGGAAACGTAACAATCGACGATACCGTCATCGACCTTGTCCGCATCAGCTATTACGGTGTCACCGCAATCAAGGTTTTCGATTACGCCGGTGATATTTATTACGACGGCAAATCGTCCGTTGTCAGTCGTGTTGCCGACGGTAAAAAAGAAAGAATAAACAGTCCGTTCCCTCAGGCGGAAAAGGAAGCCCGCGTGCTCGGTCAGTTTTTGCGCTCTGAGAAATTCTACAACCTCACCTGCGACGGCAAGGTTTTTTTTACCAACAAGAACACTACACCGATAGTTCCGTCATCGGTTAAGTACATAACCGTAAGCAACATCAAAAAGTTCTTTGCCGCCGCGCCCTACAATGAGGATAAGGGTGTGGATTCCGAGGCTGTATATCAGTTGCTGAAGAAGTATTCGGCAGAATAATTTGCGGGGGATGTGTGTTATGAAAAAGATAATTGCACTGTTGCTTGCCGTTGTGCTGTTCACATTGAGCGGCTGTTCATTGTTGTATAAGGAGGAAGCCGCGCCTATTGTCGTGCATGATTTTCGCGACTGTGACTGGGGTATGAGCCATACCAAGGTTACCGAAATTGAAGGCGACGATTACGATTTTGCTTCGGACGATATGATTCTCTACGCCGGAGAAATGCACGAACGCAAATGCGATATTTACTTCTATTTTACCGACGGCAAGCTTACCGGCGGAGAAGCGATTTTTTCCTTTAAGGACTCTATTCTTTCCGAACTGTGCGATGATTACGACGATTTTCGTGCCGAGCTTATCGAGCAGTACGGCGCCCCGCTCGACGATGATTACCGTGTTTATATCGACAACGACAGCGGATATGCCGAGGATAACAAAGCGATTTATTATCAAGAGCTGAAATATGTTACCGAGTGGACAACCGAAAAGAGCAATATGATGCTCTACCTCGACTATGCACACGAGCAGATAAACTATGTTTTTTCCTGCTCCGCGATCGGCGAATAATCGCATAATAAAAAACGTATCACTGACAAAGGTTATCGAGCACAAAGGCTTTGATAACCTTTTCGTTATAATTTTTTTGTTGACAGGAGCAACCTATGCTGACATTGATTTTCGGAAGAGCCGGAACGGGCAAAAGCGAATTTGTGATGAACCGGCTTATAGAGCGAGCGGAGCGTCGTCTGCCGTCGGTGCTTATGATACCCGAACAAAGCTCGTTCGGCTTGGAAAAGACGATGCTGTCGATTATGCTCGGTTCGGATAACGATAATTCGGGAATTAATATGATGACCGAGCAGGATGAGGGTATGGAGAGAAAGCTTTTCTCGCGTCTTGCGCCGGGCCTAAGTGACTATGTGACCGTCAAAAGCTTCCGCAAGCTCTGTTATGATTTGTTCAAAACCTACGGAGGAATTTCTCTGCCTCAGCTCTCCAAGGAGGCGCACGCCGTACTTGTCAGACGCGCCGCCGACAGCCTTTCCGGTGCGTTGCCGGCTTTTTCGCGGCATTTTGAAAGCACTTCGTTCTGCGCTTCATTTGCTTCTGTGCTCGACGAATTCAAAAATTCCGGTGTTACTCCCGAAATGCTCGCCTCGCTTTCCGATAGGGCGGGCAGTGAGCTGTCCAAAGAAAAATTCCGCGAAACGGCGCTTATTGCCGCCAAATGCGATGAGCTGATGAGGGAGCACTATACCGATACGAGCGACAGCCTTACGACCGCATCCGATCTCGCGGTAAAATATCCCGACCCGAATGTGTCCTATTGGTTTGACGGCTTCACCGGCTTCACCGAGCCGGAGCTTCTTATGATTCGCTCGCTAATGCTCGGAGGGTGCGACATTACCGTTACACTGTGCTGTGATGACGGCGATGCTCCCGTTTTCGAACCGATTCGACGTACCGCCCGCCGACTCAAATCAATTGCCGTCGATTGCGGCGCGGATATAGCCGATGAGATTATTTTGCGTGAAAATCACCGCTTCAAGTCAAGCGGTCTTGCCGATATAGAGGCTTTTTTTGCCGAAGTCGAGCCGAAAAGCTTTGACGGAGTAAGCTACCGTGTTTTCCCCGGACCTTATGAGGAGGCAGAGTACGCCGCGGCGCGTATAGCCCGTCTTGTCCGTGATGAGGGTTACCGCTATCGCGATTTTGCGGTGATAGTCCGCGATACCGAACGATACCGTTCCGCGCTTCGCCGCTCCTTTGAACTTTTTGAAATACCGTATTTCAGCGATTGGAACAGAAATCTGTCCGACACCACTGCCGGCGTCTTTATGTTGTCGGCGCTTTCGCTCACAACCGGTCTGACGAGTGAGGCTGTACTGCGAATAGTCAAAACGGGACTTTGTCGTCTTACCGATGCCGAAACGGATGAGCTTGTCAACTACGTCTTTGTATGGGATGTTGACGGCGGCGATTGGCTTTCTTCCTTTGCCGGTAATCCCGACGGAATAAATGAAATGAGCGACGGACAGCAACAGCGTCTTGCTCTTGCCGAGAGTGCAAGATCAAAGCTGATGTCGTGGCTTGCACCCCTGCTTGACGATGACTGTACCGGAAGTGAAGCGATAAGGCGAGTGTATGAGTTTGCAGAAGCTTGCGGTGCGGCAGACGAGATGAAGCGCCTCGACGTTACCTCAACCGCCGCCGCTTTTGCCGCTCTTGATTCACTTTATCGGCTTGCAGACGGAGAAAACCCCACACCGTTACAGCTTTATGAGCTGGCTGAGCTGTTATTTGACAGCACCTCGGTCGGCTCGATACCGCAGGGAATAGACACGGTTCAAATAGGCGGGGCAGACCGAATGAGGACGGACAGTCCGAGAGCTGTATTCTGTCTCGGACTCAACGAGGGTGTGTTCCCACTCAATGATTTCGACGCTCCGCTCTTTACAATGCGCGAGCGCGATTTGCTGTGCGAGGGAGGCGCTGAGCTTACATCGTCATTTGACAATAAACGGAAAATGGAACGGTATTTCCTCTACCGTTCGCTGACTGCCGCCCGCGAGAGGGTTTATCTGTCCTGCGCACGTTCGTCAATCGGAGGCGAAGCGCTTGAGCCAACCTCTGAGCTAACGGATTATTTTGCGAAAATCGGTACGGATAATCAGCCGCTCGACCGTTTTTTTATGATAGTGAACGAGAGGACGGCGCTCAAGGCTTATGCCGAGAATCCGTCGGAGTATTCCGACCTGATGCCCGCCGCCGAGTCGTTGTTCAGCGGCATCGAAGCGTCGCTTCGCACCCATTCCGCAGTCGGAGATGTTTCGCTTATCGAAAAGATTGTCGGCTCGTCAATGACCGTTTCTCCTACGAGAATTGAGACGTTCAACAACTGCCCGTTCTCCTATTTCTTACAGTATGTTCTCGGAATCGTCCCACGCCGAAAGGCGAGTATGTCGCCGCTTGAAGCGGGAACCTTTACACACGCACTGGTAGAATATGTAATGCGCTTGACCGATGATATTACCGCTCTCTCCGACGAGGATATTAACCGCCTTTGCAAAGAGGCGGCGGATAAATATGTTTCTGAGCGGCTTGGTTCGGCACATATCACGGCGAGAATGGAATATCTCATCGAGCGTCTTATTGAGGGGGGTGCTCGTCTGATAAGACATATCCGCAGTGAGCAGACTGTAAGCGATTTCAAGCCGTCCGACCTTGAGATGTCAATCGGAGAGGGTGAGAGTGTCGAGCCGAGAACGCTTATGCTTCCCGACGGCAAGACGGTGCGTCTGATAGGCAAGATAGACCGTGTCGATGTTTTGAATTACAACGGAAAAGAATATCTGCGTGTAATAGACTACAAGACCGGTACGAGGGAGTTTTCGCTGTCCGAGGTGTGGGCAGGTCTGTCGGTGCAGATGCTTGTCTATCTTTTTTCGGTATGCTCGTCAGGTAAGCATTCGGGCGCAATACCGGCGGGAGTGCTGTATCTGCCTGCAGATCCAAGTGTTAATTCCTCAAACAGCGGTGAAAAGATATATTGTGCCGACGGAATAATTCTTGATGACCCGGAAATCGTAAAGGCGATGGACAAGAGCGCCAGCGGTATTTTTATTCCCGTTAGCTATGGTAAGGACGGCTTCACCAAGAACAGTGAAAAGAAGCTTGCCTCCGCCGAGCTGCTCGGGAAAATAAAGGAGTATACGGATTCGCTCGTAATAGAGATGGCGCGCAAGCTGTACGACGGTAAAATCTCACCTAACCCGCTGTTAAAAGAGGGTAGGCTGAGGTGTGAATACTGTGAATATGCCGCAGTATGCCGACGCGACCGAGTGACAGGACAGCGTGTCTATGACAACAATATAGACAAAGAAGATTTTTTGGAATTCGGAGGTGACGAAGATGCCGCAATGGACTGATAATCAGCGAAAAGCGATATACGACCGCGGCGGTTCAATGCTGCTCGGTGCGGGAGCGGGAAGCGGTAAGACCACGGTGCTTGTCGAGAGAATATTCACCTTAATTTCCGACGCGGATAACCACATAGACGCCGACAGACTGCTGGTCGTAACCTTTACCGTTGCCGCTGCCGCCGAAATGAGGGTGAGGCTTAAGCGCCGCATTGCCGATGCGCTGTCTGTCAACCCGCACGATGAAAATCTTTTGCGGCAGTCACAGCTTATCGAGCGCGCGAGAATAAGTACCGTGGACAGCTTTTGTTCGTCGCTCCTGCGCGAATTTTTCGCATATCTTGATATACCCGCCGACTACGGAATAGCCGACGATTTTACGGCTCAGGATATGCGCGAGCAGGCGCTTGAGCGCACACTTGACGCCCTTTACGGCGGAGACGTCGGTTTCAAAGCCTTTGCATCTATGCTCGGCCGTTCGAGAAGTGACGGTGATGCAGGCGAAAACGTGATTCGCTGTCACGATTTTCTGTCACAGCTTGCCGACCCCGGTGAATTTATCAAAAACGCTCTTGCCGAGCTGGATAATCCGACCCTTGTGCCGCAAAGTCTTTTGAGGTACGCAAGGGCGTCGGCAAAATCTGTCAAGGCAAAAATTAACAGCGCAATGAAATCGGCACAGCTTGACGAAAAGCTGAGCAAGGCTTATCTCCCTGCTTTAAGTGATGACGCCGACCTGTGCGACGCTCTGGTCGAGAAGCTGGAGTCAAACGGCATTGACGGTGCGGCGGCGTTGCTCAATGCCTGTCAAAAATCCCGCCTCGGCAGTTATCGCGGTGAGGATAAGGGGCTTGCCGGACACGTCAAGGCGCTTCGGGATGCGGCATGGAACGGAATCGAAAGCATAAAGAAAACGCTCCCGCTCGGCGTTTCGGCACAGATAGACTGCGACGCACTGTCACAGCGTGAACAGGTAGCCGCACTGTTCAATGCGGCTCTTAAATATTCCGATATTCTTTTCAAAATTAAACTCAAGCAGAAAAAACTCGAATATATCGACCTTGAGCGGCTCGCAATACGCTTGCTTGAAGAAAATCCCGATGTTCGTGACGAGGTGGCATCGCGTTTCGACCGGCTGTTTGTCGACGAATATCAGGATACAAACGAGCTTCAGCAACGTATATATGACCTGATTATCGGAGACCGTCAATGCTTTTTTGCGGTCGGCGATATTAAGCAGAGTATTTATTCCTTCCGCCGAGCCGACCCGAATATCTTTATCAATGCCCGTCAAAAATCCAATCCTGCTGACAGCGGTCTTTACCCCTGCTTCGTGCCGCTGTCCGACAACTATCGCAGCAGTAAGCCGGTAATAGATGCCGTCAACCGTGTCTTTGACCCGATTATGCGTCTTGAAACGGGCGGAGTAGACTATGACGAAAATGAGCGTCTGCGTACATCGGATACTACTGCAGGTACGGCGGCGGAGATAATGGTTATAACGCAGGGCAAAAACCGATACGAGGAGGAAGCGTCCGCCGTTGCCAATCGAATAAGATTTTTGCTCGATTCCGGTGCTCCCGTCAGTGAGCGGGGCGAGACAAGACGATGCCGACCGGGTGATTTCTGCATAATTCTGCGTTCTGCACGCGACAGTGCACTGATTTTTGCCTCCGCATTACAAGCGGCGGGAGTGCAGTCATGGAGCAGCTCATCCGATTCCTTTTTCGATTCAAGCGAAATAACGACACTTATTGCATTGCTAAAGGCAATTGACGATCCTGCCGACAGCATTTCTCTTGCCGCCGTAATGATGTCACCGCTTGTCGGCTTTACGCCCGATGATATGCTCAGACTGCGTTCGGGAGCAAGGAGCAAAGAACGTCTGTTTTCGCTTGTTCGCAGGGATAAATCCGACAAATCGGTCGGATTCGTCGAAATGCTCAACCGTTTCCGCTCATATTCGCTGTCTATGCCGGTCGATGAGCTTATTTCCCGAATTGCCGATGAAACGGCGGCGGAAATCCTGCTCTGTGCGGGCCCGGAGCTTCGGCGTCGCCGCGATAATATCCGCTCGCTTATCGAATATGCCGCTGCGGTGAAGAATGCGGACGGCGGTCTTGCGCGTTTTCTGCGTCTTTGCGACAGGGCGAGTGAGAACGGAAAGAATCTGAAAGGCTCGACAGCACCGCCCGACAACGCCGTTTCGGTCATAACCGTTCACGGCTCCAAGGGCTTGGAATGGCCGTTTGTCTTTGTTTGCGATATTAACAGACAATTTAACCGTCAGGACTACACTCAGCCGAGCGTTTTGTTTGATACCAAGCTCGGTATAGGTATGAATTACCGCACGGACAACGACGGTGTTTTGGAATATAAAAAGACAATTCAAAGCATTGCCATTGCAAACGAAATTTCCCGCCGCGGCAAAAGCGAGGAAATGAGGGTGCTGTATGTTGCCCTTACCCGCGCCAAACAGCGTCTTTTTCTTACCTGTGAGAGCAAAAACACCGAAAAGCTGCTTGTGTCGGCTCAGCAGACTGCCGAAACGAGAGAGCCTGCCGATGCGCTCGACGTCAACAGCTATGCCGGCTGGATTTTGCCCGCCTTTGTCGGAGATCGCGCCGATCTGATTTTCAATTCTCTTGCTCAAAACAAAGAATACGAATGCAACAATGCGATATTTGTGCCGGTCGGAACACAGTCAACGGTTGCGGTCGAAAAGGATGTTATGCCGTTCGACGATGCCGAATGGAATCGTTTGAAAGCGATAATAAAATCCGAGCGCGACCGCAGACTGTCCGATGTTCCGGTTAAGCTCACGGTCAGCGAGCTTGCCGAGGGGGATGCATCGTTCGTCAATCCGCCTGCGTTTACGAGGCAGGGAGGTCTGTCTGCCGCCGAAATAGGTACTGCACTACACCTTTTTTTACAATGTGCCGACTATGCTTCCGCCCGCGAATCACTCGACGGCGAGATTAAGCGGCTTGTTGACAATCATTTCATATCGTCCGAAGCCGCTCAGGCTATGGACAGGGAGAAGCTGCGCGTATTCCTTGCAGGTCCGCTCGCGGAACGAATGATAGAGCGAGGAACAATACGCGAATATGAGTTCCTTGACGAGCTGCCCGCCAACGATGTTATGCGCGACGGCGTTGACTACGGCGATGAAAAGGTGCTTATTCAGGGCATAGCTGACTGCCTCATTCCGGAATCGGACGGTTATGTGCTGGTCGACTACAAATCAGACAGGGTTGCCGACCCGCAAAAGCTGATTGACAGGTATTCGGAGCAGCTTCGTCTTTACAGAAATGCCATAGAAAAACGCACCGGCAAACCGGTTAAGCAGTGCATAATTTATTCTCTTCATCTCGGCAGAGAGATTGTATTGCCGCTGTAAAGAAATACACGCAAATAAAATGTTCTCAAATTCCGACAGCGGGCAGCTTGACAACTGCCCCTGTCGGCAAGAGCATATTGAATCGCTTTTCAATCATCAACCGTTTTTACAAATAAAAAAGGAGTAATAAATGAAGCAGTTATTATCCGAAGCTGTATTTGTCGAGAAGGTAAATTCCTTCTTTGACAACAACGGTGTAAACATTCTCAAGGCAATACTTATCCTGCTTCTCGGTATTATCGCCATCAGAGCGGTGCTGAAAGCGGTAAAAAGCGGTCTTGTACGTTCCAAGCTCGATACCTCACTGCACAGCTTTATTTTTTCGGCAGTTAAAATTCTGCTGTATACATTGCTTATTATTGCCTGCGCCGACAAGCTCGGTATACAGTCGTCCTCGCTCGTTACCCTGCTCGGAGCTTGCGGTCTTGCCGTGTCGCTTTCACTGCAAAACATACTCGGCGACGTGTTCAGCGGAATAATAATTTTTGCGTCTAAGCCGTTTGAACAGGGTGATTATGTCAGTATAGAATCGGTCAGCGGTACGGTAATAGAGATAGGAATAGTCTATACCAAGCTGCGTGCCGTAGACGGTAAAACGGTCAGAATACCGAACTCCGACGTTATGTCGACAAAGATTGTTAACTATAATGACGGCAAGGGCAGACGGCTTGATGAGAGCTTTACCATAAGCTATAGCGACAGCATAGACAATGCGCGCGCCGCGATTTTAGATGAGGTATCTAAGCTTTACGGCGTTATCGACAACCCGTCTCCGCAGGTGGTTGCGGCAGAGCTTGCCGACAGCGGAGTCAGACTTGAAGCGAGAGTCTGGGTCAAAAATTCAGAGTATGTGGATTTTCGCTTTGCGCTGATAGAGAATGTAAAAAAACGATTTGATAAAGAGGGAATAACGATACCTTATACAACGCTTGCCGTAATCAAGGATACTTCCGATGAAGGTATAAAATAATTATCAGTTTATTTACAATTTGTCTATTTATTATAAAAAAACTATGATAGTATATACTTAATAAGTTACGGTTATTTGATTACGTATTAAGGAGAAGGTTATGCCTAATTTTACCGAAGAACAAATTAACGGTGTTCTTGAAGCGACGGGGATTATTAAGATGATTGCCCGCGCATCAGCGAATGATGAGCTATGGAGCGATTCCGCGCACAGCTATTATGATTCGCCCCAGCTTGCTGAGTGGCATCTCACAAATAATAAGTCGGAGAGGAAAGTCGCCGCAAAGATGAAGTTCTACGGCGGTATAAAAAACAACACCTCATGCTATCCTCCCGAAATTA
Organism: Faecalibacterium sp. UBA1771; assembly: GCA_002315315.1. Taxonomy (GTDB): domain Bacteria; phylum Bacillota; class Clostridia; order Oscillospirales; family Ruminococcaceae; genus UBA1771. The sequence continues at coordinate 62,116 of DCGT01000046.1, forward strand.
TCAACGCTTCAGACGCAGACCCCCTCAATGATGCCATTGCCTCGTGGTTTATGGATTTCTCGTATCTCAATGCAGAGAACACGGAAGAGAGACAACAGTGTATCAACAAGAACATTGAGCTGATGAAGCGCATTCAAACCGAACCGGAGTTTAAGACAGAGCTTATTCGTATTGCGGTCAGAGACCTTTCCAAGGTCAATATGATGAAAATAATGTCTCCGGATATTACGGTGGCTTCAAGTGAAATTGCGGACCATGCCCGTGAAATGAGCATCGCGGCGATGATTCCCGAAATTGCCAAGCTCGGTGACCCTATGCTCCGTGAGCATCTGGATTTTGCCGGCGGGGTGTACTCTGCCTACGGTTCTATGGTCGATTACTGCATAAGAAGAGCAGATCCCGCCTTTATGCTGCTCGATGACTATCGTTTGAATTATGCCAACAGATTTTTCGGCAACACGGACAGCAGACATCAGATAAGCTTTTCCGAATTTGAGAAGTATATTAATGATATTCTCAACGACAAAAACATCAAGCAGGATCGCCGATTGACCGAAGATGAGATTAACACCATGCTCAGAGACGGTCGGGAGATCGACAGGTACGAGCAATTCAAATTTGCTCTGTCCGATGATGAAAAGCAGCAAATAAGAGCCTTTATGGATAAGCTGCGCGCAAAAAATGTCGAGCATGGTGCGCCCGAGAACGGAGCCTTTAAAAAGCTTGACGCAGATATCGCCGATATGAACAGGGTATTTGTGCTTACAGGCAGGTTCCACTCTGATTATGAAATTATGCCTGGGGATTTCAAGTCGGGCGAGGGAAAGACCTTTATGGATTTAGTGGATAATCCCGACTTATTTATTCCGTCCGCAGCTCCTGACGGAAACAGAATTATTGAATATACCGGCGATAATGATATTGTAAACTATAATGGCAAATATGAACGCGGCGCCGATCTTCCGGACAATCTGCCGGAGAATTTTAACCCGGTTGAGCAGACAGAACGGACAGAACAGGTTTCAGAGCCGGAAATCAACAATTCCTTTGAAGGAATTGTTGATGAACAGACCTCCGCTCTGTCCGATTCCGACAAACGACCTGAAGAACAGGAGGATTTGAAAGAAGAGAACGGCGTAGAAATCGAACAGGAAGCAAAGTCCGTCAATCAGCAGCAGGTGATCGAGGAACAGGTTGAGCAGGTACAGTCGCCGATAGAGCAGCCGATTGTTCAGGGCGAGAATGAGTCCGAAATTTCAAATAACCAAAGTGTTATCGACGAGAAAGAGATATACGAAAATATCGGCGAAGACGTCGGTGAAGATGATATCGTAGACGATCAGCAGAACTATGTCAACATAAATTTTGCACGTGGCGAAAAAAGATATAACATTGCCGATAATTTAATCAAGCTTAACGATAGACTGAACGCTACCGGAATTACACGCCGTGACTCACCCGAATTTACGGAATTTAAGAAAATGCTCAATGATGTGACAAGCGAAGCAGAGCACGGAAGTGATTATGATGCCGAATATTGGAATCAAAGACTCGGGGAATTAAGGGATGCCGCTTACAACTACTGCTTTGCCAAGCTTGAGCAGTCACACAATTCGAGGAGAAGCGAGCGTTTTGCCGTTGCCGCTTTGGTAAACGATTACTGTATAGATACGGCGGGAAATGTCGGCAGTCATTATTTCGACTATATTCCCGACGAGCAAACTGTTTACAAAGATATGCTCGCGCGTAAGCTTGCAAAGGCAGAGGGTCCTGTTCAGAATGGAGTAGTTTTCAACAACCGCGTAAAGGAAATCATCGACAGCAGTCATTTCCGAGCGATGGTTGGAGAAATGTCCGAAAAAAAATTGCTCGATTTGCTCGGCAAGGACGGCAAAAAGGCGCTCAAAGAATTTAATAAGTTTGTAAAAAAGCATCCGGAGCTTAATGCACAGACCGAGACGGTACAGGATAATGTTCCCGTAAACAACGCCGAGGTAAATACCGATTCCATACAGACCGATGCGGAAAAGTCGAAGGTCGAAGAGGTTAAGAGTGAAGCATTAAACAATGAAAAGGTCAATGAATCGCAGGAAGAGATCATTGCGTCGAAAAACGATTCCGCGCCTATTATTGATATTGAAGAACCGGAAAAAGCTCATCTAGAAAATGATGTGCTTATGTCCGGTACAGAAGCCGTTAAGGACAATTTCATTTCCGGAATAAATAATGACAACCTTAAAGGCATTATGCTGGATAACCTTCTTCCGCATGACGGCGACCGCAAGGTCAATATAAACAAACCGGACCATTACAGTATGACGCTCTATTCTCTCTACAACAGAACCGACAGAATGCTCAGAGATCTCAAAGGTAACGCACCCGAGGAGCTTAATGCATTCAGAACTTGGCTGAATGAAGAAAGAGAAGAACTGATAGTTAATTATGACGGCGAGGATAAGTTTACTGTACTCAGCGGGATGCTGAATGTCGTTCTTATGGGTATGCTCGAGCATCAGGACGGCAAGACAACCAATATCAGTGCCATTAAGAATGTTGCCAACATGAGAAATGTTGTCCGCTCTGCATTGGGCGAGGTTATCTCCGGTGATGAACAGGAAACTCTGAGAGAGGTTGTGGCGTTCAAAACAGCGGCAGGTCTGCTTGGAATTGAAAAAAAAGACGAAAAACTGCTGAACAATAACGACGTATTTCTCAACAAGGTACAGGAGGTTATGGACAGCTCCGCTTTTGCAAATCTCAAGGTTAAGGGAAGCGAAGCAATGAATAATATCAAGTCTATGCTCGGAATGAGCAAGGAACAGCTTGCAGAGGGCTACAAGAGTAATCTCAAGCTCAGCAAGGGTCAGAGCATGGAAAAAACAGTCAATAATCACCCCGAGCGTGTCGAGAACAATAAGCAAACAGAAGTCGTGCTCGGACGGAACGGCTGATTTCTCCGCAAACCGAGTCGAAAAAAGCTATTTATGTAAACATAAAAACAGCACGTAAAAACCCCCGATGCCGTAAAAAGCATCGGGGGTAAACTTTTTTATCAAAGCTTGGTAGCGTCCTCTATTTCCTCGTCATCGTCATCAAAGTAGCTGAAGATGTCGCTGTCATCGCTCTGTTCGCCGTTGTCTATCTTGCCCACGCTGTCGTCAAGAATGTCGAATTCCTCGTCGATAAGCTCCTCGTCGTGTTCGTCAAGCATTTCGTATTTGTTCTCCGGCTTTTTCTCGCTCTTGTCAACGGCTGTTTCTTCAAGCTTTTTCTGAAGCGTTTCGGGACCGATAAACGGAAGCTGTACCGTGCCGGTCAGTTTGGCAGAGAATGTAGTCGGCTTTTTCAGTGCAGTGAACACATTTATTGCATCGGCATAACCGACCTCCTTGTGCTGCAGATAGCTGACAAGACTTGTCAGTACAGTTGCAAGTGAACGCATTGCGCGCAGACCGAAATACAATACAATGGTCAGAACCAAAATCCTTCGGATTCCGGCAAGCTCGGCACCCTTAACTCCGAGATAAATGCCGGCAGCGGCGGTCGGAACGGCGGTCAGCAAAAAGTTTACGAGCGCCGCATAGCAGGCTTGGAGATAGGCACATTTGGCACATATCGAAAATTCATATTCGCGATAGCTTTTACCGGTGGCGTTGTTGGTAAAAACGGTGTCGGTCTCATAGACGGAATCGGGCATAAACTGCTCGAGATGCTTGGCAACGGGAATTTCAAGATAGGTTTTAAATGATTTTTCGGTGTTTGCACCGCACTTGGCGCAGGTAATTGAAGACGGCATTTTTTATATCACTCCGTATCGGATTATTATTGTATTATACTTAAATTAGCATATTTTATTCTCTCCGTCAAGGAAACGATGCGGTTATGCCGTTTGTTGTTTCCAAATGCTCAAATTATGTGATATAATGTCGAAAAGCTCAAGGTGAGGTTTTGTATATGCTTAAAAAAACAATTTCGCTTATTTCGTCACTTGTACTGATTGCCGTTGCTCCGATTTCGACAGCGGCATATTCACCGATAGATATATCCGAAAACTATTATAATGATATTTGCAGCGAGGAATTTACATACGAACGCCTTTCGGAGCGCCGCTACAGAGGAATAGAGCTGCACGCCGAGCCGGAGACTGTTTCGGTCGGTGAGCATACGCAAATCACCGCTTGGTTGGATGGCGAACAGCTCGGCAACGAGCTTGTGAAATGGACTGTCGCGGCAGGCGGCGATTGCGGAGTGATAGACGGCAGCGGCGTGATGCTTGCGCTGGGCAGCGGCGTCATAACGGTGCAGGGCGTTCTCTATTCAAACTCAGATATCATTGGCCGTTTGGATATTTCCGTTTCACCCTCTGCAGATTCGTCGGCTAAGGAAATATACGTCTACGAAACCGACGATACCTTCGAGCAGAGTATCTCGGATTTTCCCGAAAGCTATAAAACCGCGCTTCGCTCTCTCCACGCAAAATATCCCGAGTGGATTTTCAAACCTTTTGAAACCGACATAGAATGGACAGATGCGCTCGAATGTGAGTCGACCTCCGACCGCAGTCTTGTTCAGTGGCGAAATACATCCGACATTCTCAAAAGCAAAAAAATCGGAGATTTCGACGGGACAAGCTATGATATGAAAGACCAGGGCTGGGTCTCGACAACCGAACCGACGGTCGCTTACTACCTTGACCCTCGCAATTTCCTTGACGAAAAAGGCATTTTTATGTTTGAGATGCTGTCGTATGACGAGAACATTCACACGCTCGACGGCATTGAGAGCATTTTGAGCGGGAGCTTTATGGCGGATACTCCGGCGCATTATCTCGATTCAGACGGAAATCCCGTGAACGAGCAAAAGACCTATGCCGAAATTATTATGGAGGCGGCGCAGGAAACGGGAGTCAGCCCCTATTATCTTGCCGCTAAAATTCGCCTTGAAATAGGCAATACGCCGAGCAACAGCGTCACCGGTACCTATGAGGGACTTGAGGGATTGTATAATTTTTACAACATCGGAGCGACTGACGGTGACGGTGCAATAGGCAGAGGTTTGCAATGGGCGGCAGACGGCAGCAGCTACCGCAGACCGTGGACGTCGCCCGAGCTGTCGATAAAGGGCGGAGCCGATTATATTGCCGAAAGCTACATTGACGGCGGTCAGTTTACCTGCTATTTGCAACGCTTCAACGTTAATCCCGACAGCTCATATAAGCTGTTCTATCATCAGTATTACACTAATATTTCCGGAACGCTGTCTCAGGCGCAGTCATCGTTTGACGGCTATGAGCAGATGAATACTCTGAGTGAGCCAAAGGTTTTCAGTATCCCCGTTTATCTTGATATGCCGAATGAGGACGGGCTTTCAAGCGGGAGCATTATACTTGAGGGCAGTGAAAATACCGCCACCGTAACCGCAAAAACCGCGCTTCGCACCGCTCCTTCCGCGGGAGGTGGTGTAGTTGACGAGCTTGACAAGGGCGACAAGCTGAGGGTTATTTCAGCCGGGCGTACAACATCGGCAAGTGCTTCGGAAAAGCTTTACCGCGCCTATTGGCTTGAGGTCGAGGTTGAAAAGGACGGTGTGACCGAGCACGGATATGTATGTGAGAATTACATTGAGCCTGATATTACCGTCTATCTGTCAGTCGGTGAGACATACTCGCTCACCATTACCGGCACAGCACAGACGCCGCGGTTTTTCTCAACCAAGCCGCACGTTGCCGAGGTCGGTCAGAACGGTGTCGTGACCGCACTCTGCGCAGGGTCGACCGAGATTATTGCCTATACGTCCGACGGTTCGCTTGCAATTGCAAAAATTGCCGTATATTAAACCGAACAGGTAATATAAGAAGAAAAAATTATGATAATTCACTGAATAGAGTATAAGCCGCAGTTCACCGTAAGCGGCGTTAAAACGTGGATAAGCGGACAGAATAACGTGGAATTTGCCGATTTCTGGAATAAATGCAATACCGACGGCACCGCCGAAAAGCTTCAGACCAATTCATCAAACCCGAATGAAAATATAACCCACAGCAGAATAATGGGCGTTTCGCGTGTTGAAAACGACCATAATAACAGAGCCTTTGACTTCTGGACAGCCGCCGAGGCGGTCGGAATCGACGGCTGTGACAGCTTTGAGATAGTCGGCGGAGAATGGACGATTTTCGAGGGAGACGGTGATGATTCCATGGCGCTTATCCGTGCCGAAATGGAGACATTTATGAATTGACTTCCGTCCTCCGAATATGTACACGACCTGCGCCCCGAAATCGAGGTTTACCCCGACGGTACGGGAATCTATGTTGAGTTTTGGCTTCCCGTCAAGATAAAAAGTAACGCCTAAATAATTCAACGGTTTTATTTGACAAAGCGAATAATGTGTGATATTATACAACTATATTCAATAAAGGTGACGACAAGGAGAAGTAACCCGAGTTCTGTGTCCCGAGAGAGCGGTCGTTTGGTGCAAGAGCCGTGTCACAGTGCGGGTGAAGTAGCCTTCGAGCCTCGGTCTGAAAGGTGTTTGCCGAGTAGGTCCCGACGTTTGCCCTACGTTACAGGGGCAGGGAATCGCTGTTGCCGTTCCCGCAAAGTGCGTGACAAACGGTCACGAAGTCGGGTGGTACCGCGCAGTATGTTCTGCGTCCTGTTTGCATAAAACAGGACGCTTTTTGTATATTTGCAATAAACTTCTTTTGAGGGTGACAATATGATTGCTTCAAAATTTCTTGCCAAAACCGAATTTGCCTCGTATGAGGATTTTCTGCGAAATTACTTTTTGAGCTATCCGGACAACTTCAATTTTGCCGTTGATGTAGTGGACGCCTACGCAAAAAAAGAGCCGGAGCGCCGCGCGCTTGTGTGGTGCGACGATGACGGAAATGAGCGCATTTTCAACTTTGCCGAAATCAGCGAAATTTCACAGCGCACAGCGGCGTATCTGCTGTCGATAGGAATAAAAAAAGGCGATAGAGTTATGATGATTCTCAAGCGTCGTTGGGAATATTGGACAACCGTTGTCGCGCTTCATCGCATAGGCGCGATTGCAATTCCCGCATCCTATCAGCTTACGACAAAGGACATTGCCTACCGTGTCAATGCCGCCGACGTCAAGCTTCTTATCTGCGCCGACGATGACTTTATTGTATCGCAGGTTGAGAACGCTGTTCCGCTCTGCCCGAATCTTAAAAAGAAAGCTCTTATACGTAAGCGCCGCGACGGCTGGCTCGATATTACGAGAGGTATTCGCAATATGCAGGAGCATTTCGAGGTCGACGATTCGCTCGCGTTCGACGACCATATGCTCATCTATTTTACCTCCGGTACCAACGGCAATCCCAAAATGGTAACTCATTCATACACCTATCCGCTCGGACATATCGTGACTGCCGGATATTGGCAGTGTGTAAAGGACGGTGGACTGCATTTCACCGGCGTTGACTCCGGTTGGGCAAAATTCGGTTGGGGACTTATTTACGGTCAATGGCTGTGCGGCAGTGCGGTGCTCGGCTATGATGCACCCAATAAATTCAGCCCACGTAAACAAATTGAGGTTATTAGAAAATACCGTCCCACGACACTCTGTGTTCCGGGAACGATTTATCGTCTGCTGATGAAGGATGGACTGACAGGCGAGGATTTCGCTTCGGTTGAGCATTGCTGTACTGCGGGCGAGCCGCTTTCGCCGATAATCGTAGAGCAGTTCAGGGAGCTGACGGGTCTGACTATTCACGAGGGCTACGGTCAGTCGGAATCGAGCGTGCTTATTGCTAATTTTCCGTGGTTTGAAGCGAAGGCGGGTTCAATGGGCAAACCGTCGCCGCTCTATAATATTGTACTTGAGAACTCCGAGGGCAAGCTGGTAGGTCCAAACACCGAGGGAGAGGTCGTCGTACGTTCACTGCAATACGGTCTTCCCGAGGGACTTATTCAGGGATATTATCAGGACGGCAAGGTGGTAAACGCCTACGGCGACAGCTTCGTCTACCACACGGGCGACATTGCAACGCGCGATGAGGACGGCTATTATTGGTTTGTCGGGCGCAACGACGATATAATCAAGTGTTCCGCCTACCGCATAGGACCGTTTGAAATAGAGAGTGTTCTGCTCACTCATCCCGCAATCAGAGAATGTGCCATAACAGGTGCGCCAGACCCCGTCAGAGGTCAGGTCGTAAAGGCAACGATTGTGTTGGAGAACGGCTATGAGCCGAGCGACGAGCTGACTAAGGAAATACAGGACTATGTGAAAAAGAACACCGCTCCGTACAAATACCCCCGAGTTGTTCGTTATGTTCAGAGCCTGCCCAAGACAAACAGCGGCAAGATTATTCGCAAGGCACTGCGCGACAACGACGATATAGGCTGATAACAAGAAATAAAAGCAAGCCTCCTACTTATTTCGGTAGGGAGCTTGCTTTTACAATATCTTATATTTTGTTATGTGTTGTTTGCGGAAAGCTCCGAATTATATAAAACCTCTCCGTGAATTTTAACTCTGCCGCCATCGGGACATACGGCGTCAAAGTAATCTGCACGCCCGTCTCCACAGTCGAGAAGACCCCCGTTTTTGAGCGTGTAGAGCATAGGATAAAACATATTCCAAAATTCATGGCAAATCGGCGGACAGAGGTCATCTACAATAAAAACATCGTCATCTTTTAGATATCCGCATCGGCATCTGCTCTCGGTAACTGTGAGTCTTATCTTCATTTTTTCATCTTTTAAGCACAATATAATATACTATTTGTAATATTATTTCGAAATAATACAGAAATCAGAGGTATTTGTCGACCGCACGGCGAAATTCCTCTATCTTTGAGGTATCGCCGCTGTCAAGTGATTCGGCTATACAGTCTGAAATATGCTCGCTGATAATAACCTTGCCCAGACCGTTTAAAGCAGATTTTGCCGCCGCAATCTGAATGAGTATATCGGTTCTGTCCTCGTCGTTTTGAAGCATACGCTTGATGTATTCAAGGTGACCGATAATGCGGTTCAGGCGGTTAATTTCTTTGCGTCGTTGCTGTGTTTCGCGTTGTTTTTCGTCTGCCATTGCCACACCTCATCAAAGATATTCGAGAACTTCACTCAGCTCCACGTTCGCCGCTTCAAAGTGACCTATGGCAAACAGCAGTTTTTTGCGTGCCTCGGGAGGAACGGAATCAAGCTGATTGGCAAGCTCGGTGTTGTGAAGCTCATATCGGTGTACCATATATTTGAGAAGAGCCTTGGTCGTTTCCGAGGTTGTAAACCTCAGCTTCTCGCTTTCCTCGTCTTGTAGCGCTGTTTTGTTTACTGCCATAATACCCGCCTCACCTTGTTTGTTATTTTCATTTTACCATTTTTAAACCCTAATGTGAATAGCACTTGTATATCAATCGAGGACAGACGTCAGAGAGAGCGGGTGTCTTAGCTGCGGAATATTTACCGCAGAAGGCACCCGCTTTTGTATTATATTCATCGGCTGTTTGCCGGCAAATCGATGCACAAAATCAGACGGCAGACAATTATTTACAAATCGGTCTCGAAATTGAAATCGGCGGAAATCTCCCTTGCCCGTTCGATGCATTTTTCGATTCTCAAGTCATCGGCGGTCATCTGAGTTGTTCGGCGACTGTCATAGCAATCGGTGTGATATGCGATTATGTTCTCTATTTCCGTTGTCGCCGAAGCATCGTATTTGCCGCTGTCATAGAATTTGACGAGGTCGGGAAGTGATGAATAGCCTACATCATAGGTATAATATATATCGCTGTTCAGCTCTCCCGAAAGATATTTTTCGGTATTGTAGTCGCACACGATTTTTCCTATATTGGTAAGAGACAAAGCGCTGACGAAAACCGTAACGGCAGTTCCGATTATCGCAAGGGCGCGGGTACGGATAAACAGGCATTTGAGTGCCACGGCAACGAGTGAAACGGCAATCAGTGCCATAAGCCAAAGCGTAAGCACGCGCTTTACCGACAATCCGAGCTGACCTACATAGACCAGCATTCTCTTGACAGCCGAAGCGAGCACAACACCGTCTGCAAGGCACATTATCAGCACACATATCCTTACGGATGCCGGGATACCGCTGTTGTTTTCGGTAAGTGCAGTCAGCAAAGCAGCGGAGATGAAAATAATTGCGCTTGCGGCACAAAGGTAGAAAAAGCCTTCGCGTGCGCTTTCGGTTGCACTGACCGCCGAGACTGCTCTGCTGCTGAGATATCTGATCTGAAATACCGCGAAAAACACTATGACAATGTCGACGGCAAGAGCGTAGGTCACGGCGGAAAGCGCTGAAATACGAATTTTCCTTTTGTTATCCGTATAGTCTGTCTCGACCTTGTTGAAAATCAGTATAGAACCGATGAAAATCGAAAGAACGAATCCCAAAATTAAGTCGATAAAAATTCTGATCGGTGAAAATTCCACGTGGCTGAAGGTGTCGGCAAGCATTTCGGAAAATTGTTCATCAGCTTCGTTGAACAGCGCAATCAGTATCGCACAGACGGGAATTGCCGCAGCAAGCGAAATAAGAACAGAGACAAGCTTGCGTGATTTTTCGTTGCGGAGCGCTTTTGCGCCGTCGAACGATGAAAAGAACAGTCCGAGATTTGCAATCGGTGTCGAAATTATTCGCTGCCATACCGCCGAAACGGTGTTGCCGTCGAAAACGCGCGTGATGCTTTCATCTGTCAGAAGCACGGTTTGTATGGCGAACAATACGGCAATTGTCAACATCTGCGGCAGCCACGATTGCTGAACGTGCAGAGCGAATCCGACGGATATTGCGAATACCGGCAAAGAGAGAATCAACGCCTTTGATTTGACGGACGCAACGTACCCGAATATCATATATGCCTCAGCAAGCAATATTGTGACGGCAGAGCCTATACCGACGCTTTCGCAGACCGATGTATCGACAAACATAACCGACAGCACCGATACGGCGAGTACAATTTGAAAATACCGTGAGTCTTTAACCCTTTTTTCAAGCTGTGAAAAATGCTCGCGCTTTGGGTCGGGAACGGGCTTGTAATCGTTAGTCATCCTTCGATTCCTCCTCTGTGCGGATGTATTCAAGCAGGTCGCCCGGCTGACAGTCCAGCTCGCGGCAAAGTGCAGACAGTGTGGAAAATCTGATTGCCTTGGCTTTTCCTGTTTTGAGTATCGACAGATTTGCCGGTGTGATTCCTATGCGCTCGGCAAGCTCGCCCGAGCTTATCTTGCGCTTGGCTATAAGAACATCTAAATTCACGTTAATCATTCCGCATACCTCATATTGTCAGTTCGTTTTCTTCGCGCAGATGTATTGCCGAGCCGACCAGCTCCTTGAGTACGGCGGCAAAAACGGCAATGACGATGCAGACTACAGCAACGAGTATGGTGCTTAAGAGGAACGGGTAAAACTTGAATATGAATTCGGCGGCAAAGCAGATAATGACCTCAGCAATACAGCAGATTATAATCACTTTAAGCTCGTGTACGCTCTGCATCGAGAACGGATTGCCGGCGGCTATGATGCTGCAAAGACGAAGCACACACCATAGCGCGCAAAGAAACGGCAACATTAGAGTCCATATATAGATTGAAAGCGGCATTACAGTCTCGCCGTCGGTTATTCCGTAAACCACCGACAGAAAATGGTCGACAAAAGCGGGCGTGAGCACCGCTGCCGCGAGTGTAAAAATACCGGTGATTATTACGAAGACCTTCAGTATATTGACCGTTAAATTCTTCTTTTTCATAAAAATCTATTACTCCGGATGACTAAATATTTATTCGGCAAATTCATATTGCCTTATGCTAATGAATGGTACCACCGTAATTATCGTTTGTCAATAATTAATTTCCGAAAAACGTTAATTAATTACCGAAAATCAAAAAACTCTCCCTTTGGCAAGGGAGAGTAAATCAGAGGTTGTATATTATTTTGCAGTGACGTATGAATCGCATTAAGTCATCATAAAATTAATTTTCCTGTTTGTATCAGTCATACCAGCAATCGACGGTGTAGCTGTTGCCCTCGCCGAAGTCCAAAACATCGTTGCCGCAGTGGAACGAGATGATGAACATATCGTTGTTTTCCTCGTCAGGTACGACACAGACTGTGCCGATATTAACCTCGTAGCTGTCACTTCGCTGAATATGATATCCGTAGATTTCACCGTCCTCGGTCACTCCGAGACGGATAAAGGAGCAGTCATAATAAACCTCGGCGGGTGCGAACTGAGCAATTGCCGTCATATCGGGATTTATTGTAAGACTCAGGAAATTCTTCGGAAGATTGATAAAGTGTTTACCGAGATACTTCGGCTGCACATTGCGCTCATACGAGTCCACATAATCGCTCAAATCGTACTGATTTCCGTCGTTGTCGTATGCGTATACCGTCTGCTTTCCGATCTGCTCGTTGACCGTCTCAGTATAGTCAAAGCCGATAATTTTGGCACTTAGCTCACTCAACGGACCGCTCGAATAAAGATTCCCGTCGGACATCAGACAGCCGTATATATCGACAAATTCGACCTTGCCGTCATCGGTCAGCAGGAAAAGATACGGAGTTTCATTCACGCCGCATCTGCCCATATACATATCGGCATAGCACTGATATGCGCCGCTGACCTCATAGCTTTGGCTCAAATCCGCATAATCCGCCAAAACATTATCCTGTTCGTCGTATGGCGGCTCAAAGCTAATGCTGACCGAATTGTCGGAGCGAAGCATAGACCAGATTTTATCGCAGTTGCATTGAGCGGGTGCGCCCTCCTCCTCAAGAGGCTCGTCGATAACCTCAAGGTTGGCGTGATACTCGTCTCCGGCTATGGTATTCATCGCAAACACACCGTATATTCTGCCGTTTTGCATATAAAGCTTTACATCGTCAATGTTCGCTTTGCCGAGCGTCAGAGCGCGGTATCCGGTGTAGTCGGTGATGTACAGCGGACCGGTAAACTCGTCGGCGCTTTTGTCGTAAGCACGAGCGGCGGTTTTATGCAGACAGTAGGACAGATAAAAGGTATCGAAGAGGTAGCGGTAACACAGGGACGCGTTGTCGAGCAGCTCATCGCTCTCGGGCACGTAGTTGAAAACAAAGTATTTTTCATAGCCCTTGTTTGCATAGGCTATTATCGAAACAAGTCCGTCGTCCTCAAAGCATTCCCAGTTAATCTCGTCACAAAAAAGGAACTCGTCTGCGTCCATCGCATCGTTGCATATATCAAGGACATTATACAGATAATCTTGTATTTCGTCGTTTATGTACTTTGCGTTATCCTTGTCGGAATTAATCACGGGAATGCGGTAGCTGTATTTTGTCGTGTTGCCGAACGAATCTGTATATTCACCGGTCTGAACATAGTCGTCGGTTATAAATTCCGTAAGGTCAAATTCCGTATTGTCGACCGGCTCGGCAGGGGTCTGCTGATTGTCGGACGGCGGAATATTGATTGTTATGCAGCCGCAAAGACAGCAGAGAAGTGCTAAAATTAAAGATAACGAAACAAGTCTTTTCATCGTATTTCCTCCGAAAAAGTAGTGAAAAAGGGAATTGAAAATCGAACAAAGCCGAAATGACGGCATTATATTTTCAAAAAAGCGGCGGTTTATGCGGCAGGATAGCGACCGCTTTTTTACGGCTATTCGACTATTTCGATACTTCCCTCAACCTTGGCGTCAAGGCTTTGATGGGTGGAAAAATACTCCTCGACTATATTGTTGACCGACACGGCAACAATTCTCGGTTTTCTGTTTTTCTCTATCTCGGCAAGGGGAACACCGAAAAAATCGTCAAAATTGTTATAGTGGTAATTCTGCACGCAGATTTTCAGCATACGGTCATCGGTGATATCATCGCCGTTATACTTCAGCTCGAGAATTTCGTGCGTTGCTTTATTGTATTTTATGCGCACACCCTTGGAGTATTGGTAAAACTCGGTTTCGCCCTGCCATGCTTCGTCTCTCATTATGTGCGTAATCATTCTTCGCCACTGCGCGCCGTTGACCTCGACCATCCAGCAAACATCATCAAACGGCGTATTTTCTATCATATCCTGTTGCAAATAATGTTAATTTTTATATTTATAATAGCAAACAGCAGGGTATCGTGCAATATACGATGCCGAGTAAACGAAGAATTTTATGTAAAACCCGACCCGTGTTTGCTGTGTATATCCTTTTATTGTCTATTTGCATAATAATCGAGCCGAAATTTCGCTCTTTTACACATTGAAACATTAAAGTATTTTTCATAAACTTATAATGTAGTTTTTATTTATTATAACAGAAAGGTAAAAGGTATTATGGTACAGGATTTCTATAAGAATCCGATAACTGCTGCCCAGCTTTTGTATTTCCATAAGCCGGATAAAAACGTTGTTCTTACCGTCAGAATGGATGCAAATACAAAGGGCGTTTCCCCCGGTACGTCGGACAATGCAAAGGTGTACGATGCCATTCCCGCTATCAAGATTCAGGATAATGGCGACGTAACCTTCCGCTATTTCGCTCCCAACGCAAAGAAGGTCGAGGTTGCAGGCTGCGGCGGCTATTTCAGCGACGAGCGCAACGAGATGACCAAGGGCGAGGATGGCTGGTGGAGTGTTACCGTTTCAGGCATCAAGCCCGGCTTCCACAACCACAAATACTGGGTCGACGGCAACCTTATGGTTAACCCGGATGCTCAGGTAGGCTACGGCTGGTTCTATCCCATCAATGTTTTCGATCTTCCCGGCGAAGAGGACGGCTTCTGGATGCTCAACGATGTTCCTCACGGCGATGTCCGTATGGAGCTTTACAAATCCTCCGTCACCGGTCGCACAAAGTGTGCGTGGGTCTACACTCCGGCAGGATACGACGACAGCGACAAGCGTTATCCCGTTATGTATATTCAGCACGGAGTCGGCGAGAACGAAATGGGCTGGGTATGGCAGGGTCATCTCAACCTTATTGCCGATAATATGATCGCCGAGGGCAAAGCCGAGGAAATGATTATAGTTATGAACTGCGGCTATGCTTTTGAAGAGGGCAAGGACTATACCTTCTTCCCGGGTGATTTCGACACCGAGCTTACGCATGACTGCATACCCCATATCGATTCTCACTACCGCACGCTGACCGACCGCAAGCACCGTGCTATGGCAGGTCTGTCGCTCGGCTCCTCTCAGGCGTTTGCAATCGCTCTCAAGCACAGAGATTTGTTTGCCAATCTCGGCGTATTCTCCGGCGGCTTCCCCATTGTCCGCAACGAATACGACTACACCGATTACTTTAACGATCCCGAAACCTTCAATTCCGAATTTGACGTAATGCTGTTCACGGGCGGCGACGATGAAGGCTACAATGAGCGCACCGCTCCCGTAGTGGCTGAAAAGCAGGCGCTCGGACTCAACGTCAAGGGCTACCATCACCCCGGCTTCCATGTATGGGATGTTTGGAGATTCAGCGCCCGTGAATTCCTCGGATTGCTCTTCAAGTAAGGGAGGAAATTAAGATGATAAGAAAAGAAATATTAGAGAATCAGGCTCTCACCGAGCACGCATTGTTTTTTGACGATCCCCATCGCGAGCTTATCCGTGAAACCGACGCCAACGGTCGTCCGAACGGTCGCTTTATCAACATTCCCAAGGGCGTAGAGGTCAAGGAAAACGGAGATGTAGAGTTCGCTTTCCATGCACCCGACGCCAAGAGCGTGCAGGTTTGCGGCGCAGGCGGCAGCTTCCCCGAGGAAATGCACGAAATGGTCAAGGGCGACGACGGTTGGTGGCGCTGCACGGTCAAGGATCTCGACTCCGCCTTCCACTTCTGCAATTTCTTTGTCGACGGCACACGCTGCCTCAACCCGTATATGCCCTACGGCTACGGCTACGGCAGGACAATGAACTTCTTTGAGCTGCCCGACAAATACAGCAATTTTTATCTGCTTCAGGACGTTCCTCACGGCGCAGTCCGTATGAACTATTTCTATTCCGAAACGGTTAAGGATTGGCGCTCCTGCTTCGTCTATACCCCTGCAAGCTACGAAACAGATCGTGACAGACGTTATCCCGTACTCTATCTCCAGCACGGCGGCGGTGAAGCCGAGAGCTGCTGGGTATGGCAGGGTAAGATAAACTATATTATGGATAACCTCATTGCCGACGGTCAGTGCGAGGAAATGATAGTCGTAATGAACTGCGGCTATGTTTATCCTCCCGATGAGGACCTCGGACCTAACAAGCTGGTTTCACCGGTTGAGAAGCTGATTGCCAACGACAGCGTACCGTTCATCGACAAGAAGTACCGCACCGTTGCCGACCGTCATCACAGAGCGGTTGCCGGTTTTTCAATGGGTGGCGGACAGACTCTGAACACCGTTCTGAGCTATCCCGAGCTGTTTGCCAACGCCGGTGTTTTCAGCGCTCCTTCTATCCGCACCGATCGAGAGGATAAGCTCGGACTGCTGGACAGCCCCGAGAAGTTCAATGAGAACTTCGACCTGTTCTTCGTCAACGCCGGTGAATATGAGCCTGCGGGACCCGCGCTCAGAGAGCAGACCAGACAGATGAGAGCAGACGGCTTCAAGCTCGTTTTCTGCGCATCTCCCGGATATCATGAGTGGGCACCGTGGCGCTACGGTGTTGCCGAGTTTGCCAAGCGTCTGTTCAAATAAACGGTCGCTTTATATTTCAGACAACAGAATAAAAAAGATACGGCAGTTCCTCGGTTCTGCCGTATCTTTTTTATTCGTCAGTATACCGTACCGCTCTCCGAATAAAAAAGACCCGCATTTCTGCGGGTCATGGTATTATGTACTGTTCTTTAAAACACGGGGACAACTGCTCCGTCATAGGACTCTTCCATAAACTTTCTGATTTCTTCGGTCTGAAGCGCCTTTACAAGAGCCTGAATCTTATCGAGATTTTCGTTTCCTTCCTTAACGGCGATAAGGTTAGCATAGTACTGTGCGGCGTCGCCGGAAGCATCCTCAATTGCAAGAGCATCGTTGATGTCGAGATTAGCCTGAAGGGCATAGTTTCCGTTGATAACCGCGACTGTTCCCTCGTCTGAGTTGGCGAGCTGTGCGGGAACGGTATCTGCCTGAATAGCCTGAATGTCAAATCCTCCGTCATCGGCGATATCGAGGGTTGTAACGCCTTCCTCTACGGTTGCACCGTCGGCGAGCTTGATAAGACCCTCCTGCTGAAGAAGGAATAATGCTCTTGTTTCGTTGGAATCATCGGCGGGAACAAGGATCGTCGCACCGACGGCAATATCCTTTACATCGGAAACACCGTTTCCGTACAGACCGAACGGCTCATAGTGAATGAGAGCGGCGGAAACGAGGTGGGTTCCGTTGGACTCATTAAAGCTGTTAAGGTAGGGGGTGTGCTGGAAATAGTTGGCGTCGAGAGAACCATCCTCAAGGGCGGTGTTGGGCAGGACATAGTCATCATAAACGACGATGTCGAGAGTGTAGCCCTCTTTAGCAAGAACATCTTTTACCTGCTCGAGGATTTCCGCGTGCGGGGTAGAGCTTGCACCGATAACGATGGTGCTGTCGGACTTTTTCTTTCCGCAGCCTGCGAAAAGGGAAAGGGATAATACGAGTACAAGAACAAGTGCGAGTGCTTTTTTCATTTTCTTTTCTCCTTTATATAATATCGAAACACGATATTTTTACAATGCGTCAGCCGTATACTGTCCGGCTATATAATATTTATTCGCGAATAAATATTATATAGC
>DCGT01000042.1 GCA_002315315.1 Faecalibacterium sp. UBA1771
TGGGCTGCTTGGGCTTTTCCTCAAATTCTTCGATAAAGCCGTCGGAGTTCACGTTCATTATGCCGAAACGGGATGCCTCGTCGATAGGCACCTCCAAAACGGCTATTGTGCAGGCGGCATTTTTTTTGATATGCTCGTTTATCATTTCGGAATAATCCATTTTATATATATGGTCGCCCGAAAGAATTACCGTATATTTCGGGTCGTATCGCTCGATAAACCCCAAATTTTGGTAAATTGCATTAGCGGTGCCGAGATACCAGTCGGAGCCGTCGGCGCGCTGGTAAGGCGGGAGAATATGAACACCGCCGTCTATGCGGTCCAAATCCCACGGTCTGCCGTCTCCGATGTAATCGTTAAGCTCGAGCGGCTGATACTGTGTCAGCACACCTACGGTGTCTATGCCGGAATTTATGCAATTACTGAGAGGAAAGTCGATAATACGGTATTTCCCGCCGTAAGGCACGGCAGGCTTGGCTATTTTGCGTGTCAGCGCATATAAGCGGCTGCCCTGACCGCCCGCCAGCAGCATCGCAATGGCTTCTTTCATTTATTTTTTCCTTTCCGTTTTCGTTGATATGGTTTTATCCGAGTCGGTCTGTACCATCATCACCGCATTTGATGCTCAAAAGACGGCAATGAACGGCAGACCATGTTTTGCCTTCAAAAAAGAAATGTTATTCTTTGCGTGGCAGGCGGTATATTTTCGCTCCGAGCGGGGCGATATCAAGCACCACCGAGCTGCGCTTGCCGTGAGAGGAAATCTTTTCGGTCAACACAGTCTGATTTTTGCCGTCACCGTCGGTCGAAAAAACGAGCTTAACTTTGCCGGCTCCGTCAACACCTATCCTGTAATTTTTACGTTCGACAGGTGAAAAATTGAAAACGGCAAGCAGGGAATTACCCCTGCGGTCGGTACGGGTGAAGGCATATATATTCTGCGTATTATCGTCGGCAACCGCCCATTCAAAGCCATCCCAGCTGTTTTCGATTTCCCACAAGGGGGCGTTTTCGAGGTAAAAACGATTCAGCCGTTTTGTAAAATCTCGGAAATCTCGGTGAGCGGGATAGTCGAGCAGCAGCCAATCAAGCTCCTTTTTGTAATCCCATTCTATGAACTGTGCAAATTCACCGCCCATAAACATAAGCTTTTTGCCGGGGTGGGTATACATATAGGTGAAATAGGTTTTGAGAGTTTTGAATCTGTCACCGTATTCTCCGACAGTTCTGCCTATCAGCGACCTTTTGCCGTGCACAACCTCGTCGTGCGACAGCGGCAGAATGAAATTCTCCGAAAATGCGTAAAGCATTGAAAAGGTCAGCTTGTTGTGGTTGTCCTTGCGAAAAAACGGGTCAAGCGACAGATAATCGAGTGTATCGTTCATCCACCCCATATTCCATTTGTAGTTAAAGCCGAGACCGCCGTTCGAAACGGGACTTGTGACCAGCGGCCATGTTGTCGATTCCTCGGCTATCATCATTGCGTAGGGGTATTTGTCAAAAATCACGGTATTGAGCTGACGCAGAAATTCCACAGCGTCGATGTTTTCTCTGCCTCCGTCAAGGTTGGGAGTCCATTCGCCGGCAGGACGGTTATAGTCGAGATAGAGCATTGACGCAACAGCGTCCAAACGCAGACCGTCAATATGATATTGCTCAAACCAAAATACGGCACTGCTTATCAAAAAGCTCCTCACCTCGCCGCGCCTGTAGTCAAAAACGAGTGTGCCCCATTCCTTATGCTCGCCGTTGAGTGGGTCGGAGCTTTCGTACATATACCCGCCGTCAAATTTGGCAAGGCCGAAAGCATCCTTTGGAAAATGCGCCGGTACCCAATCGAGAATAACGCCTATTCCGTTTGCGTGCAGACGGTCAATAAGATACATAAAGTCTTCGGGTGTTCCGAAACGCGATGTCGGAGCGAAATATCCGGTACATTGGTAGCCCCACGAGCCGTCATAGGGATGCTCGGTAATAGGCAGCAGCTCGACGTGAGTGTAACCCATATCGGAGAGATATTCGCACAAATCGTCGGCAAGTGTACGGTAGTCGAATGCGGCGCCGTCGGAAAACCTGCGCCATGAGCCTGTGTGAAGCTCGTAAATGTTGACGGGTCGGTCAAGACCGCCGGTGCGTCGGCTTTCGTAGTCGAGTGCATCTTTGCTCCAACGGTACGGCTGTAAATCGTACAGCTTTGAGCCATTGGAGGGAGCTGTTTCGTAATGGTATGCAAACGGGTCGCTTTTGAGAAGCCTCTCTCCGCTTGAGGTATAAATTATATATTTATAGGTGCAAAACGGCAGTAAATTGGGTATGAAGCAGCGAAAAATTCCGCCGCCTATATTCACCATCGGTACACCGTCGCCCCAGCCGCAAAAATCCCCCGTTACCGAAACCGCTACAGCGGTGCCTGCCCAAACAGCGAACTCGGCGCCGTTTACGCCGTCACACACGGTAAAATGCGAGCCGAAGGTCAGATAGGAATGGCTGTTGCTGCCCTCTCGGAAAAGGTAGACTGGCAAATCGTATTGTTGTTTTCGGTCGGACATAGTTCTCCTGCTGTACGAACTGCTTTTAAATCAATAAAAATATTCTTTCTATTATATTTTACCAATTCTTTTTCTTTATTTCAATACGGTTTGTTGTTAATGATAATAAACGATGCAGAAGTTATACGACATAATATGTGCGAAATAGACAAAAAAGACACCGTACATAATGTACGGTGTCTTAATAAACCCTATTTGAATTACTTACCGAGTTTTTCGATGCAGTTTTTGCATACGAATTTGCCGTTGTAAGCTACCAAATCCTTGTTGCTCTGACAGAAAATACAGGAATTCTGATATTTTCTGAGGATAATCATATCCTTTTCGGTATAGATTTCCACGGCATCACGTTCCTCAATTTCGAGTTGACGGCGAAGCTCGATTGGTATAACGATTCTTCCGAGCTCATCCATCTTGCGGACAATTCCTGTTGATTTCATGCGGTTATCCTCCTGTTTATTTAGGCTCGCCACTCAAACACGCCGCAGGATTACAGCGGACCGGGTAACGCCGCCTGAGATGTCCTTTCGGACTTAATATAACAAAATCAAATCTGTAGCACACTTTATGTTTATCTATCACCTATAATATAATATAACTTCTACTAAATCAATAGACAAATTGCCTTTTTTCGGCAAAAAAATACACTTTTTTACAATGTTAATATAACAATATCAATAAAAATACAACTATTTTGCCATCCACAGATACCTGCAGCCGTCGCCGCCCCATACCGCCATGCCGCGATAACCCTCGGCAAGAGAACGGGTGATAAGGTAGCTGTCGTGCAGATGAATTCTCCTGTAGTCGCTGAAAAGCGCTCTGTCGTCGGGCAGGCGGACAAGCACATAGCGTAGGTGCATATCGACAGTAAAGCGCCGTGAACACAGCGAGCGACCGTTACGGATAAGCACGGAAATTGCCCGCTGATTTGACGGAGCGACGGCACAGTATGTTTTCGCGTAGGGCAGAATATCATCGAGCAGCTTTATCACCTCACCCGCAAGACCCTGATGGCGGCAGTCGGGAGCGGTAACGAAATACAGGCTCAGCGCTTCGCCTCCGATACGGGGGTAAAAGCCCGTGTCGTCCGTCGGTGCTCCTACCCAAGCCGCCGCAGCTAAACGGCATCCCGCCGCAATTCCGATGCCTGTTTTGAAATCAATTCCGTCTGCACCTATGAAGAGTGCGCGTTCCTTTTCGTCAAGCGAACCGATAATCTCCGACAAGTCGTTTATGCCGATGCTTACCGTTTCCGCTTCTGCTGTTCTACCGTCGACAATCACGTATTTTTTCATAGCAGTACCCCCGTTTCTGATATTCTATTCTGCACCGTGATTTGCGGTTACATAATTAATTGTAAAGAAACGGGATAAGGGATATAATTAGCTGTAAATTTGTGGTATTATTTCAGATATACCTATGCACAGCAAAAGGCAAAAAGCAGAAATGCCTTTAAAGATTGTTTTTTCTGACATAAAAGATATAAACAAGTGCAGGCAAAAGATAGAAGAAGCTCAATTTTTATCGAGTATATTATTTTGCTTTTGCAACAAAAAACTTGAAATATTACACTTAATTGATGACGGGAGGACGGGATATGGATAATGCCGAGCTGGTAAGACGTTCCAAAAACGGCGATACCGACGCTTTTGCCGAGCTTTACGAGCGGGTATCGGCAAAGCTGTACCGCACCGCACTGTATCTTATAGGAGACCGTGAGGAAGCGCAGGACGCCGTGATGGACGCGGTGAGCGACGCATTTGCCTCGGTTGCAAGGCTGCGGAGTGACGAGCTTTTTGAAGCGTGGATTATGAAAATTCTGTACAACAAAGCACGCCGCCGCAGAGGTAAATATTATATAAACGCCGCATGTGAGCTTGATGAATCGACGGCGGACGGCGATGCTCCGCTCGACGAAATAGCGGATGACAATGCCGATCTGTTCAAGGCAATGTCCGAGCTTTCCGAAACCGATCGCGCAATAATAACCCTTTCGGTTTGCGGCGGTTACTCGTCCAAACAGATTTCATCTATGCTCGGTATTAATGCGAATACCGTGCGTTCAAGGCAGAGCAGAGCGCTTGCCCGTCTGCGCATACTGATGAAGGGGGAGGAATAAGGTATGAACGACAAAGAATTTGAAGTAATGCTTGCCGAAAAGATGAATTCCGTACCTCTCCCCGAATCACTCGGCAAGGAGAATATCGCGGAAATGCTGAAAAGACAATCAAAGCCGCGTTTTACGGTTGTCGGCGGCAGGGTGCGCAGAGTACTTGCGGCTGTTGCTGTGTTTGTGCTCGTGCTGACGGGTACGCTGACTGTGTCTTTTTCGGGACTGTTGCGGGGAAAAGGGAGCACGGCAGACGAAATTACTGAGAAATATGCCGAAGTATTTGAGATGCCGTCGGAAACTGCGGGAGGCTCGGAAACGGAGTGGGATTCGACATCCGATACCGAGAAAGCATTTGATTACGCCAATAAATCCGATACGGTGCATGCTTCGGAAAAAGACAGAAAAACAGTTGCGGGCATCGAGGGCGGCAGTGACGGAAATGTTTTGTTTATCGACCGTGACGGAAATGTTATCGACAGCTTTTATTCCGAACTTGAAATCCGTGAGCTTATCTTTGCCGGCAATTCCGACATTGTTATTTTGGGTGACGAAAGCCGTACTGAGGTGTATATTTTTGACAGTTTTGCCGAGCAGACCGCTTATGTTATGCTGAACGGCGAATATCGCTCATATAGTGTCGGAAGCGTTACGATAACAGTCACGACCGACGCCGAAAGCAGGGTTATCGGTATTCCTCAAGGTTGACCTTATCATCGAAAAAGCGTATAATATCGGTGAAATTATCAAAAAGGAGCGCAGACGGTGAAAAAGGTTTTGCTTGCAATGGTTCTTTTCGCTGCGGCGGGCTTTATTGCCTTTTGCGTAAAGGATGTTGTCGATTATTCCAATCCCGAATATGCCATTCCGCAGGTCAGCGTAAAGGCGGATATTACCGAAATTCCCATTGTAATGGGCTCGTATTACTGGAGATTTGCTTTCGGAAGTGAGATCAGAAAATCCGAACACGAGCTTTTGTCGGTTGAGTTTATGTCGACAAATTTGCTCGGCGGAGAGCATCTCAACATAACATTTTCGGTTGAGCCTAAGAATGTTTATGTCCGCCGAAGTGCGGCTTACAGCTATGTTTTCAGTACAGTAGAGACCGATTCGTTTATACCGTACGAGCGGGGCGGATATATCTACGACGTAACCGCGACCTTTGACAGCGGCACAATGGAGTTTTATTTCTATGTAGTGGTTTAGTGTGCCGGTGTATATTCCGTTTTTTATAAAAGTTAAACAAGAAATTTATCCGCCGGGATACGCAATGTGTTTCGGCGGATTATTTATGTTCGGATTCCGAAACGGACGCAATAGCTTTACATTTGCTTTAGTACAGACTGTCGGTTGTTCGCTACCGGACGAATATTTTTTGAATGTAATTATCAGAATAAACGCGCTAATTCATATTGCAAACAGCGAATTATCTGCTTTTGTCACCGTGACTTCAAAACGGCATAGACTGTTGCAGGTCATAGGCAAAGGAGGAATGACAATATGACTATCGGAACGCTGACCGTAAATGTTTCGGCGGCAGACAGCGCAAAGCCTATTGAGGCGGCGTTGGTAAGAATTTTTGTCGATAACGGCGAATGTGAAACGCTGATTACCGACTCATCGGGCAGAACGGAGCCGCTGTCTCTCGAAACTCCCGATTCGGAGCTGAGTCTTTCGCCGTACAGCGAAACGGATGTATGCACCTACTGCATAGTAGAGGTGCAGGCGGATAAGTACTATTCAATGATGTATGAAAATGTACAGGTTTTCGGCGGTGTAGAATCGGTTTTGGAGGCAAATATGGAGCCGCTGACTCTTAACGACGGGGAGGGTGAGCCTCAAACCTCGGGCGAGTGCTGTGACGACCCGGTGTTGTCGACAGGTAAGCCGGAGGTACCCAAGCTGATTACAATACCGTTACCGTGCACGGGCGGAGGTGACAGCGGCACTGCGCCGGAGGATTCGGGGAGAATTTTGGATAAGGTTGTAATACCATCCTTTATTACCGTACATCTCGGTGCACCCGATGAGAGTGCTCAGAACGTCACGGTACCGTTTATTGACTATATCAAAAATGTCTGTTCGAGCGAAATATACCCGACGTGGCCGGAAAACGCCATTCGCGCGAATATGTACTGTCAGATATCGCTTGCACTGAACAGAATTTATACCGAATGGTATCGTTCGAGAGGATATCCCTTTGATATCACAAATTCAACATCATACGACCAGTATTTCGTTTTCGGACGGAACATTTTTGCCAACATCGGTAAGATAGCGGACGAGATTTTCGATATCTATATCCGCCGAGAGGGTTTCGGAGAGCCTTTTTACGCAGAATACTGCAACGGCACGACCGTCGGCTGTCCCGGTCTAAAGCAGTGGGGAACAGTCACACTTGCCCGCGAAGGATATTCGCCGCTCGGAATACTGCAATACTATTACGGCGACGATATAGGACTGTACTCAGCCGATATTATATCGGGAGTGCCGTCATCCTATCCGGGTACAGCACTTCGCAGAGGAAGCACCGGCAATGCCGTAAAAACCGTTCAGCAGCAGCTTACCGCCGTTCGGTCAAATTATCCGTTGATTCCGAGTGTGGGCAATGTCGACGGTATTTTCGGGTCAGCTACGGAAAACGCGGTTAAGCAGTTCCAGAAAATTTTTAATTTGACCGCAGACGGAGTTGTCGGCAAAGCGACATGGTATAAGCTGTCATATATCTATGTTTCGGTACGACGTCTTGCACAGTTGACCAGTCTCGGTACAACAGCTCCGTCTGTACCGTCAACGCCTCCGAGCTCAATACTCCGATATGGAAGCAGAGGTCAGGATGTCGTGCTTGCCCAGTATTTCCTCGATACCGCATCGATATTTTATGAGCAGGTCGGCAGAGTGGATATCGACGGAGCATTCGGTACCGATACCTACAACTCCGTCGTTTCGTTTCAGAATCTTTTCGGGCTTGTGCCTGACGGCGTAATCGGACCCGCAACATGGGCAAAGCTCTATCAAGTGTTTTTGAGCGTCCTCAACTCGGTTACAAGTGCAAATATTCCTTATCCGGGTTATGTTTTGAAGGTCGGAAGTACCGGAAGCAGCGTCAGCATGGTTCAGCGTTATCTCTTTGTTGTCGGCAGCTATTTCCGCACCGTGCCTCAGCCGACAATCGACGGCAAATTCGGAAACGGAACAAAAAGCTCTGTGCTTGCATTTCAGCGGCTTTTCGGTCTGACTGCCGACGGAATTGTCGGCAGATCAACATGGAATCGACTTGTGGGAGTCTATGATACGCTGACCGCATATATTTAAGGGATAATTCAAAATTGTTATATGGCATTAATTTACTGCCATTACTCTATTGATACCATAAAGTGACAGTATAAATAAGCGGTGGGGCAGTCTGTGCTGTCCCACCGTAAATGGTTAATAAAATATAATTTATTCTTGAGGTACTACATAAATTTTAGCATCGTAGGTATCAAAAACACAATCAAACGCTTTTGAAATAACAAAGTTACTGCCTTCTACACAGCCGGCGTACTGTGTTGAGTACAGAATATGTGTAATGCCGTTTTCGTGACATACATTTACAATTTCTTCAGGCGTGCTGTCCTCAGAGAAAATAGTATTTAAAACCGAGAGTTTATATGAATTCATTTCTGCATCGTTGCAGGTATATTTTATACATTCGACAAACGCCTGTCTACCCGATATAGCTGTATAATAATTAGAGATACCCTCCTTACTTGTGCCGCTGTGTATTCTGTTGGTTGCAAACATACACTGTGATGCATCGGTATTCTCTCTCAGCCACATGGCAGCCGCCTCGTCCTCGTCAGTCGCAATGCAGTCGTAGGGAAATTTTCTGATAATGTCATAATTTGTCATCAAGCGTCTTAAACCGCTGCCGCACAAATTAACATAAGAAAATCCTGCAGTTATCAGACCGATTGTGATACCGACCGCCACTATTACGGTTCCGATCTTTTCAAGCGTATTAATGTATTTAAATCCGTTTTTCTTCAGCCTTTCGACTGCTCCGTTGCCTTCGTCGATGGCAATTAAATTAATAAAGAATATTGCCATCATAAAGAAGTACATTTGGCTTGCGGCTGACTGCTCAAAAATATAATATACAATCAGACCGCCTATTGATGCAGAAAATGAGATAAGCTCGGGAGCTTCAAGCATAAACAGACTTTTTATTTTCTTGATACCACTTATATAAAATAGAGTCTGGGAGGCGGGAAGGTTGAGGATGGTATGCAATATAATCAATAATGGTATCGTTATTTTGCCGAGTGTAGGGTAGAATGTCGTAATTTTCCACACAATACCGGAAAAACAACTTCTGTAAAGTGTTCCGATTGCTGTAAATGTCAAATTGTCGCTTGCACTTGCAGAGAAAACGGTAAGGAGTATAAGAAAAAATGTACCACTGAGTATGAGTGAAAAAACAAGACCCTTCAAGCTTGCTTTTTTACCGATTGCAAGAATAATCACCGTAACAATGACAGCGCACGCCATAATTGCACCTACCGGTGATTTAGCAAATGTCAGCATTATAATTGCAAGCTCGGTTAGGATAAATGGTACTGCCTTTATGTCAAATCGGTTTTTTGCCGCTTGCAGATAAAGAGCAGTAAACACAGTGAGATAAATTACGGCAGTTGTATGTGAATTGATATTTGTAACGAGGTGAGCAATTGAGCTGTTGCCAAACGGAGAAATGTTGTTCGGTAATAACGCCCACATACCGGCACAGCCGAACGCAAACATCGAAAATGTAAAAACAAGCGACAATACCTCGGATTTGCGTTTGTCGTATTTGTTGCCGAAATAGAACAATCCGAAATTATGCAGTGAGAATACGAGTACAAGCAGAAAAACGGGCTGTTGATAAAATGCCAAAATGTTGTAACAGGTTATACCTGTGATATAGCTGAAGCAATAGCAAATCATTTCGGTGAGAAAATGATATTTTAGAACAATTCCCGAATATTGTATTGATTTTGGAGGAAAGGACAAACCAAAGCTTTCGGCATTGCCGACATTAAAGAGAAAGTCTTGACTGATTATCACTTCACCGGCAACTGACGGGTGAGTATATTTAACTACACCGCTCCACCCGTAGACAAAAATCAATGCACATACGAGAAAAAACAGCAAGCGTGTACCGATTTTTTTGCTTCCGATACCGAACAATGTTCGAATATTGTTTTTTTCAGATTTTTTAAACAAAAGAAATAACCCTGCAAGTCCCGTGCAGAGCGGGATTACCTTGAGTATCCATATTGCACTGATTAACATTCCGATACAGTAGGTTAAAACCAACAATGCTGTTCCTAAGAAAAAATCAAGCGTAATGTCAAAATCGGGCAGGTAGTAATCAGCCTTCAGAATTTTCTTTAAAAAATAACCCGGTAAAAATACATATGCTACCGCACATACAATATATAGTACAAATTCTGACAGAGATGCACCCGACAGCACAAGAAGTATGAGGAAAACCGCAACAAATACCATTCCTGTTATTAGCAGAAGTTTACCGATAAAATCGGCAGAATTTCTTCGGTTATTAATCGAATTCTCATTTAACATAATTTATCTCCGAAAAAAGTAATAAAGTCGAGCCGAAACCGCAGAAGCGACACGACTTCGGCCTGACTTTATTGATTCAAACAGGACTTAACCTAATAAAAAAGATACAATTATACTGTAAATCTATGGAATACTTTTTTGCCCTTGCGGAGCTTTACACCGTTTGCAAGTGCGTCCTTTGTCACAACGGCATCGATTTTGTCGACCTTATCTCCGTCAATCGAAATTCCGCCCTGTTCGATGAGGCGTCTTGCTTCGCCCTTGCTCTTGGCGAGAGCACCGGCAACAAGTAAATCAACGACCGTTATCGCGTCATCGGTAAAAGCACTCTCGTCAATAGCAGTTGACGGCATATTTGCGTCGTCGCCGCCGCCTCCGAACAGAGCCTGCGAGGTGGCGCGAGCCTTGTCTGCTTCGTCAGCACCGTGTACGAGGGTGGTGAGGTTGTAGGCGAGAATATCTTTTTTCTCGTTAATTCTGCTGTCGTCCCACTTTTCCATTTCCTCGATTTCGTCAAGCGGGATAAATGTCAGCATTTTTATGCATTTCATTACATCGGCGTCGTCGACATTGCGCCAATACTGATAGAACTCAAACGGGCTTGTCTTATTCGGGTCGAGCCAAACGGCGCCGTTGGCGGTCTTGCCCATTTTTTTACCCTCGCTGTTGAGAAGCAGAGTAATGGTCATGGCGTATGCGTCTCTGCCGCTTTTTTTGCGTATAAGCTCGGTACCGCCGAGCATATTGCTCCACTGGTCGTCGCCGCCGAACTGCATATTGCATCCGTAGTGCTCGTTGAGATACCAGAAATCGTATGACTGCATTATCATATAATTGAATTCAAAAAAGCTCAAGCCTCGCTCCATACGCTGCTTATAGCACTCGGCGCGGAGCATATTGTTGACCGAGAAATATGTACCGACGTCACGGAGCATATCAACATATTTGAGATCGAGCAACCAGTCGGCATTGTTGACGACGATAGCCTTATCTTCACCGAATTCGATGAATTTGCTGATTTGTTTAAGGAAGCAGTCGCAATTGTGCTGAATCGTCTCGACCGTCATCATCTGACGCATATCCGTTCTGCCGGACGGGTCGCCTATCATACCGGTTCCTCCGCCGAGCAATACGACCGGCTTGTTGCCCGCCATCTGCAGACGCTTCATAAGGCACAGTGCCATAAAGTGACCGACATGGAGCGAATCGGCAGTCGGGTCAAAACCGATGTAAAAGCGAGCGCCGCCGTTGTTGACTAAATCTCTGATTTCTGCCTCGTCGGTGACCTGTGCTATAAGTCCGCGAGCCTGCAATTCTTCGTAAATTCCCATAATTTCCTCCGTTTTTGCTTAATAAAAAAGCGGATAAGAATTCAAATCTTATCCGGCACATATTACACGTCCGTCCGGCTACGCCGCATAGCGGTGTGCCTTGCAAGGTGCGCTTTTGCACACCGTCCGATTCTTATATTATTTTGCAACATTTAACCGTTTATGTCAAGTATTTTGCGGCAATAGAGAATGATGAGAAATGCGGCAGCAGTTACAAAACGCTCTATTAATATGTAGAATTGAAAATATAACGGTACGGGTGACTATAGCTTGCACGCGGTCTGATGTACGATTTATACTCTGATGTTTATCCGGCAAATGTGTATTAACGATTAAGTCGAACGCGGATTTGATATAACAACAAAATATGCCTGCACCCGAAACCGAATGCAGGCATATTTCTTAAATTACCGTATTAATCAACCGTAATTAACAAGCAACGGAATTAGAGGCACTGCTTGTAGATTTCGATGATCTCTTCCTTGGTAAGGGGAACATAGAACATGAAGCTTCCGCGAGCGGCATCAGCGGCCATCTCTTCGAAGTGCTCATCGGTCATACCGATAGCAGAGAGGGTGCTGGGGATCTGGAGCTTGTTGAAGAAGAAGTCGGCGGTAGCGTCGATAGCCTTCTCGGCGATTTCCTGCTGCGGCAGATTGGCGTCGATACCGAATACGTTTACGCCGTACTGAGCAAACTTCTCAACAGTGTTGCCCTTGCCGAGGATATACTTCATCCAACGCGGCATAAGGATAGCAAGTCCCTGACCGTGGATGATGTCATGATAAGCGCCCATCGGATGCTGCATTCCGTGGAGGGTCCAACCGGAGGTGCGGCCGGCTCTTACGAGACCGTTGATGGCCCAAGGAGCAGCCCACTGCAGGTTCTGGCGAGCCTCGAAGTTCTTCGGGTCGGCGAGAGCGATAGGACCGTACTTGACGCAGGTTCTCATGATAGCTTCTGCGAAACCGTCTACGAGATAGGTTCCGTCACCGCCGTCGAGATAGGTCTCGGAGGTGTGAATGAAGATATCGGCAACACCGGCGGCTACGTGTCTCGGCGGTACGGAGTAGGTGAAGCACGGGTCGAGGATGGAAACGTTCGGCAGGAAGAGGTCGCCATGGAACGAGCCGCCCTTCTGATGGGTGTGCTCATTGATGATGACAGCGCCGCCGTCCATTTCGGAACCGGTGGAAGCCATGGTGCAGATGACTACGAGCGGAAGGGTTTCCTTGATGTCCTTGCCGCTGGCGCCCCAAGCCCACAGACCGTCATAGTCGCTGAGGTCGGGATAGAAAGCAGCAGCGCGGATACCCTTGGAGCAGTCGATAACGGAGCCGCCGCCGATGGCGAGAACTACGTCAACATCGTTATCCTTGCAAAGCTGAGCGCCCTCGATAACGGAATAAAGACGGGGGTTCGGATCTACCTTGTCGTACTCCCACCACTGAATGCCGTTGGCCTTGAAGGTATCGACAACGGTGTCATAGATGCCGGTAGCGTGTGCAGTGTTGCTGTCAAAGACCATCAGGACTTTGTTGCCGTACTGCTGGATGGAGGGCAGGAGGTGCTCGATAGCGCCTTCACCGCCGAAAATCTTTGTCGGAGTGTAGTAGTTATACTGATAAGTTCTCATTTTTTAACCTTTCCGAGCTTGCGCTCAAAGTAATTATCTTTATTATAATCATTTGTTCCGTATTAGTCAAATGTTTGGAAATAAAAGTAATTGCTGTATTGGCCCTTCATAAACGCTGTAAATCGGAATTGCAAAGCGGCGCTTCAATAGTTTATAATACAGAAAAACAATGTTACTTGAGGAGACTGACGATGAGCGAAGCAATTGAAAAAAAAGATTTTACCGAACGGTTTTTCCGTGCCGCCGTGCGGCTTTACGGTGTTGTCGAGCTGTCGGCCCTTTATGATGTTTATAAAGAATACTGTGCAAAAGCTACTGTTCCCGAGCTTGAGCTCGGAGATTTTGTTGCGTTTTCGTCCGAAACGCCGAAGGATTCTCCGTATATTATCCTTGAGGCAGACGAGCTGTACAGCGATGAGCCGCGTACTCCCGAAGCAAGAGTGCTCGTTTCAACCGAGCTGTTGAACGGTGAAGATATGCTCGGCGAAATCTACGGCATCATCAGACAACAGCAGGGTATTCCGTTCTGTGTCCCCGAAAATATGCTTGACTATGCCGAGCCATTTGAAAACGAGCAGGACAGGGAGCTTCACCGCTATATCGGAGAGCTTCGTTCCACCGCCAAATATCTTACAAGCGCCGACGGTACACAGACCTTTGAGTCAAAGCATTCCGGCAAAAAGCTGCGCTATTTTTCGTACATACCTTTTTCCGACCGTCAGACACTGGATGCGCTGACAGCGGCAGGTGAGACCGAGGCGTGCGAACGTCTCAAAAAGGTCTATGACCGTCCGTTTGGCGATATTTTATTTGACAATGTTATGTTTTTGCTCCGTACCTATCGACTTGATTTTGAGCAGTCGAGTGAATTTATGCTTGCCAATATCGAGGAGGTCGGCGTAGAACCGGACCTGCGTATGCTGAATGATTTGGTGGAGCGTCTCGAAAACTGCTACAACGCCTGCCGCAGCTATGTCAACAGAGGGTGGACCACAATAGAACTGCAAAAGCTTTTTTACGGAGAAAAAGCGGTACGGGAAGCCGAGGAGGAACGCTCAGCCGAAGCGGAGCAGTATGAGGACGCCGCATCGCTCGTCGATAAGCTCAAGGATTACGGCTTTAACGTAAAGATGGATAACAAATATCCGAACTGATGCAAGGCTATTGAGTTTCGGTTTTACAATGACATTTTTGGCAAATAATCGAATGACGCAGGAGAGTGCTGTTGACAGCCGCCGATACCTCCGCTTTAAACCGTGATTACCGGAAGAGTTGGTTATCAATTGACAAAAATATTAATAATTCGGAAAAAGCACCGCAGATATTTCTGCGGTGCTTTTTGGTGACCCCGCGGAGATTCGAACTCCGGACCCATTGCTTAAAAGGCAATTGCTCTGCCGACTGAGCTACGAGGTCATATTAAATTGTGCGAAGATGTTTGCTTAAAAGGCAATTGCTCAGCTCGTCCCAAGAGCCGCTTACGGCGGTTGGAATCGCAACGCGCCTGCGGGCGCAGTGCCGACTGAGCTGCACCGTCAAAACGCAATAATTGATGACAGCTCTAATATAATAACAAACCTTTTTGAATATGTCAATATTTGAAGCCGAATATCATTAAAAAAGATTTTCCGAGCCGATCTGCGACTCGGAAAACCTTTTTGTATAGAAAAGAGGAGGAGAAACAAACACGGATGTTTGGAACAGTTTATTCACTCAGCTCGGAAAGAACGATGCTCAGTTCATATATTTTTTCACTTCTGATTATTCTTACCTTTACGGTATCGCCTACATTAAAATTGTTCAGCGCCGAGCTGATATCGGACAGCGACGAGATAACCTGACCGTCGACCTCAAGCAGATAGTCACCGCGCTGCAGACCGGATTTTTCTGCGCCGGAGCCTTCGACGACAGAGTAAACATAGACACCGAGACGGTTTACGCCGTTCTGCTGCGCCTGAAGAATGTCGGTAATTTCGATAGCCTGAATGCCGAGTGCGGGACGCCCTGTAACATAGCCGTTTTCGATGATGTTGCTGACAACATCCTTGGCAATGTCGGACGGGATGGCGAAGCCGATACCCTCGATATCGTCACCCGACGATTTCGCGTTGACAATACCGATAAGCTCACCCTCGGTATTGAACAGCCCGCCGCCCGAGTTGCCGGGGTTTACTGCTGCCGTTGTCTGCAAAAGTGTCATTGTCTGGCTGTTTACAACCAGCTCACGGGATACGGCACTGATGATTCCCTCGGTAACGGTGCCGCCGAGCGAGCCGAGCGGATTGCCTATTGCAACACAGCTTTCGCCTGCAATCAAGTCGCTCGAGGTTCCGAACACCGCTGCCTGCAAATCGGTTTCGTCGATTTTGATTACGGCGAGGTCGGTCTTGGAATCACTGCCGACAAGGGTTGCGGTGTATTCCTTGCCGTCGTAGGTGCGTACCTTTATGTTATTCGCTCCGTTTACGACGTGACGGCAGGTTACGATATAGCCGTCAATCGAAACGATAACACCGCTGCCGGCACCTGAAGCGACGTATTGTGAAATGAATGTTCCGCTGACGATCTGCTCGGTTTCAATTTCGACAACGGAAGGAGAAGCAAAGGCGGCTACCTTGGAAATATTGCTTGTCTGCGAGCTGCCGTCGCTGAGAGAATCGCGTTCTACCGATTCAAAGAGAGTGGTTGAGCTGCCGTTTGATGAGGAGGTATAATCGGAGTTCGCAACGCCGAAAAATCGATCGCCTGCGTAGGAGCCGATAAATCCGCCGAAAATCGACACGATAAGACAGATAATAATCGTTGCGGCGACAGCACCTCTGCCGAGCGGCTTTTTAACCTTTTTCGGCTTCTCCGGCTGCTGTGCGGTAAACTGATGCGTGTAGACGGGCTGTGTGTAGCGCGGCTGTACCGGCGGAGCATAACGTCCGCCGCCCTGACCGTACTGTGCTTGCTGACTGTATTGAGTCTGCTGACCGTAGGTCGAATAGCTTGAATTTGTCTGTTGAGCGGTGTATGCGGAATATCTGTTGTACTGAGCTCCGCTTTGGTTGCCGCCGTAGGTCGGTTGAGGGTTATTTGCCGGCTGAGAGCCGTAAACAGGCTGTGAGTATTCGGGCTGTGCCGGAGGTGTATATGGCTGTGTCGGTACGGGAGCTGTGTTAGCGGCTTCGTTCTGTTTATCCTGCTCGGCTGCCGGAGCATCGGCGGTGACTGACTGCACGCTGTCTTGTTCTGACGAATAATCTGACTGCGATTCGACTGCCGCCTGCTCTGTCAAGGCAGAGCGCTTGGTTTGAGCCGCAAGCTCATCGGTATATTGTTCAAAAAGCGAGGTCCGGTTTTCGTTCGTCTGTTCATTTCCGGAGTTGTTATTCATATAATCATTATTCATTGAGTTGACCTCCATTCGGTTTATGACAAAAGTATAATCGGCAAATGTGAAAATTATATGAAGTCGAAATGACTTAAAGCTGATTTTAAGGTTTGTCAAGGCTGATTTTTGCGAATGAAATGTGTATTTGAATTGAACACATCGGTCAATGCTGTTATAATTATATGTAATTAACGGTTTTGTGAGCAAAGCCGAACTTTTACTAAAAGGAGATGTACCGAAAATGACCGCATTAGTTATTGCCGGAATAATTGTGCTGTTCTTCGCCGTCATTCTCGTGCGCACGGCTATGTTCAAGCCCTCCGCCGAGAATAAGCCCGAGCAGATGCCGGTCGAATTTGACCGTGAACGCGCCGTAGAACGCTTCCGCAGCATTCTGAGATGCCGCACCGTTTCCTATCCTGACCATTCACTTGAGGATGCTGCCGAGTTTGACCGTCTGCGTTCTCTGCTTGTCAGCGAATATCCCAACGTCAACAAGGCCTGCACGCTTGAGCGTGTCGGCAGAACGGGTATGCTGTTCTGCCTAAAGGGCGAGAGTGACGCCGAGCCGTCGGTGTTTATGGCGCATTATGATGTTGTCCCCGTCAACGAGGCAATGTGGACAAAACCGCCGTTTGACGCTGAAACGGACGAGGCGGGTGTCATCTGGGCGAGAGGAACTCTTGATACCAAGGGAACGCTTGTAGGTGTAATGGAAGCCGCAGAAGCACTGCTTGCCAAGGGCTTCGTACCTAAGAACGATATTTATCTTTCCTTCTCGGGCGAGGAAGAAATCGCCGGTCCCACCGCAACCGATATTGCCGACCATCTTGCCGCCAAGGGCGTTACTCCCCAGCTTGTTATTGACGAGGGCGGCGCGGTTGTCGACGGAATTTTCCCCGGCGTCAGCGAACCCTGCGCTCTTGTAGGCATAGCCGAAAAGGGTATTATGGACCTGCGCTTTGATACCAAGAGCGCCGGCGGTCACGCAAGCACGCCTCCGCCTCACGGACCTGTCGGAGTGCTTGCAAAGGCGGTTGTCGATATTGAGAATCATCCGTTCAAGTTTACCGTCCCACCCGCTGTAGCCGAAATGTTCGATACGCTCGGACGCCGCTCGACCTTTGTGTACCGTATGATTTTCTCCAATCTGTGGTGCTTCGGCGGCCTGCTTAACGTTATATGTAAGAAAAAAGGTGGCGAGCTCAATGCGCTTGTTCGTACAACCTGCGCCTTTACACAGATGCAGGGCAGCTCGGCAAGCAATGTTCTTCCTCCCGAGGCGAGTATGGTGGCTAACCTGCGCCTTATCACCGGTCAGAGCTCGCAGTCCGCTGTCGATTATCTGAAAAAGACGATAAACAATCCCGACGTCGAGCTTACCGTTATCCATGCATCGGAGGCATCGATTTCATCGGTAACCGAGTCGAGTGCATGGGAGAGGGTCAAATCCTCTATCGAGATGACGTGGCCCGATGCTATCGTTTCACCTTACCTTATGATTGCGGCGAGCGATTCGAGACATTTCTGCAAAATCTCCGACAAGGTTATGCGCTTCTCAGCCATGCAGCTTACTAAGGAAGAGAGAGGACTTATTCACGGTAACAACGAGCGCATACCCACCGAGAAGTTCCTCACCGCCGTGGAATTTTTCACAAGACTGATGGAGCAGTGCTGAATGGATAATTATGAGCGTTTTCTCAAAGCTCACGGCTTTGAATATCCCGATATACATAAATTCGCAGATACCTTTGCCGAGGAGATGAGAAACGGTCTTGCGGGGCACGGGTCGCTTGCCATGCTTCGCTGCGGAATAAAA
>DCGT01000015.1:0-174 GCA_002315315.1 Faecalibacterium sp. UBA1771
CGTAAACCATAACCTCGACGTGCTTGCCGGTGGCATTGAAAATTCTGCTCTGAATGTCGTCTACAAGAGGACGGCAGTTGCGCGGGAACAACTTGATTTTGTCCTCTGTCGATTTATTAGAGCCGAGCAGACCGTAATCCTCGTTGCAGCCGCTTCCGTCGACCGAAGCGGTCA
>DCGT01000015.1:259-823 GCA_002315315.1 Faecalibacterium sp. UBA1771
GCACGGGTGTGAATGTCGCAGGTCAGAACATTATCGGTGTAGTCGAGGATTGCCTTGGGTTGATTGGCGAAAACGATTTCGACATCAGCACCGCATTCCTTGATGAGGTCGCCGTAATATTGAACATAGTCAACGCCGGTGAACTCGTGCTTGTTGTAGCCGAACAGCTCGCGATAACGCTCAAGCGAAAGAACATCGGAATACGGATTTACGCCAGCCTCGTCGATTTTGTCGATGCTGACCAGCTCGTTACCTACCTCATCGGACGGATAGCTGAGCATAAGAACAATTTTCTTTGCGCCCATAGCTATACCCTTGAGGCAGATGGCAAAGCGGTTGCGGGACAGAATCGGGAAAATGACACCGACGGTTTCTCCTCCGAACTTGGCGCGAACGTCGGCGGCAATATTCTCTACCATGGCATAGTTGCCCTGAGCACGTGCAACGATAGACTCTGTGATTGAGATAACATCGCGATCTCGAAGCTCAAAGCCCTCGCTCTCGGCGGCTTCCAACACGGAGCTTGTAACAATTTCGGCTAAATCGTCGCCTTCACGAATGATA
>DCGT01000015.1:836-13196 GCA_002315315.1 Faecalibacterium sp. UBA1771
GTGGGCAACGAATGCCGCGCGAAACGGTTCCGACTTTTCTGATATTTTTTTCCATAATAACTCCTATTATTGTTAAGTCCTTTGCGGACTGCGGAATACTATTTTGCAAATACGGTAGTCTGAGTGTGCGGAGAAAGACTGCAGGGTCTGATGCAGGTTATGCTTTTGCTTTGCGGCGTCATACGGTGTGCGGTGTAATCGTTGAGCTTATTATTGCCGTTTAGCGCTGAAAATCGGCGGTGAAATGTTCCGAAAAAGTAAAATGACCCGTCCGTTTGCCGCGAGGCAAAACGGGCAGAGTCCTATGACTGCTCAGAAACCCGATTGAGTCTGATAAAACTTGAAACAAACGGTGAATTTCACACCCTGCGATTGTCAGTATATCACAGCAAATACCGTTGTGTAAATAAAATTATAAGCTTGCCGGCAACAGAAATATAGATACAAATGAAAAAAATTACTGTTGAAATTGCAAAAATCAACGGCACCGGTCAGAAACCGATGCCGTTGAAATTATCGAATAATCAGTCCTTGTAGTAAAGGTCGCAGAACGGGGTCTCTCTCTCATCGGGGACATCAGCGTAGATGCCGGTGTAACGGCAGAACTCTTTAAGTCTTCTGGAGATTTCCTCGCCGCCTTCGATCTCGACCATGTGATGTACGTACGGACCGTACATTGTGGCGAGCTCGAACTTGTGCCAATCCTTGAACTTGCCCCACTGATAGTGCTGGCGGGTGAAGGGTCCGTCGACGCCCTCATAGTTGCCGATAAGCATGGCATACTTGCCGTCCATGGCGTCGATACGAGCGAGAGTATAGTCGCCCTTGCCGACTTCCATACCGGTCTGTACGCCCCAGCCGCCCTTCATGGAATACGGCTCGAAGTTCTCGTGAGAAGCGATCTTCGGGGGATATACGCTGGTGTGCCAAATAAGCTCAACATTGGGCTCGGTCGGATGGTTGGCAGTGAACTCACCGAAGAACGGGAGCTTCTCGCCGAAGGTAGCGGAGGACATAAGAACCATCATGATGCCGGCGAGCATATCGCTCTCGAACATGACGAACTTGCCTTCGTTGGCAGCAAGCTGGATGTCCATGCTGCCGCCGCCGCCGATAGCCATGCTGTAGCTGTTGTCAACGCTGATGGCAGAGCAGCCGGTGGTCTCGAACAGTTCTTTCCACATCAGGTAGCACTGAGCGCCTCTCTTCATCTGAGGAAGCTCTCTCAGCTCTTCGTTGGGATCTCCGCCCGGGAAGTAGGACAGGAATTCGTCAACGATCTTCATAATTTCTTCTTCGCTGGTGTTCTTCTCGATTTCGAGAACCTTCTGCTGAGCAGCGACCGGCGAGAACGGGAATACTTCGATGCCGAACTTCTCAAGAAGCTCGTCTTCGTTGAACATCATGCTGGTGAAGGCCTGAGAGCGATCGCCGATTTTCATAATACGCATGGTCTTGAAGTTCTTGATCATGCAGGTAACGGCTGCAAAGTCATCGAAATACTGCTTAAAGATATCGGAATCGACCGGGCAGGTCGGGATAGCGGTAAACTTTACATGATAGCGCTGGAGAAGCTTGGAGATGGCGAAAAGTCCGCACTGAGCGTCAAGAAGACGTCCGCCGTACGTATCATCCCACAGGTTCTTGTCTTCAGTGATACCGAATTCGACTTCCTGCGGAGCCCAAATGAGGGTGGGAACCTTGCACAGAGAAGCGGCCTTGGCGGCGACTTCTTCGCATCCGAAGTTCATGTTGGCGATGAACAGGGCGTCAATCTTCTCGGCGTTGAAACGCTCGGCGATGGCGGCAGCCTGCTCGTACTCGTACATCATACCGTCTTCGCTGAGCCACTCGAGGTCGACGAATTCGACGTGCTCATTGGAGAAATGCTCTTTGATGTAGGGGATAACGATGTTCTTCATGTCCAGAGCGGCCTCTTTGCTCCAGATTCCGCCCTTACGACGGAAGTTACTGGGCATATTGCGGCGGCAGGGGGCAATACCGATTTTAATCTTGTAGCTTACCATTGGGTAAACTCCTTTCATAATTGATTCTGAAACCATTATACAATATAAAAAAAGTGTTTTCAATATCCTAATGACAAAATTATTGATAATTTGTACTGATAATATATGCTTTTAATGCTATGGAGTTAACTCTATGTGACAAAAGAATATCGGTAATGACAAAAAATTTTTTATGTTTCGACAAAACGGAATAAAAACCGTGTCGGAAAAGGGAGCGAAATACCGTCGAAATGTTGCGGGAAAAAGAAGGGAATGATATACTGTATATACAAAAAAATGATATTGGGACGGACTGAATTATGGATAAGATAGCCGTACTCGTACCATGCTATAATGAGAGCAGGACAATAGAAAAGGTTGTAACGGATTTTCGCACCGCACTGCCGCAGGCTGTTATTTATGTTTATGACAACAATTCCACCGATGGCACCGATGAGGCGGCGCGCAGGGTGGGAGCGGTTGTACGCTATGAGCATCAGCAGGGCAAGGGAAATGTAATAAGAAGAATGTTTTCCGAAATCGACGCCGAGTGCTATCTTATGGTGGACGGCGACGATACCTACCCCGCCGACAATGCGCGCGAGATGGCGGATATGGTGCTAAACGACCGAGCCGATATGGTTGTGGGCGATCGCCTCTCGTCAACCTACTATGAGGAGAATAAGCGTCCCTTTCACAATTTAGGCAATACGATGGTAAGACTTGCGATCAATACTCTTTTCAAAAACGACATAAAGGATATAATGACGGGTTACCGCGCTTTCAGTTATCGCTTTGTCAAGACGTTTCCGGTGCTGTCCAAGGGATTTGAGATTGAGACCGAGATGAGCATACACGCGGTTGACAAAAATATGTTTGTAGAGAACAAGGTTATCGAATACCGTGACCGTCCCGAAGGCTCGGAGTCCAAGCTGAATACGTATTCCGACGGCTTCAAGGTGCTTATGACCATTGCAAGGCTGTTCCGCACCTATCGCCCGTTTAAGTTTTTCGGCGCTGTTGCACTGTTGCTTGCGGTGCTGTCGCTCTGCTTCTTTATACCCGTTCTTGTCGAATTTGCACAGACGGGTCTTGTCCCCAAAATTCCGACCCTTATCGTAAGCGGATTTGCCATGACAGCCGCAATAAACTCTCTTTTCTCGGGACTCATTCTGCAAACGATTTATCAAAAAAACAGGCAGGATTTTGAAATTGAGCTGTACCGTGTAACGGCGGAAATGCAGTCAAAGCTGAAATAAACAAAATTATTTAAAAACTTTATCCGACGGTTTAAAAAATAAGCTGCGTTGGAAAACAAAGTATACGAAACAAATAAAGCAACAGACCGAAATGAAAACAGTCTGTTGCTTTTATTTTTTTACCGTATTGGCATAAACGCCGGTTTTCGGGCTTTATCGGGGATTGCTCGAAAGCACGGGTGTCGACTGACTGAGCGCATTGGAGTTGGTGAGAACCTGAGGCTTGGATTTTGAGGGCGCGGCGGGAGTTCTTGCAGTTTTGGCATTGACCCTTTGCGCAGATGATTTGTGCATATTGCGCTGATTGATTTTGTCCTGCTCCTTAGCCATCAGCTTATAGATTTCCGCCGTACCCATATCTGCAATATCGGCGGGATTTTTGGACATTGATCTCATCGAGTTGGCGAAAACCTCGGTTTTGGACAGTGCATTGGCGAATTTTTCGAGCGCCTGCTGACTTGAAAACTTTGCGAGGGTTTTCTCGGGCAGATTTTTGCCGGTGACCAGTTGCTTAATGACTACCGCCGCCATCAGCTTGGTAGCGGCCTTGGTGACGTCGCGC
This sequence comes from Faecalibacterium sp. UBA1771, assembly GCA_002315315.1. Classification (GTDB taxonomy): domain Bacteria; phylum Bacillota; class Clostridia; order Oscillospirales; family Ruminococcaceae; genus UBA1771. The sequence goes on from DCGT01000015.1 coordinate 4,664, forward strand.
TCAAGATTCGGGTTGTCGGGGTTGGCGGAAAGCCGACTCAGCTCGAATTGCTCCTGAAGGATGTTCTTTTCAATCTGCTTGCGCGCGTCGGATAAAGCCTTGCTGCTCTCGATATCGGATATACGGCGCTCGAACTTAGAATAAGGCGCACCTATACCGTTTGCCGCACGCTGTTTCTCACTCGACTCACCGCCGGTCAATACGAAATCGCGTCCTGCGGCGGGCTGTTTTATTTCACGGTCGTCCTTTTTATTCTGCTCGGTCTGAGTATTTTCATTTTGCGGAACGTCCTGCTCCGGTTCATCGGGCAGGTCAGCAACGGAAACACCTTTTTTTATCTGCTTGTTGCTTACCGGAACGGTGATGCCCACTGTGCCGTTATTCTTTACATACACTGCGCTCTTGGCTTCGGGAGTGTTGATGGCACTGACATACAGCTTGCCCTCTTTGGCAAGCTCATAGGCTTCGCGGACGTCATCTTCGCTCATTTCGTCAATCGAAACGCTCTTGTCGGAATTGCCTTTAAGTCCGTATACCCTGTCTGCGGCTCTGGGAATGATACTCGCCTGTTTGCGGGCGGCAAGACGCCTTTTAAAATCGTCAAACCACTGACTTTCTTCTTTGCTGAGTGCCATATCGTTGCTCTCCTTTGATTTATTCTGTTTTCATTATATCATAACGAAAAAATATTTGAAGAACAAATTGTTAATAATTAATTGACTTGAGATAAATAATGCTGACGGATATTCTGAGCGGAGGTATAGAAGAATACTCCGGTTAGATGTTTTGCCCGTGCCGGAATAGCAAAATTCGCCCTCGGAATATCCGAAGGCGAATTGAAAACAGTTATCAATGCGCGGCAGCTATACCACCGTTCCGCTGTTGCTGGGGGTTGTTTGCCGTTTTGGAATTGTTTGTATTCTGTCTGGCGTTGGCAATGGTGTTGCCGATGTGCTCCCTCTGCTGCTGATTGCGGTTGACCTGCATAATCCTTTTGGACAGCTCCTCGGGCTTAACCGTTCTGATTTTGCTCGGGTCTTTTTTAAGCTCGTTGAGGACCTCCTTGACTGCGGGATTTTTGCCGAGCATATTGGTCAGCTCATTTCTCGACTTGGCGGAGGTAAATTTCTGCAGCGTTTTATCGTCGAGGTTTTTGCCGCTTACCATTTCCTTGATTGTCTGTGCAGTGACCAGCTCAAGAGCGGCGCGGTTTACGTGCGGGTCGGTTGAGAGGTCATCCGCTTTGGATTGTTTGATCGCAACGCTTAACTTAAGCTGAGCGTATGCGACATTGCTTTCAATTTCCTTTTGAGCCTTGGAAAGCGATTTGTCGCGTTCTATTGCCGTGAATATCTTGTCGTACTTTATGTTTTCAAGGTTATCGACAATAGCGCTGTGTATCTCCCTGATTTCCTCGCTTGCGGTGGGAGCCGGCTCTCGGTTGAGGTCGATACGGGTGATCGAGGGGTAGATTTTTCCGTCTGTCATATCGAACTTGACCGCTTTGGGATTATCGTCGCCTTTGGCGAAGAACAGGAGCGTTTCACCTTTTTTAATCTCTTCAAAGACCCTTGAAAAATCATCGAGCTCTATCGACTCACCGCTGGAATTGTAAATTGCTTCGCATTCCCTCATACCGATAGCTTCACGGCGGGCAAAGGACAGTGTATCCTCCATTTGGTTTTTTCTGTAATTGAAAATAGCATTGCCGTATTTTCTCAGCGAAGGATCCTGCTGTAAAATCGCTTTGTATGTTCCGGTTCCGGACATTACCTCCATTGCGTTATTCATATTTATTTTGTCGGAAAGACCGTAGGAATAATACGGATTGGTGATAAACTCGATGCGGTTGGACAGCATATCCTGCATTTCATACGCTTTTTCGTGAGCCTCTGCCATTGCCGCAAGCAGAGCGTTGGCGGCCTGTGGGCTTCCCGTTTCCTTGTCGAGCATTTCCTTGAAGTTGTAGTGCTTTGTTTCGCCGTTGGCATCGACATAGGTTTTGCTCTGAATACGCGCTATAATCGTTTCCATAGGGGTATTGTATTCCATACCCGCGGCATTGCCCAGGGCGAATATTCTGTCAAAGTTTTCGACAACATCCTCATCGGTGTTGATTTTGCCGTAAAGGGCGTTTGTCTCATCAATAAGACGCTTGAAGTTTGCGGCAATGACACTCACTGCATTCTGCGGTGATGATAGGAATTTTTCGGTTAAAGCTTTGTTGTTTGCCTCCTGACCGGGTCTGCGGTCAAAAAACAGCGACGAAAATTGACGGTAGGAAACGGTGTCGTTTGCGTTATCCATTATTTTGTCATACGTTTTTTTGTCTATCCTGCTGCTTTCACCGTTTTTATTATATTGTACGATATTGTCAATCAGCTTATTTGTCAAGGCTTGCCTTTGCTGCATTTCAGCCTTGCTCGGTCGTTTTGCATCGGGTATTCCGGTAATTTCGGCAAAACGCTCAAAGGAAATCGTCGGCTTTTCGCTTTTGATAAAATCGGCGAACGCCTGTCTGACATCGTCACGGGGAAACTTTTCCGTCCGATTTGAGACATTGACGGATTCAAAGGATATACTGTCGGAAAAACGATCCAGAGCCGAGGTTATAAGGGCAACGGGATTGACACCGTTGGCTTTGCGTATGAAATTGCCTACGGTCGTTTTCATATATTCGGGGCTATTCGGGTCGATACCCTCGTTTGCCTTGGCGATAAGCTCATTTTTGCGCGAGCTGTTTACCGCCGTGACGGAATCGCGGTGCTTTGAGATATCGGATTCCTGAGCAACATTGTTGCCGTTGAAGGTGAATGCGTGTACGGGGAAGGCAGTACCGTAGGAGGCGGCGCCGAATACGGTTTCTTTGTTGATGACAGCATCCTTTAAGCTCTCGGAATTGAGCGGCTCGCCCTTGGCATTGTAGAAATTTATATCTGCCGGCTCCACCCCGTCTTTGTTGGCGATAACACTTCTCATTTTGCTTTCGGCGCCAACTAATGACTGAGAGTAGGCGTTGGAAAGTGAATTGATGATTGCGGCTTCGTGCATACCGGTTATTCCGTACAGTGCAGTCGATTGCTCTGTCGAAAGCGAGAGTATCTGATTGACGTCGATTTGCTTGTAATACTGGCTCTGGATAAAGCCCATTTTGTTTATGTTTGTCCAGACCATACCGGAATACTGCTCTTCGCAGTCACGGGCCTTTTTTATCAATCCGGCGTCAACGTAGGGGTTGTTCTCGAAACGGGTGAGCTGTGCGCGTGCGATTGTAATCCATCTTGTATCCTTGGAGAAACTGTCGTAATTCTGTACAAGCTGTTCGTCGGTCATATTCTCGTATTTGGAATAATCGCGTTCCGTAAGGTCGGTAAGCACCTGATTAATAGCCTCTGCCTGCATACGCTGTTTTGTGATTTCGGCGTCCTGCGGTGACAGACCGTCGCCTATTCCGACGCCGTTGCCGACGTACATACGGGCAATAAGTGTATTTCTCTCAAGACCGTTAGGAGAATTGTCAAAGTCAAAAAGCATATACCTAAGGTCACGGTCTCTTATTATGTCATTGACCTCCTGCTGTGTGAGGTCGTCATTGGCGAGAGCGCTGTCGAAAATTTGATTGCTGTAATTGGTAGTGTCATAGGTCGTACCGGCAAATGTCTTGAGAGCCTGCTGTGACAGATTTTCTCTTGCTCTTTGTTCGCGTCCGCTGAAGGACCTGAAATTGATAGGCTCGCCGCTGTTGTCGTTTATCAATCCTTTAATATCGGCATCGGTTCTTCTTTGATAGGAAGCAACGGTGTTGATATATTCCTCACGGCTCATATTGAGGTCGTAGGCTTTTCCGGAAAGGCTCTCGTGTATATTTTGCGGCAGGTCGGGAACAGAGTCGAGCATGGCAACATTTATGCTGTTCTTGTAATTGTTGAGATCCTGTGCGTATTTTACCTTTTGCTCCTCGGTTATTCTCGAATTGTTTATTAAATTGTTGCTTAGGTATACGTTGGATGAGTTTTCAAACCTCGTATTTATATCGGGATAAGTTTTCTGCCATGCGTCCTTTACGGTGTCAAACGCCTTCTGTTCCTCGGGTGTGAGGGTGTTGTTCTGTACCTTGGACAGAGGCGGGACAATCGTGGTCATACCGTTCTGGTCGGTATAAATCGGTCGAAGGTCATCGAGCGAATCTCCCGGCTTGGAGAAGAACAGACCGCCGTTCTGCGAACGGTTCATAAGAATGTACATTCTCTGAATCGTATTCTGAGATGCGGTGCCGTCAAGTATCTTGCGCATTTCGGTATTAAAGTCAAAGGTGCAGTTGGACGCCTCTTTGGCTATGCCGGTATAATCGTTTGCCGCGTCAAAAAAGTCCTTGGGAAACTTGTATGCCGTTCCGACCTTGTCGAATTCATAGCTTCGGAAGGCATCACGAATATCGTTAATATTATGGAATTGAATGGCGGTCATTTTTATGCAGACACGGTCCTCCGCCTTTGACATATCGAGTCCGGCATCATCAAAGCACTGCTTCAGATTTGTGACGAAAGCTTTAAGCTGATCGCTGATATCGGCAGGCTCGAATATTTCATTGGGGTCATCATAAAATTGGTAATGGTTTGTCTTGGTGGGTGTGTCGGGACGGAATTTCATACCGTTGTCGCCCGACGACAGATGACCGATACGCTTTTCGACGGGTTTGTTGTTGTTATCATAGGTACGGTCAAACAAAACTACCGTGCCTGTTTCCAAAAGGTCTGCAACGGCGAGAATGTTGTCCTCATCAGAGGTATGGATTTTAATTTTTGTTCCGTCGGTGGAACGTATAAGACCGCTGCTGAGCTTATCCTTCAGGTCATTGAAATTAAAGCCGTCACCGTAGGCTGTTCTGAGCAGCTGCATCGTTCCGCGCTCGGAGCCGATACCGCGGTGAAGAGAATAAAGCGCTTCGCCCTCGATAAGACCGAGGTCTGCCTTGTAGTTGTCCGAAAGTCTGCTTTGTCTAATCAAGCTTGCATCTGTATTTGCGTACATTTCGGGATTTTCTAAAAAGTCCCTCGTAATCTCATACATTACGGAATTGTCGAAAATCACCTGAGTGGCGTTCTCATATCCCATTTGATTGCCGTATTCCAACAAGACGTTTTTGTTGGACGCATGATTGCTCACGGAATTGAAAATATCGGTTTGACCGTCGGGACCGGGATAATCGGGGAAAAACTCGTTATCTGGCATAAGTCCGAAATTCTCAAGGGTTGAAGATACACCCGCCTCACCCTTTGAATTCACGAAAACCATACGGGAGTGGGTTTCGAATTGAGCGTCGGTACCGCAGAAATAAAGACCCTGGTTGCCGGCGTAATTTGAAGCGTAGGTATACAGCTTGTCAATATCGTCGGCATTAAATTCCGAAATCGCCTTAAACCCGGATGCGTATTGCGATATACTCATCTTTTCGCTGTCGAATTTAATTCCGTCAGGTGCGCCGAAGATGACATTTTTCTCAATGCTTACCGGTGCTCCCTCATCGTTGATGATATCCTTACCGTCGGGTGCAACGGCTTTTTCAAAATCATAACCGCGAATAAGCATGGTGTGAGCGCGGTTGTTGATGTCGATACCGTTTTTGACAAGCTCGGCTTTAAAGCTTTCAAACCATTTTGCTTTTTCGGGATTCGGATTGACGTTTCTGCTTTGACCTTCCATTTTATTCTCCTATCGGAACTGTACCGTAAATGACTGCAAATCTTATTTTTAATGAAATTATATCATAAGACGACATCTCATAAAACAACAAATTATGAACAAAGTTTAATTAATTTATGTAATTTGAGAAAAAAATTTACATTTTACTTTACATCATCGGTTTTATGTGCTAAATTGATACAATAATAAACACATAATATTATGTGTGTCATTTTGCAGGAGGAATCAAAAAATGGATAATAACAGAGAGAGCCTTGGCAGCAGACTCGGCTTTATTCTGCTTTCGGCAGGCTGCGCCATAGGATTGGGAAATGTGTGGAAGTTCCCGTGGCGTGTCGGCACAAGCGGCGGCGGCGCTTTTGTACTGCTTTATGTTCTTGCGCTCGTTCTGCTCGGACTGCCCGTTATGACCGCTGAGCTTACCATCGGCAGAGCCGCTCAGGCAAGCCCGCTCAAAATGTTCAACAAGCTTGAAAAGCCCGGTCAGAAGTGGCACCTTATGGGACCGCTCGCTCTTCTCGGCAATATTATGCTGATGATGTTCTACACGACAATTGCAGGATATTTCTTCCACTATCTTATCAGATTTATCTCCGGAAATACCGAGACGCTTACATACGAGGCGACCGCCTCGAATATCGGCGTCAACATCGGCTTTATGGTGCTTGTTGTTGTGGTCGGATTTTTCGTGCTTTCATTCTCACTGCAGGGCGGATTGGAAAAGGTTAATAAGTATATGATGCTTGCGCTGCTCGCACTGCTTGTAATCCTTGCCGTACACAGTCTGACTCTTGACGGTGCCAAGGAAGGTATGACCTTCTATCTCAAGCCCGATTTTTCGGTCATCACCGGCAAGACGGTTGTTGCCGCCATGAATCAGGCATTCTTCAGCCTCTCGCTCGGTATGGGCTCTATGGCAATTTTCGGCAGCTACATCAAAAAGGAACGCACACTGCTCGGTGAGTCGGTCAACATAATCGCTCTCGATACCCTCGTTGCCATTCTCGCCGGTGTCATCATTTTCCCCGCCGCCTTCACCTACGGCATATCGGTTGACGCGGGACCCAAGCTCCTTTTCACAACCATGGTATCGGTATTTAACAATATGAACGGCGGTCGTGTTTGGGGTGCGCTGTTCTTCCTGTTTATGATTTTCGCCGCAATGTCCACCGTGTTTGCAGTATTTGAGAACATTCTTCAGATGGTGCGAGAATACACCGGCTGGAGTCGTAAAAAGGGATGTCTGATTCTCGCAGTCGTAATGATTATCCTTTGTATGCCTATGGCTTTGTCGGGAAATATTCTTTACAACTTCAAGATATTCAACTGCTCCGCCCCCGGTGACGGCGTAAGTGATTTCTGCGGTTTCACGGTAGAGAATATCATTCAGTCGTTCGGCTCCATCATTTACCTTGTTTTCGTAACACTGCGCTACGGTATCGGATGGGACGCCTTCGTTGCCGAAGCCAACGCCGGCAAGGGCTTGAAGGTTCAGGGTTGGATGAAGTTTTTCTTCAAGTATTTTGCACCGGTAGTCGTAACTGCAATCTTCATCTACGGTCTCGTTACCTTCCCGTATTAATCGTATAAGACCGTGATTTCGCAATAAGTCGGGTTTTTGTAAGGATAACTGTACAAGCATTGAAATTGCTAAAACGGTAAAAATAAAAGGCAATGTATTTCAAAGACGCTCAGGTCAGAGAAAATACATTGCCTTGTTTTTATCGGTTATGTTACGAAAGAGGCTTAAAGGCGGTTGACGGTTGGTGACAGGTCGGGCACTCCTCCGGCGGGTTGTCACCGGTGTGAATATATCCGCAGACCGAGCAGACCCAGCGCTTTTGAACCTCGGCTTCCACCACGGGAGCACCGGCAAGGAATTCCGAGATGTTGTCGGCAATTTTGCCTGCCTCTGTCTCGCTGAATTCACCCATATCGGCAAGCTTCATACCGGTAAGCTCCGCAAATTTGCCGAGAAGATGCGATTCTTCAAAGGTCAGTGTGTTCATGCGAAGCTCGCCTTTTGTAAAGTAGCTGTGGAATGACAGCGGCTTAGCAAGCTCTTTGAGACTGTCAGCGACCGACGGAAACTCCTTGTCGGAGAATATTCCCTCGCCGACAACGATGACGTGCTTGTTGGCGAGCTTGCCCGCCATACGGTTCAGGAAAAGCTTGGTGAGCTGTGCGGTGTACGGACCTCTGAATCCGAACACGAGTACGATTGCATCATAAGAGGTTTCATCCTCTGCCATAAAAGGAGTATCGACGTCGATACAGTTACAGCCGAGCTTGTTTGCAATTATTTCAGCGAGTCTTTTTGCCGTTCCGTGATGAGTATCGTAGGTGACTATTGTTCTCATTTTTACCTCGTATATTTATAATTTAGTAATAGAACTTATTATCGAATACAGTGTATTAAAAAGCGGATATATGTTCTGACATATATCCGCTTTTGTACCGAATTATTCGGAAATCAGCCGAAATATCTCTGAAGCAGACCGGCGAAAGCCTTGCCGTGACGAGCCTCGTCACGAGCCATCTCGTGAATGGTGTCATGCAGAGCATCGAGACCATACTGCTTGCAGAGCTTGGCAAGCTCGAATTTGCCGGCAGTGGCACCGTTCTCGGCGTCAACGCGCATCTGCAGATTCTTCTTGGAGGAATCGGTTACGACCTCTCCGAGAAGCTCGGCGAACTTGGCGGCGTGCTCGGCCTCTTCAAGACCCGCCTTTTCCCAATACATACCGATTTCGGGATAGCCTTCACGGAAAGCTACGCGAGACATGGCAAGATACATACCGACCTCGCTGCACTCGCCCTCAAAGTTGGC